>JAEWJO010000728.1 GCA_023386455.1 Pseudomonadota bacterium | reverse complement strand
GCTACGCGCTGTCGCCGCACGAGACGGACGAGCTAGCCGCACGCATTGTCCGGCTACTCAACCGCCGTGGAGCGCGGTGATGCGGGATAGCTCACTCGGGCTTCTCGTCGTCGGTGGCGGCATCGCTGGCGCGCTCCTGTGGCGACGCTCGCGGAAGGTCGCGCCAGTGGGAGCATCGTCGTCGTTCGCCGGTTGGGTCGTGCCGGTGCCGACGCTCGCTGATCGTCCCGTCGTCGTGTCGAATGAGTTCCGCGCGACCGAGCCACACCAGCACCTCGGCGTCGACCTGATGTTCCGTCGCCGCGACGCACGCGATCTGATCGCCGTGTTCCCGCCGAAGACGACGAATGGCACGCCGCTGTTCTTCATGCCCGACGGCATTTCCGCGCTCGCCGCTGGCGCCGGCACGGTGTCGTTCGCGGACATGACCCCGATGGGGTACAGCGTGATCATCCAGCACCCGATCGGCTGGGCGACGTACTACACGCACCTCACGACGCTCGCCGTGAAGCGCGGCGAGACCGTCCGAGCGGGGCAACCACTCGGCACGATCGGCGCGGCCCCGACCGACGCGGAGCACCTCAAGCATCTCCACTTCGAGCTGTGGAAAGGCGGCAAGCGCACCGGTGCCGTCGATCCAACGCCGTACTTCGACGCGTGGACGCGCATCTCCGTGCCGTGGTCTCCGACGCTCGTCGCGTCCGCACCGGCGATGCGCAATGGCACGATGACGGCGTATCGCCGCGTCGGCGAGCGCGGCGAAGCGTATCCGGACTGGGTTCGCGCGCTGAAAGGCGAGGCGGGCGTCTACGTGATCCGCGACGCCGACACGCACGAGTGTCTGTACGTCGGTTCGTCGGCAGGACGCTTGTACGACACCCTCACGCGCCACTTTCAGACCTGGCGCCGCTACAAGGGCTTCTGGCGCGGCCAGTTTGCCGAAGGCGCCGATCCCGGCCTCACGTATCCGCGCGCCGACGTCGAAGTTGCGGTGCGGCTCACTTCTCCCGACGACGCACTGGACGAAGAGATGCGCGTCATCGCGCGGCTCCGGCCTCGCGACAACCAGATCGGCCAGCCCGACGCGGCGACCGACGAAGTCCCGTTTTGAAAGGATCCCATGCAAGACCTCATCGAAGCGATTCGCGTGGCCGTCGCCAGCGACGCGAGCGCCGAGCAGAAGGCGACCGGCGTGCAGGCGTGCCGCACGATCATGGCGGCACTCGGCTCCGAGCCGGGTAAGCCGATCATGTTGCCGGGAACGCCGCTGCCCGCGGTGACCTCGCGCGTGTCGGTCGACCAGATGCTCGATCTCATGATCGCGCGTCTGACGACTATCGCTGCCGAGCGCGACGCTCAACCCGCGCCCACGGTCGACCCTCCGCGCGGACTGCGCGTTCCCGTCAGGCCTGCGTTGCCGAGCGGCGCCACCAAGCCGAACACCAAGATCGCGAAGAAGCCATGATGACCATCGCGACCTGGTTAGATGGCTATCTCGCGCTTCGCCATCGCGCATTCGCCGATCGCGGATCGGTCGAGCTGGACGACGGCACGCGATGGCCGCGAACGACCGGTGAGCAGGTCGCGGCGATCGCGGCCACGTTCACTCCGGCGATCCGCGCCCACGCCGTACCACGTATCGTGAAACGTTGGCGCGCGACGCTCGCCGACATCCAGCGTGACGCGCTCGAGGGTCTCCACGACACGTACATCAACAACAGAACCTTCTGGGCGACGCTCGAAGACGTCGCGCTCCACCTCGATAACCTCGTCTTGCGCCCGCCGACGATGCGCGCGTGGAACGCGCTGCTCTCTATCATCAGCACCGAGACACCGCGCAACGTCCCCGACGGACCGTTCAAGCACTTCGACAACGTTCGTACGTTCGACTATCTCTTCAACGCGCATCAGAAGCACCTCTTCGAGCTGCGCGGCTTCGACGAGCAGGACCCGCTGCCGTACGACGAGAGCTCCTACGGCACCGGCGGTCCGAAGAAGAAGATCCCGCGCTCCACGAACCTCGACGTGCTCGCGCTCGCCGGCTACTGGGGCAAACAACTCGAAGACGTGAAGGAGGTGTTCGGCCACGAGGGCATCGAGAAGCGGTGGGACCGCTTGATGAAGGACGTCGCCAAGCACGCGCTCTACGGCAACCCGACGCTCCTGTACCCGGAGAACAATCGGTACTGGCGCTGCCTCTGGGACACCGCGGTTCACATCGCCGTCGCCGACGAAGCGCCGAGCAAGTGGGACATGGCAAAGGACGCGATCAAGGACAGCGTCGTCAACCTGCCCAACACGATCAAGACCGTCGCGGGTAAGGGCGCCGATGCGATCGCCGACACCGCGCAGGCAGCGGGCCGTGTCGTCAACGCGGCAGGGAAAGGACTGTTCTCCGGTGCCGGAACTCCGATCTTGATCGGTGCGGGCGTGGTCGGCGCGATCCTGTTGCTGCGGCGCGGACGTTCTCGCGAGGAGGCGTAGCCATGGACGACATCTCGCTCGCCCTCAATCCTCCACGGTTCGCGAAGTTCCGTCGCCCGCCGATCCGGATCACGCAGAGCACGACGCGCGTGTGGCCGCTCGCCGCGATCAATGGTCGCGCACCGGTCGTGCTCGAGGACCGTTGCGCCGAGTTGCGTGGCGTCGACCTCGCATATCCGCGCCTCGACCCCATCGACGCTATCGCGAGCTGCCCGATCGGCACGCCGTACGGCACTGCGACCCATCTCATGCCGGCGATGACGTCGGCCCTCGCGATCGACGACGGCGAGATCGCGTTCGCCGGCCGGCTGGGGCACGGCTTCGGACTCATCATCCACCACGGCAACGGTTGTGCCTCGCACTACGCGAACCTCCAGGCCGTCGTCGCGATTCGCACCGACCTCCATCGTCCGCGTGCGCAATACGTTCGCGCGGGCGACACGATCGGCTACGTCGGCGCGCCCGAGCCGGACGCGTTCAAACACCTGCACTTCGAGCTGTGGGAGCGTGATCGCGATCGTCGCTTCGTGCCCGTCGATCCGCGCCCGCATCTCGCAGCGTGGAAGCTAGTCGAGCACCACGACGCGTTCACGCCGGCACCACCGACGGCGCGCTCCGAGGCGGCGTAGTCATGTCGGACCCGACGATCATCGACGAAGCCGACGTGCTCGACGTGCCACAGGTTGCCAGCTTGCTGCGCGTCGGTCGCAACACGGTCTACGCGCTCGTCGCTCGAAACGGGATCCCACACCGTCGGTTGGGCAAGGCGATCCGTTTCAGCCGCGTCGCGGTCATGTCATGGTTGTCGACGTCATGGCAGGTCGCGAAGGAAGGCGAGTAGAGATGCCTAGCCGTCGTGACTCAAGAACTGGTCGGTGGTTCTTCCGAACCACCGTCGCGCACGCCGATGGAACGAAAGAGCGCGTGTTCGGTACGCCGGGTGTTCCCGGTCCGTATCAGGACCTCGCTCAATCGAAGATCGGTGCGAATGAAGCAGAGCGCCGTGCGGTCGCCGCTGCCCTCGCGGGCAAAGCGTTGGCCGGAAGCGCCGAGGCAAAGAAGGAGGCGGACGAGAAGAGGCTCCCGACGTTCAAGGACTGGTTCCATGGACGGTTCTGGCTCGAGCACGTGAAAGCGCAGGACAACAAACCGAGCGAAGTCGAATCGAAGCAATCGATCATGAAGATCCACCTCGAGCCGGAGTTCGGCGCGAAGCGGCTCGACGAGATCGATGTCGGTGCGATCAACCGGTTCCGCGCGAAGCTGCTCGGGAAGGAACTCTCGAAGAAGCGCATCAACAACATCCTCGCTGTGCTCAGCAAGGCGCTCCGCTACGCGGATGACGTCGGGCTGATCACCGCTCCGCGCAAGATCGGTCTGTTCAAGGTCGAGCGTCCGGAGATCGAAGCGTGGGAGCTCGAGCAGTACGCTCGAATTCTCGCCGCTGCGAAGCAAGAGGGTCACGCGATCTACGTTGCCGTGTGTCTGGCTGGTGAAGCCGGGCTACGCGTGGGCGAGATCAAGGCGCTGCGCTGGCGCGAGGACGTGGACATGGTGGCGAAGACCGTCACCGTGAATCAGCAGATGCGGCGCGGAATCACCGGCACGCCAAAAGGCCGGACGCGTCGAACCGTGCCGATGACGGTCACGCTCTACGAGGCACTGCGCGCGATGGATGTCGTGCGCGAAGGCTACGTGGTGCTCGATCACATCGGTCGTGGTGAGACCGGCCGCGCGAAGCACGAAGAGAACGTCGTGAAGCGACTGATGGAGCGGGTCTGCCGCAAGGCAGGTCTGCCGGAGTCGGGATGGCACCGGCTACGGCACAGCTTCGGAACGCACGCCGCAACGTTCGGCGTGAACCCGTGGCGGCTCATGACCTGGATGGGCCACAAGCGCGTCGACGAGACGATGCTGTACGTGCACCTCGCGGAACAACACCGCCGCGAGATCCCGCCGCCCGTGTTGAAAGCGGGCGCACGCGAAACCGATCCGGACCTCCGGATCCTCGCGATGCTCGGCGAGCGGCACTCGGCGTGGCAGCCACGTGGCAGCGAGATGCGAAAAACCCACGAGACTCGTTTGAATCTCGTGGGTTAAGTCGCGGAGCGGACGGGACTCGAACCCGCGGCCTCCGGCGTGACAGGCCGGCGTTATAACCGACTTAACTACCGCTCCAGGAACACTAGTTTTCAACGTGGGCGAAGCAGGGTTCGAACCTGCGACCACCGCCTTGTAAGGGCGACGCTCTTCCGCTGAGCTATTCGCCCGCTTCCGAGGGAAGGTTGTTTAGTCGGCCGGGCGCCGGCTGTCAAGGTGGCTAGGCGTCCGGATGCTCGTTCCTTACCAGTTACCGCTGGTTCGGCCGCGGATTGCGCCGGCGACGCGGTCAGTGCGCGTCTCGCGGATCGGTCGGCGGCATCGTCTCGACGATGCGCCAGTCGACGACACTCGACGGCTCGCGCAGGAACTCTTCCGGCTGCGGGTGGGCGAGCGCGTAGCGAAGGACCTCGTCCATGTGCTTGACGGGGTGGACGACGAGCTGCGCGAGGACGGACTCGGGCACGTCCTTCAGGTCCTTCGTGTTCTCGTCGGGGACGAGCACGGTGGTGATGCCGGCGCGGTGGGCGGCGAGGATCTTCTCCTTGAGGCCGCCGATCGGAAGGACGCGGCCACGGAGGGTGACCTCGCCCGTCATCGCGACGTTCTGGCGGACCGGGATGCGGAGCAGGGCGGACGCCATCGCGGTCGCCATCGTGATGCCGGCGGACGGGCCGTCCTTGGGGATCGCGCCTTCCGGGAAGTGGACGTGGATGTCCGTCTTGTTCTGGAAGTCGTTGGACAGGCCGAACGTGCCGGCACGCGAGCGGAGATAGGACATCGCCGCCTGCGCGGACTCCTGCATGACCTCGCCGAGCTTGCCGGTGAGCGTCAGCTTGCCCTTGCCAGGGACGATCGTGACTTCTGCGGTGAGGAGGTCGCCACCGAAGGCGGTGACGGCGAGGCCGTTGGCCAGGCCGATCTCGTCTTCCTTTTCCCGGCGAGCTTCGCGGTACTTCTCGACGCCGAGCCACGCGGGCAGCTTCTCGGACGTGACCTCGAACGCCTGGTTCGCGGTGCGGCCACCGGCGAGCCACTCCTTGGCGATCTTGCGGCAGACGGTCGCGATCTCGCGCTCGAAGTTACGGACGCCCGCTTCCTTGGTGTAGCGATGGATGATCGCGGTGAGCGCCTCGTCGGTCCACGTGATCGGGAGGTCCTTGACGCCGTTGTTCTCGGCCTGCTTCGGGATCAGGTACTGCTTCGCGATCGCGACCTTCTCCCACTCGGTGTAGCCAGGGAGCTCGATGATCTCGAGGCGATCCTGGAGGGGGAGTGGGATCGCGTGCTGCTGGTTCGCCGTCGTGATGAACATGACGTCGGACAGGTCGTAGTCGAGATCGAGGTAGTGATCGTTGAACGTGTTGTTCTGCTCGGGGTCGAGGACCTCGAGGAGAGCGGACGCGGGGTCGCCGCGGAAGTCCATCGACATCTTGTCGATCTCGTCGAGGAGGAAGACGGGATTGTTCGAGCCGGTCTTCTTGAGGGACTGGATCAGCTTGCCGGGGAGGGCGCCGATATACGTGCGGCGGTGGCCGCGGATCTCGGCCTCGTCGCGTACGCCGCCGAGAGACTGGCGGACGAACTTGCGGCCGGTCGCGTGCGCGATCGAGCGCGCGAGCGAGGTCTTGCCGACGCCGGGCGGGCCGACGAGGCAGAGGATCGGGCCGCGCTGGCGAGGGACGAGCGCCTGGACGGCGAGGTACTCGAGGATGCGCTCCTTGACCTTCTTCAGGCCGTAGTGCTCGGCCTCGAGGATCTTTTCGGCCTCGTTGATGTCGTGGCGATCTTCGGTCTTGTCGTCCCATGGCAGGGCGATGACCCAGTCGAGGTAGTTGCGGACGACGGTCGCCTCGGCAGACATCGGCGACATCTGCTTCAGCTTCTTGAGCTCCTTGAGGCAGCGGTCCTTTGCCTCCTTGGTCATCTTCTTCGACTTGATCTTCGACTCGAGGTCGTTGAGCTCGTTCTTGAACTCGTCGCGGTCACCCAGCTCCTTCTGGATGGCCTGCATCTGCTCGTTCAGGTAGTACTCCTTCTGCTGCTTCTCCATCTGCTTCTTGACGCGAGTGCGCAGCTTCTTCTCTACCTGACGGATCTCGATCTCTCCCTGCATCAGCTCGCCGAGGCGCTCGAGGCGCTTGGCCGGTGATGGAGTCTCGAGGAGCTCTTGCTTGTCCTTGAGCTTGAGTGCGACGTGCGCGACGATCGTGTCGGAGAGGCGACCGGGCTCCTCGATCGTGCGGACGCTGACGAGCATCTCGGGCGGGATGCGCGTGTTGAGCTTGACGTAGTCCTCGAACACGTCCTGCACCGAGCGCATGAGCGCCGCGATCTCGGACGCGTCCTCGTCGGGCTCCTCGACATCGTCGACGTCACAGACGAAGAACGGATCGATCTGGTGGAAGCCGCGGATGTGAGCGCGCGCGCGACCCTCGACGAGGACCTTCACCGGTCCCTTGGGAAAGCGCAGCAGCTGGATGATGTGACCGACGGTGCCGATGCCGAAGATGTCGTCTTCCGTCGGGTCGTCGGTCTTCGCGCGACGCTGTGCCGCGAGCAGGATCTGCTTGTCTCCCGCCATCGCGTCCTCGAGCGCCGAGAGCGACTTGTCGCGTCCGACGAACAGGGGCACGACCATGTGCGGGAAGACGATGATGTCGCGCAGGGGCAGTAGTGGCAGGCGATACCCACCCCGATCGTCCGATTTCATATCCTCGATACTTTAGGGGGGACGAGCACTTGAGCAAGAAATCCGGGCTGAGTGTGGTGTTTGTGCCACGTTTGCCATGGTCCGGATACCACGATTGGAGTGTCTCGCACCCGCACGGTGTGCGTAAGGATCCCCGCACGATCGCGCTTTGGCCGTAAGGCGGATCGCACCCGGGCGGGGTGGCATTGGCGGTGCTCCTACGCGCGTGGTTGTCCATGCTGACCACCGATGTGACGCCCTTGGTGGAGGCGTTCCTGTTGATCGAGCAGCCGCGCCAGCGACTCGGGCACTGGATCCGCGCGTTGACGCCGCTCGATGCGCCGACCGCACCGACGGTGAACGCGATCGTCGCGTACTACGATCCGACGTGCGATCAGGCGCTGCTGAATCTCGTCTACGACGCGAACGTCCTCGGTGCGAGCAAGCTCGATTACGTCGTCAACGTCGCGCTGCTCGCCGAGGTCGGCATGGTGCAGCCGGCGGAGCTGTCCGAAGGCGAGCGCGTCCGGTTTCTCGCCGAGCGTCTCCCGCGCTGCACGATCCGCGTGACCTCGAAGCACGACGCCGTCGGTGCGCTGACGGAGCTCGTGCGCAAGATCAAGGACGCGCGACACGCGCCGGTTCGCGTGCCGTCGCCGCATCCGCCGCCGATTCCGGCGGCAGCGCGCACGGTGCAGCCGCGCGGCGACACCGACGATCCGATCATGCTCGTCACCGCGAAGGGGACGCGGGACGACATCGAGTCGCTCGCGAAGGCCGGGCGCGCGCCCAAGCCGACGGTGCGGGCGACGCCGCTCGCGAAGGGCAGCATGCCGTCGCTGCTCGGCAATGGTCCCGAGCCACCGCCGCCGCCGCGCCGGCAGGAGACCGCGGTCATCGTCGATCCGCCGCTGCCGCCGCCGACGGAGCGCACGTCGCGCCACGTGATCCGCGCGGCCGAGCGACTGAAGACGGTCGAGATGCCGCCCGAGGTCGCGCACCGCGTGCTGAACCAGGAGCGGCAGGCGTCGCCGCCGCCGATGGCGGAGCCGTACGCGTCGCCGGGTGCGAAGACGTCACCGACGATGATCTACGCGCGCTACCTGCGCAGTGGCCGCTGGGTGCCGGTGCGCGTCGGCGCGCTGAGCCTCAAGGGCGCGGCGCTGCTGACCGGTGCACTGCCGCGGCTGCAGGATCGCGTCGACATCGCGCTGACGTACGGCAGTCATCGCGCGCTCGTGCGCGGTGCGGTGGGCAAGGTGTCGTCGCTGCGCGAGGCGCAGCAATCGGGGGCGGCGACGTTCTCGGTCGCGTTCGAGCTCGACGACGTCTCGAAGAAGCAGCTGACCGGGCTGCTGACGGCTGCGCGCGATGCGAAGGTCACGATCAAGCCGCCGCCGGCGCGCTCGACACGTCGCTATCCGGTCGAGTGGCCGATCGCGCTCGGCACGGCGAAGGGTGCCGTGAAGGCGGTCGCGCTCGACATCTCGACCGGCGGCATGTTCGTGAAGCCGGCGGTCGCGCTCGACCTCGACACGATGATGAACTTCTCGGTCGTGCTCGACGACGGCTCCGCGCCGGTCGCCGGTCGCGCGAAGGTCGTCCGCCAGATCACCGCGCCCGAGGCGAAGGCATGCGGGCTCGCGCCCGGCTTCGGCCTGACGATCGTCGAGATGAGCGAGTCCGACGGCCTGCGCTGGCTCTCGTTCCTGTCGCGCATCGAGCGGCGCGCCGACAAGCGCGTGCTGATCGGCGCCGAGCCCGCGCGACTGGCCGAGCTGCAGGCCGGGCTCTCGAGCTGCGGCTACGCCGTCGTCGGCGGCACCGATCCGGGCGCGCTCGTGCAGCTCGCGAACGCCGACGCGCGTCCCGCCGACGCGGTGCTGATCGACGCGGGCTGGCTCCAGGGTGATGCGGCGATGACGCTCGTCGAGAGCCTGTTCTCCGCGCGGAACGTGCCGTGCGTGACGATGACCGGCGAGGTCCGGCGCGCGCGCCAGGCGATCGACAAGCTGCTCGAAGTCGTCGTGTAGCGAATCGCCGCGTGACCCCGGTCACCGTAGTGGTTTCGCGCCAGCTGTGAACGTTTGTTCCTGCGGCCCGACCAGCCAAGGGGCCGAATTTCCGTGGTTTTGCGGGCTCGCGCGCTGGCCCCGGACTTGCGATGATTGGCAGGCCATGAAGCCTATCAAATCTCTTCTCGTGCTCGCGATGATGGTCGTCCCGGGCGTCGCGGCTGCGCAGGGGTATTACGGTGGCAGCGGCCCGGGCTACTACAACCAGCCTCAGCAGCAGCAGCTCCCGGGTGGCTTCCACAACCGCACCGGTCGCCTCGCGTGGGGCTTCAGCATCGGCCTCGGCGGCATGCACGACGACGGCAGCGCGATCACGAGTTGCAACAACTGCGACTACAACCCGGTGGCCGTCGAAGCAGACGGTCACATCGGTGGCTTCCTCACGCCGCGCTTCGCGCTGATGGGTGAAGTGCAGGTCAACGCGCAGACCGTTCACTCGGACGCGTACGACGGCGACACGATCCTCAGCCAGAACGTGCTGATGATCGCCGGCCAGTACTGGCTGACGCCGCAGCTCTGGATCAAGGGCGGCATCGGCTTCGCGCACCTGCAGGCCGACGACTACTACTTCGTCTACGACGTCGGCAGCGGCGGCGCGATCATGGGTGCGATCGGCTTCGAGCTGCTGTCGGCGCGCAACTTCGCCGTCGACCTGCAGGGCCGCCTCATCCAGGGCTCGTACAACGGGCTCGACGATCGCGTGACGTCGGGGACCGTCGGCGTCGGCCTCAACTGGTACTAGTAGCGTACTCGTAGTCTCCGGACGACGGACGCCCCCGGTTTTGCCGCCGGGGGCGTTGCTCGTTTTCGGCGCTCAGAACGACACGGGGCAGGCGTCGAACGATTGCCCGGTGCCTGCATCGGTCGGCACCGCGATCTCCGGCGTCGACGCATCGATCGAGACGAGGAACGCGGCGAGGTCGTTCACCTTCGCTGCATCCGCGATCGCGAGGCTGAAGTTCGCGTTACCGGCGTTGGTGTGAAACGACCACGCGGTGTTCGTGAACAGGTCGGACAGCGACGGCGACTGGCCGTGATGCAGGTACGGTGCGCCGAGCGCGAGGCCGTAGAGCGACGGCACGTTGAAGCCGGCGCGGCCCTCGGCGCGGCCGCCCGTGCCGGGACGCAGCTCGAGCGCGTTCGTCGCGGCGTCGTTGCCGGGCACGCCGAAGCTACCGACGTTGCGCAGCGAGCACGCGAACTGCGCGATCGCGACCGCGCTTGCCTCCGCGGGACCGGTCGCATCCTGCGGGATCGCGGGCTGCCCCGAGATGTGGCTGCGCTTCGTCGGCGTCGCGGCCTGGTCGGCGTTGTACATCCACGTCTGCGGGAAGAACGTCGGGATCGTGAACGGCGTCGTCGTCAGCTGCGTCTGCTTCGCGGCCTGCGGCTCGAGGAATCGGCGGGACACCGTCCAGCCGGCACCGCCGTGGCACTTCGCGCAGCCGCCGTCGACGAACAGCTGGCGACCGCGCGCGACGGCACCGGCGTCGATCGTCTTCTTCGCCCTCACCGGCTGCACCGACTTCACGAAGTTGTCGATGTCGTCCCAGTCCTTGTGACCGCACGTCGCGAGCGTGGCGTCGTCCATGACCTCCTTCAGCGGCTTGCCGAGACCGCCGATCGCGGCGATGTCGACGGGCGATTCCTTGTCGAGCTGATTGCAGTCGGCGGGCGTCGCGGCCTTCGTGATCGCGCCGAGACCACCGGAGACGTCGCGCGTGTTGCGCTCGAAGTCGTGGTGCTCGTCGAAGATGCCGGTCCAGTTAAAGATGCGCTGCTTCTGCAGGCCGGGGCCGTGCGAGAACGAGCCGTCCTGCGACGTCGTCTGGCGCGGGCCCGCGCCGAACACCCACGTCACGTTGTCGGTGAGACCGTCGGGGTGACACGAGCCGCACGACGACCAGCCTTCGCCGCCCTTCGCTCCGTTCGCGATGTTGGCGCTCCACCGGCCGCGGCCGGTGAAGTTGAAGCGGCGGCCCGTGTGCACGCTGATCTCGGCGGCCGGCGTGGGAATCGGCGCGGCCTCGGTCG
>JAEWJO010000670.1 GCA_023386455.1 Pseudomonadota bacterium | reverse complement strand
CTGCCAGCGAGCCGCGAACGTCGGCATCGGCCGGCTCGGCGCGCAGCACGCGCAGGCCCGCCACCCAGGCAGCGCCCGGGTCGCCGAGGTCGATGTGATAGATGCGCATCAGGCTGCGATCGATCTCGATCTTCTCCGCGGTCCCGGTGTCCTCGCCGGTGCGGATCACCTCGAGCGTCGCCGCCTGCCGTGCGGCCGCGTGCGCCAGCTCGAGATGCGGCAGGATCTGCCGCGCCGCCGCCTGGCGGTCCTTCGGCTCGACGGTCGCGGCCGCCTTCGCATCGAGCACGATCCGCGCGATGGCATCGAGCGCCTCGGGCCGGGCGCCGCCGCCGAGCGCCGGGATCGCGAGCGCGTCGCGGTAGTAATCGAGCGCGTTCGCCGGCGCGTCGAGGTTCATCTCCTCGATCTGGCCGACGCGCATCAGCAGGTCGTAACGAGGCTGGCCATCGGGCGTCTGCTTCAGCTCCTCGGCGAGGACCTCGGCAAGCGAGTCCCAGTCGCCGCGTGCCTCGTCGAGTCGCGCGAGCGCGCGCAACGCCTTCAGGTGCGTCGGAGCGAGTGCGAGCACCTCGCGATACGTCGCCGCGGCACCGTCGAGATCGACGAGCTTCTGCTCCTGCAGCGCCGCGATCTCCATGAGGAGGTTCGCCTTCGCCGCGGTCTCGGTCTCGCGCGCGGCGCGCTTGCGATACGACGTCAGCAGATCGCCCCAGTCGGCGACCTGATGCGCGAGATCCTCGAGGTTGGCCTCGGCATCGCGGTCTTCGGGCGCGAGCTGCAGCACCTGGCGGTGGTATCCGCGCGCCTTCTCGGCGTCGCCCAGGCGCTTGCTCGCGATCTTCGCGAGCTCCCGGAACAGCTTGAGCCGCACCGGCTCGGCGAGCGTGCCGCCCGCGATCGCCCGCTCGAACGCGGCGACGACCTCGCGCCACTGCTCGGCCTCGCTCGCGAGGCGCAGCACGTCCGTGTAGAGCTGCTCGCTGTTCGGATCGAGATCGAACGCGCGGATCGTCCACGTGAACGCGAGGTTTCGCGACGACAGCCGGCGCTCGACGAGCTGACGGATCTCCGCGATCTTCGCGAGCCGCGCCGGCACCTCGTGCAGCGCGCCGAGCTCGATCTCGAGCATCGTGATGAGGCGCGCCCACTTCTCCTGCTTCGTGTAGATCGGCGCGAGCGCGGCGGCGGCTCCGACGTGCGTCGGCTCGACGGCGAGCACGCGCTCCCAGACCTGGCGCGCCTTCTCGAGCATCGCCGCGGCCTGGGCCTCCTTCGCGTTCTCCGCCCGCTTCTGCGCGAGCTGGGCCGCGCGCTCGACGAGCGGGAGGCGGGTCGCCTTGGCGTCGATGCGATCGGCGATCGCGAGCAGCGCCTCGACGAGCTCCTCCTCCTGGCCGAGCTTGGCGTAGAGCTGCTCGAGACCGGCGAAGTCACCGGCCACCGCGTACAGCTCGCGAAGCGTGCGCAGCGCCTTCGCGTGGTTCGGCTCGAAGTCGAGGATCTCCTTCCACGCCGTGGCCGCCTGCTGCGGAGCCGCGAGGCGCTCGGAGTAGACCTGGCCGAGCTTCTCGAGGAGCGTGATCGCCTCCTTGCTCCTCTTCTGCGCGCGCAGCGCCGCGACCTGACGGTGCAGGATCTCGGCGAACGCGAGCCACCGCTTCTCGCGGTCGTACAGCGCCGCGAGTGCGGCGAGCGTATCGGGCGCATCCGGCACGTCGGCGAGGATCTGGTTGTGGATCTCGATCGCGAGCCGCGTGTCGCCGAGGCGCTCGGCCGCGAGCCGCGCCATCTCACCCTGCTTGGCCCGCTTGTCCTCGGCGGGAAGCGTCGACGCTTCCTTGGCGAGCAGATCGATCAGCTGCCGCCACTGGCGGCGCTTCGTGTAGATCTCCTTCAGCTTGCCGACCGCCTCGACATCCGTCGGCGCGAGCTCGGCGATCCGCTCGAGCGGCTTGATCGCGTTCGCGAAGTTGCCGAATCGCTCCGACCACAGATCCGCGACCTCGCGCAGGAGCTTCACGCGATCGGCGTCGGGCACGCCCGGGGCCTCGGACTTCTTCGTCAGGATCGCGATCAGATCGTTCCACCGGCCGAGCGCGCGGAACTTCGCGGCGAGCTCGTCGGTCGCACGCTGGTTGTCCGGATCGAGCTTGAGGATCGCGTGATAGGTGTTGATCACCATCACGTCGAGGCGCAGCCGATCGCGATACACCTCGACGACCTCGAAGTAGCGCGCGACGCGGCCCGCGACATCACCCTCGGGCAGCTTCTCGATCTCGTCCTTCATCAGGTCGAGCAGCGCGTTCCACTTCTCCGTCCGCCGGTACAGGCGGGCGAGCGCACTGCGCGCCTTCACGGACGACGGGTCCTGACGAAGGTGCTGCTTGTACGCTTCGATCGCCTTCTCGGGGTTGTTCTGCGCCTCGGCGAGCTCCGCGATCTCGAACGAGATCGACTTCTCGCCGCTGTCGCTGCGCGCGCGAGGCGTGCCCTTCTCGACGCTCTTCAGCAGCGAGATCAGCTTGCCGCTCTCGCCCTTGGCCGCGTAGTACGCGCGATAGAAGTCGAGTGCCGCCGGATGCGCCGGCTCGATCTTGCGAATGCGTCGGAAGTACTCCTCCGCCTGCTCGAGCTCGGTCAGGTGCTTCCACAACACCATCGCGATCTGGAGCAGCATCCCGAGGTCGTCGCCCTCGCGACGCGCCTTGAGCGCCGCCTGGTACGCCTGCACGACGCCCGGCCAGTCACCGGCCGCCGCCGCCGCATCCGTCACGTAGCGCAGCGCGCGCGGGTGCGCCGGATCGTGCGCGAGCACGCGCTTGAGCGCACGGTCCGCCCGCGACTCGCTGCCGAGGTGATCGCGCGCGATCTCCGACAGCCAGACGAGTGCCGTGACCTTGTCCTCGACCGCCGCCGACTTCTCCGCGCGCTCGTCGAGCAGCTCGCCGAGATCCTCCCAGCGATTCGCCCGCCGCAGCAGCCGCGCGAGGTGGAACGCCGCCTTGCGGTTCTTCGAATCGATCTCGAGCGCCTTGCGCAGGTACTGCTCGGCCTCCGGCGCATCCGGCGCGAACCGCACGTACTGCTCCGCCGCCGACGCGTACAGGCCGGTCGCGAGGTTGCGATCCGTCGACGCGTTCGCTTCCTGGATGAACTTCGCCGCGAACTTCTGCCAGTTCTCGCCCGCGACGCCGAGCTCCTCGAGCGCCTCGGTCGCCATCGCATCGTTCTTGCGCAGCTCGAGCACGCTCGCATACGCGATGTTGGCGGCGGCCGCATCGAGCAGCTCGCCGTCGAGCACCATGCCCTTCTCGAGGAACAGATCCGCCTTGCGGTTCTTGTCGTCGGTGACCGCGAGCTCGACGTCGATCAGCGCGACGACCGCGTCGGGCCGACCGCGCCCCGACAGCAGCTTCCGCGCGGACGCGAACTTGCTGGCGCGCAGCTCCGGGGGCGCGCTCCGCGCAGCGGACTCGAGCGCATCGAGGGCCTGCGCATCATCCGGGTCATGCTCGAGGACGGCGAGAAGTGCAGACAGATCAGCCATGGATCACCCGCCGCTCGGCGCAAATCCCCGCCGAGCCCTGGTCGGAAGATGCTACCGACGTGGCCCCTCCAGTACAACGCGCGGGGCCAGTTCGTTCGCGCGGTTAGGGAGCCTTCGCATGCACGCGAAGTCGCCAGTCGCGCTTGACGTGCAAGGACCCTGTTCTCTGCCTCACAGGATGGCGGCGAGGTCGTCGAAGCCGTCGTTCGCGGAGCGTCTTCCCGCCGCGCGCCGGTGCCTCGTCCCGCCATGATAGGTTGCCTTCATGGAGCCATGGCCGCTGGCGCGATTCGGCGCCGCTGCACAGCTGCTCGGGCGTGCGCCGGAAGAGTGGCTTCCGCTGACGGCCGGTCTCGGTCCCGAGCTCCTCGTCGGCGTCCAGGTCGTGCTCGGCTCCGACCTCGAATCGATCGGGCTCGTCACCGTGCTCGACGCCGGCGATCCGGATGCGATCGAGCGCGCCGCGCGCGCGGCCCAGCAGGTGTCTGGCGACGACGCCCGATCGTTCGTGAAGGCCTGCATCCGGCCACCCGGCCAGGTGGTCGTCACCGCGCTGCAAGGCCCGGCCGGTGCGGCCTATTCGATCGAGCACCGCACCCCGAGCGACGTCGACGCGACCCTCGCAGCGCACGGCCTGAGCGACCTCGTCGCACGCGCGACGCGAACGCGCCTCGGTCCGCTCGCCCCGCGTGTCGACCACGCGATCGATCACTGGGCTGCCGGCACACGCCGCATCCGGCTCGGCGCCGACACCACCGACCGCGACGTCGTCGCCGCCCTCCTCGACCGCGGTCAGGTCGCGCGCGGCCAGCAGGCCTACTTCGCCGACACGGTGGCGGTCTGGACGAAGTGGAACCCGACGATGACGGTCCGCATCGCCGTCGACGCGAACGGTATCCTCGACGAGGTCGGCGTCGGCTTCCGCAACATCCCCGGCGAGCACCTCGTACGCGTGTGGCGGACGTTTCACTCGCGTACCGACCTCGCGCAGCGAATCGGCGCCGTCGTCGGTGCGATGGGCGTCGAGACCGCCGATCGACTCGAGCTCCGCATGCGCCGCACCAGCGAGCCCGATGTCGAGGCGACGTTCGTGCCGGCCACGACGCCGTTCGCGCCCGTGGCCCGGCGTTGACACCCGCGCACTCGGCGCGCAAAGCTCCCCTCGATGAGCGTGACGCGGGGCCGCATCTCGTACGGCGTCGGAAGCAAGCACAACCCGGGCGATCCCTGGGGCGAGCTCTCTCTCGAGATCGAGCTCGACGGGCGCGCGCGGCTCGTTCAGGACACGCGCGGCGGCGTGTTCACCTACACGGGAACGG
>JAEWJO010000519.1 GCA_023386455.1 Pseudomonadota bacterium | reverse complement strand
GACCACACCTCTGGTGGCGGCGGCAATCATGGCGGCGGTGGAGGCGGAGGAGGTGGTGGAGGCGGCGGCTCGAACGAGGAGGTCGGAGAGTGCGGCGAGATCCACTGCTCGCCGAAGACGCCCGGCGGCCTCGACTTCGACGGCATCAGCTCGGTGGCGAGCGCGTTTCCGAACGGCTCGGCGAACGTGAATCGGCACATCGCCGTCGGCGGCTCGCACGAGGTCGTGCTGCGCTACGCGAACACGACGACGTCGTTCGCGCTGCCGTACACGGCGATGTCGGCGGGCCCGCTCGTGCTCGCGGTCGAGGACACCGAGGGCGCGAACGTCACGCTGCGCAGCATCGCGCCGGGGACGACGTACCTGCGCATCGTCGATCCGGCGACGAACGAGCTCTACGATCGCTACGCGTATGCATCCTCGCCATTCTCTCGCGCGGCGCCGGTCGGCACGGAGGAGTGGATCTCGTCGACCGACTGGCTCGGCAACGTTGCCGACGCATTCGTGTTCGCGCCCGGCGACCGCACGATCGGCATCGCGTATCTGAACTCGAACCCGCAGCCGAACCGGCTCGTCGACACCTCCGCGACGCTCGCGCTCGCGGGCGCGACCCAGCTCGACTGGAACCTCCTGCACGTCCCGGCTGCGACCGTCGGCCATCACAGCGTCGCGGTTCACGTCGGCGGGACCGACACGACGCTCGACGTCGAGGTGACGGGCACCGCCGACTCGATCCGCGCGCTGGTCGCGCTGGACGGATTCGCGTGCTTCGGCGCGTACGCGCACGGCGCGTTCATCTCCGGCATTCCGTGGACGTTCACGATCGGGTCGACGCCGGTGGCGGCCGGGACGAGCTGGCTCGGCGCGAACTGCGTCGGCAATCCGGCCGGCAACCTGCCGTTCACGGTGACCGCGAGCGCGGGCGGTCAGACGCTGACGGTCACCACGACGGCGACACAGCAGCCGGCGCGCACGCTCGGCGATCTCCTCTCGGTCCGCGAGCTCGCGGTCACAGAATGATCGTCTGACACGTCGACGGGCAACCGTCTCCCTCGATCGTGTTGCCGTCGTCGCACGACTCGTTGCCGTTGATGATGCCGTCGCCGCAGCGCGGGCCGAGCTTGCAGCTCGGCTGGCACTTGCCGTAGCCGCCGGTGTTCATCGCCGTGCCGTCGTCGCACTCCTCCTGCGGAGACTGGACGACGGCGTCGCCGCAGCGCGGCCCGAAACCGCACGTCGCGGTGCACGAGTTGTAGCCGCCCATGTTCACGCCGTCGTCGCACTGCTCCTGCGACGACGTCATGTTGTCGCCGCACATGTCGTCGCACACGCTCTTCTGCGTGTTGAAGCCCTTGAGCGTCAGGCGGTACGAGCTCGCGGTCGTGTGGCGCTCGGCCTGGAACACGACGACCTCGTACGTGCCGCCGATCGTCATGCCGAGCGACTTGCTCGTGTTGAACGCCGCGTTCAGCGTGATGTTCGCGCTCTGCGCGCCGTGCACGCCGCCGAGGTCGACGGCGAGCTTGCCGTTGATGAACACCCAGACGTCGTCGTCGCCGCGGAACTTGAGGTTCTCGGTCCCGTTCCACGAGAACCAGTAGCGCAGCTCCGACGTGAACGAGAAGTTGTGGTTGTTGTCGCGCTTGATCTCGCGACTCGCCATCGGCACCGACGGGTCCTGCCAGCCCTTCCCGTCCATCGGGAAGAAGTCCTGGTTGTCGTACTCGTACGTGCCCGACGCGATCCGCATCATCGGCAGCGTCGCGACGACGGTCTTCGCGAGCGCGCTGTCGGTGTACCACTGCGCGAACGTCGCGCGGTTCTTGATCGAGGTGTGCGCGCTGCCGTAGTCGGCGGTGTCGACGAGCTGCGGCTTGTTGTTCACGAGCGACGTCGTCGTCATGCCGGTCTGCGAGTTGTTGATGTTCTCGAAGTCGACGTGGCCGCCGGCCAGATCATTGCCCTTGAAGTCGCGGTAGACGATCGCGACGTTGATCGTCGACGGTTCGACCGTCGACGACGGCGTGCAGTAGAAGCCGAGCTCGACCGTGCAGGTCGACGAGCAGCCGTCGTAGTCGTGGAGGTTGCCGTCGTCGCAGGCTTCGCCGGTCTGGATCGCGCCGTCGCCGCATACCGCGGTGCACGAGCCGCTCGCGCACTGGGGCTCGCGCGTGCACAGCGGCGTGCAGCCGTCGCCGAGGTTGTTGTCGGGACCGGCGGCCGAGCCGTCGTCGCACTGCTCGGTGCCCTCGCGGATGCCGTTGCCGCACACCGTCGGCGTGCACGCGGCGTTCGCGGTCAGGCACTGATAGCCATCCTCGAGCACGCAGCTCGCCGAGCAGCCGGGCGTCGCCGCGTTGCCGTCGTCGCACTCCTCGAAGCCGGCGACGATGCCATCGCCGCACATCGCCGCGGAGCAGCGAATGCCGGCGACGTCGCACTTCCAGCCGGGTTCGAGCGTGCAGTCCGAGTGGCAGCCATCGGCATCGGTCGTGTTGTGATCGTCGCAGCCCTCGGTGTCCTCGACGAGCCCGTTGCCGCAGACGTGGGTGGCGACGCATGGATCGCCGGGATTGCCGCACGCGTGGCCGGGCTCGACCAGCGAGCAATCGGCAGCGCAGCCGTCGCCGTCGTCGGTGTTGGCGTCGTCGCACGCCTCGCCGTTCGCGACGTCGAGGACGCCGTCACCGCAGCGCGGCTCTGCCCCCGGGGCGGCGTCGACCTCGCCGCTGCCACCACCGCCCGCGTCGACGGTGTCGCCTCCGCCGCCTCCACCGCATCCGAACATTGCAACGACGAGCACAGCAGACAGCGAGTACTTCACAGTCGTCCAGGCTACCGATCCTCGTCGAGCGCTGCACCGGAATCTGGGGTCGGACTCGGGTACCGCGCCGGACGTAGTACACTGCATGTGGATGTGGCGGCCGTGCCTCCCGCTTGTTCTCGCACTGGCGAGCGGGTGCAACATCGTGTTCCCGATCGAGCCGTACGACGACGGAGGAACCGGCACGTTGCCGGCCGTCTTCTCGTCGCCGGGACCAGCGCCGGCGATCTACGGCGGCTATCCGAAGGCGTTCTCGATCACGCTCGCGGCCGACAAGCCGGGCACGACGATCTACTACACGACCGACGGCTCGCTGCCCGACATGTCGTCGCAGAGCGGCGTGACGCCGGTCGCCGGGATCACGATCTCGGCGTCGTCGATGGTCCGCTACTTCGGCATCCACGACGGCGAGCAGAACGCTGTCGCGACCGAGATGTTCGCGATCGATGCGAGCAGCGCACAGAGCAATGCGGGATACCTCGTCACGAACGTGACGCTCGACGGCACGTCGCCGGTCGTCGTCGTCGATCCGGGTGCGACGCTGACCGCACGCGCGAGCGTCCAGACCTGGGTGCAGACGTCGTGTCCCGCGTGCGCGGCACAGGTCGTCTACGGTGTCGACGAGACCGATCAGGGCTGCGTGTTCGACGGCGGGTCCGGCGTGTACCCGGGCGTGACGATGACCGGCAAGACGTTCTCGGTGAAGGCGCCGATGACCCCGGGAGTCCACGAGGTCCGGCTCGCCCACATCGAGCAGACGAGCTGCGCCGCCGCGATGGCGACGCGGGCCCTCGCGACGAGGCCGACGCGCGCCCGCATCGGCGTCATCATTGTTCGGTGACGCAGAAATCCCTGGCCACGCCCGAGCTTGGGGCCTCTCGGGACGATTGAGCCGCAAGCCCGCTCACGTTACCCTTGCGCCTGAAGTGGTCGAGAAGCCGATCGACGCCGCGCTCTGGCCGCGCACCCCCAAGGGTGTCGCGCTGTATGCGCTCGCGGCTGTCGCGGCGATCATCCTCGGCATCATCCCGGCGCTGTGGATCAATCACTGGCGCGCGGAGGCCTCGGAGCCCGCGACGCCGATCGCGGCCGAGCCCATCGCCGCGCCGCCCTCGCAGCCCGCGGTCGTGATGCCGGAGACCGAGGCCGAGATCGAGATGGAGCCCGAGATCGAGGAGGCGGCCGAGCCCGCGCGGCCCGACAAGGTCGTCGTGAAGACGACGAAGCGCGCGCGCCCGCGGCCGCAGCGCACGAAGCCGGCGGCCAAGAAGGCGACACCGACGTGCGACATCTATCTGTACCCGCACGGCTGCCCCAAGTGATCCGGACGTTCCTCGCGATCCTCCTCGTGTGCGCGGGGGCCAGCGTCGCCGGTGCGCAGCCGACCGACGCCGAGCAGGCGAACAAGGCGTTCCTCGAGGGCCGCGATCTGTTGACGAGCAACCGGACCGAGGAGGCGTGCCAGAAGTTCGAGGAGTCGATCGGGCTCGATCCGACGGCGCCCGGCGTCATGCTGAACCTCGGGCTCTGCTACGAGCGCCTCGAGCGCTACGCGACGTCGCTGTTCTGGTTCCGCAAGGCGCAGGTCGCCGCCGCCGAGGCACACCTGCCGGCGTACGAGGACGAGGCGAAGCGCCACACGCTGGCGCTCGCGACGAAGGTATCGCTCGTCAGGATCGATGCCCCCGCGGGCGTCGAGGTCCGCATCGACGGCAAGCTGATCGCGCCGATCGAGTACGCACGCCTCGAGGTCGACCGCGGCAGCCACGAGCTCGAGGCGCGCGTCGACGGCAAGCCGCCGTACGAGCGTTCGTTCGACGTCACGGCGCGCGACGGCGGCACCCTGACCATCCCGCCGTTCGTCGACGAGCCGACGCCTCCGCCCGCGGTGATCGAGCCGGTCGAGCCCGGTACGCCACCAGCGCCGCGCGGCCGTCTCGTGCTCGCGGCGAGCCTCGGCGGCGCCGGTCTCGGCCTCTGCATCGCGTCGCCGCTGTGGGCGAGACACACGAAGCGCGTGTACGACGACGCGGTCGCCGCCGGCGAGATGCCGGACGGCTCGTCGGCGCGGCTGAAGCAACACGTCGCGACGGGCATGTTCGTCGCGGGCGCGGCGGCGGTCGGCGTCGCGGCCTATCTCTACATCACGAGGCCGGCGAGCTCCACGGCGGTCGCGCCGGTGATCGACGGCCAGCAGGTCGGCATCGCGATCATCGGCTCGCTCTAGAACAGATCCTTGAAGAAGCCGGCGTCGATGAAGTTCCAGTAGATCAGCGTGCCGGAGGGCCGCTCCATGTTCATCACCGGGTCAAAGCCGTTGGAGACCGGCACCCAGCCGGCCTCCATGCCGACGATCGAGTTGAACCACTTCACGCTCGCGCCCCAGCTGCCGGTCCGGTAGTGCACGAGCAGCTCGATGCGCGTCTGCTGGCCGTTGCTGTTCGCGTAGTGAAGGCCCGGCCCGAACAGGTACGTCTTGAACGGATCCCACGACGTCGAGTCCTCGGGGCCGTCGACGTGGCGGTTCATGCCGCGGACGCCGCCGAGCACGAGCCACGCCTCGCGCTGCACGACGTAGTCGCTGTGCGCGGTGGTCGTCTGCGTGTACGAGTAACCGGTCGCCGTCGGCGAGTGGTACGTGTTCGACATCGTCACCGTCGCGTGGTTGCCGGCGCCGTACTGGCGCTTGAACGCGAACCCGGCGAGCAGATCGACCTCGGCGTAGATGCCCTTGCCGACGCGGCCGCGCGCGCTGAGGTAGACCGGCGAGAGCACGTAGACGTCGGCCTCGCCGAGCAGCGTCGCGCGAAAGCCGGAGTCGCCGCCGAGCGTCAGCGAGCCGACGATGCCGCCGGTCAGGATCGGCCGGGACTTCACGCACCGCTCGAAGTCCTCGTTGGTCGGCGACGACATCTCGAGTGCCTTGCACGACTCGTCGGCGCGGGCCTGCGCGGTCAGCGCGAGCGTCGCGAGCGTGGTGATCGCGATCGTCCGCATCACGGCGTGCTCCCCTCGACAGCGGCGTCCGTCGTCGGCGCGGGCTCGCTGGCCGGCGCCGGCTCGGCGGGCTCGGTGGGTGCGGGCGCGGCGGCCGGTGTCGCCGGCGGTGTCGGCTCGGTCGGTGTCGTCCGTTTTGCCTCGTGGCGCTCGGTCGCGGCACGCACGATGTCGTGGCTCCACGCCTCGCAGCGCGACTCGGTCTGCGCGTGCTTGCAGGTGACCATGATGCCCTCGGCGATCTGGAAGTACTCGAGCTCGCGATCGTCGGGACACCTCACGGTGAGCGTTGCCGAGTAGTCGGTGCGGCTGCGGTCGGTCTTGCAGCCGAGCAGCTCGGCGCCGTCCTCGATCGCACCGGTGAGATCGCGGTTGCCTTCGAGCGGAACGACGAACGAGGCACTCTTGCGAGGGTCGCCGAACGTGTGCGAGATCGCGACGCGCGCGGTGATACCCGTGCCGGTGAGCGAGCCAGTCGCGAGGTCGTGCGTCTGGTATGCGGCGCCGACGAACACGTGGACTGCGTTCTGCCAGCGCACGAAGTACGTGGCGCCGAGACCGCCGAGGAACATGCCGCCGTTACCGCGGTCGTCGGTCATCGTGCCGACGGTCGAGCTGTCCTTGCCCGACTCGAAGCCGAACCCACCGCGCAGCTTCAGCCGCTCGGCGAGGTTGATCAGGTTGAAGTCGTAGCGCATCGCCGCGCCGCGGAACGATGCCTTGCCGCCGTCGAACGAGATCGAGTCGGCGGCGTAGCCCATCGTGAACCGCTGGCGCGAGCTGCCGAGCTCGGCGCCGACGTTGAAGCCGATCGTGCTACCCGCGACCTCCATCGTCGTGCCGTTGCTCTCGATCTGCGCCGAGGACATGCGCGACGTCGCGACCTCGGCGTAGACGCCCGCACACCCGGAGAGCCCGGCCAGACCCAGTACGATTCGTAGCGATTGCATGGTGAACGTCCAAACGGGGGCCGCGCGCCGGGCGTCAGACGCGGGTCGGGTACGCTCGGGGTACGGGCGCGCGTGGTACCGTGGAGGGGAATGACGCGGTGGGATCCCGTCTTCGACCGGGCATGCCAGGACCTCGTGGGCGCGATCTGCGCGCACGGGACCGACGCGAACCGGACCCGCGCGTGGCAGCAGCTGATCACCCGCACGGGCACGTTCATCGAGGAGTGGGCGCGCGCGAGCTCGATCCTGCGGCGCTGCCGGCTCGGCGGTGAGGACGAGGCGCGGTCGATCCTGGTCGCGGTGCTCGAGCGGCTGCGCCACAACGACTTCCAGAACCTGCGCAGCTACCTCGCCAAGCAGGTGCCGGCGGCCGCGGAGGACTGCGAGGAGGTCGCGGTCTCCGAGCTCACGCGCGTCGCTCGCCTCTGCGACGAGGACGATGCCGGCAGCACCGACGACGCGCAAGGCACGCCGTTCCGCGGCTGGCTGCTGCAGCTGACGCACTACGCGGTCCGCGATCACGTGCGGAGGAGGCTCGGCTGGGGACAGACCGCGAAGCTCGCGTTCTGCGTCGAGCGCGGGCGCGGTGATGCCGACCTCGCAGGCGCTCTGCGCCAGCTCGACGGCGTCGCGCTCGCGATGTTCGACGTCTCGAGCTCGACGATCACCGTCGAGTACTTCTCGGGGTCGCTGCGCAGGGACACGATCGAGCACGCGATCGAGCAGGCCGGCTGGACCGTCGTGCACGCGCCGGCGCCCGCCGCGACGAAGCGCGATGTCGGCACCGACGCGCAGCGTCTGCACGAGGTGCCGGAGCCGGGGACGCGCCCGCCGATCACGGATCTCCTCGCGGTGCGGCGTCTCGTCGCGGAGGTGCAGGCGTACATGGAGACGTTTCCGCCGCCGATGCGCGAGGCGCTCGAGCTGTGGCTCCAGGATCACGGGTTCGCGGAGATCTCGACGAAGCTGTCGCTCGCCGACGCGGCGCAGGCGCGCGCGATCGTCCGCGCCGGGCAGGCACGGCTGCGCGATCGGTTCCGCGGGCACTGGCCCGCGCTGTTCGGCGCCGCCGCCTAGTACATCGTCGAGATCAGCTGGTACGTGTAGCCGCTGCTCGCGTAGGTATCGGTCGACGTCCAGGCCTTCGCGACCGCGACACCGAACCGGAACGTGTTGTAGCCCCAGATCAGCAGCGTGCCGCCGAGGCTCGTGCGCGTGCCGGAGATCGCCATCGACGTCGAGCTCTCCTCGTAGGTGCCGCTGACCCACGAGTGCGCGAAGTCGATCGAGACCTGCGCGATCGGGGCGATCGACGCGCGCACGCCGAGGCCGGCGACATCCGCGGTGTCCTCGAGCGACCACACGCGACCGCCGCCGATCGAGACGCCGCCGATCGGCAGCGGGATGCGTCCCGTCAGCGCGAGGTCGAGCTCGATGACGTCCTTGCTCGTGCCCTCGACGCCGGCGACGGTCGGCGTCGCGCTGCCCTTGCGGACGGCCGAGGTGATCGACACGTAGTTGAAGATCTGCGCGAACCCGTCCTGCACCTGCTCGACGCGGACGAACCCGGCCGGCACGTTCGACTGGTCCGAGGAGGGCACGTAGATCGTCGCCCTGTCGTTGCCTGTCGTCTGACCGAGGAGCGGGCGCGTCGCGGCGGTCGACGGCCCCATGCCCATGCCGCAGCCGGCGACACAGGCGAGCAGGGCGACGTGGGTGACGGTGCGAGCCTGGTGGTGCATCGTGATCGTCCAAACGCGACCGACCGGCGGGACGTCAGATAGAATGACCAGGAATGTTCGCTCGCCTGCTGGTGGTGATCGCGATGCTGTCGGCCGGACCCGCGTTCGCCGCGCCGCGCTGCCCGCATCCGGCGGATGACTGGACGGTGGTCCGCGGCGACCTGGTCGCGGGTGCCGCGTGCGGCGTGTTCGTCGCCAGCAGCGACGCGAGCGACACGCGCTTCACGATCGGGGGCGTGTTCCGCCACTTCTCGCTCGCGCGGTTCGCGTATCGCGATCCGGTGCAGGTGCCGTACGAGGTGTCGTTCGACTGGCAGTGGCTCACGCCCGGTCGGTGGGGCCTCGAGATTCACGGTCTCGGCGTCGTCGTGTTGCTCGGCGTCGACACGGTCGGCTTCTACGTCGACGACTCCCAGCTGATGGGGTCGATGTTCGATCAGTTCCCCGCGTGGAGCACGACCGGGATGCGGCGGATCACGGTGCGCCAGACCGCACGCGAGGTGGTCGTGCTCGTCGACGGCAAGCCGATCGTGTCGGTCGATGGACACGTGGCCGGACGCCGCGCCGTCGATGCAGCGGGCAAGACGGGGACCTTGATGCTCGGCGTGCGCGGCGCTCCCGGCGAGCGCACGAGGGGCGCGCTGCGGGCAGCGACCTACCGCTCGCTCGCGCCTCGGTAGCGCCGGCTCACTTCGCGGTGGCGCAGCCGGCGGCGTCGCGACCGAAGTGCGCGAGCGTGCGGCACGCGCGGCGCAGTGCGGCCGCCGGCAGCATGGCGTGCGAACGCAGCGCTCCGCTCGCGTGGCCCGCGAACACGGTCGTGCCGTCGGTCGCGAGCGCGCTGATCGCCGTCGTCCCCGACGGGATCTCGAGCACCACGTCGGTCTCACCGGTCGCTGCCCGCGCGAGGTCGACGATGCGGATCGTGCCGTCGATGTCGCCGGTGACGAGCTTCGCGCCATCGGGGGTGAACGTGGCGGTCACGATCGGCCGCGCCGACATCGCGATCCGCATCGCGGTCTCGCCGCGGCGCACGAGCAAGTCGCCGCGCGTCGTGAGGGTCGCGATCGTCCGGTCGCGGGAGACCGCGATCAGGCGCCCCTCGATCGTCGAGTGGGTCGCGAGCGCAGGCGCGGCGAGCGCGGTCGTATCGCCGCCGAACCGACTCGCGAGCAGGCGACCAGCGGTGTCGAACGCGAGCGTGTAGCGCGCGCGGCCCGAGCTCTCGCGATCGGGCAGCTTCGCCTCGCCGGCGATCGTCGCGGTCCGCGATGCATCCGCGTCGCGCCACAGCCGCACCGTGCCGTCGAGGTGGCCGGTGGCGATCGAGCCGTCGCCGTCGAAGACGATCGTCGTCGCCGGCGACGTGCCCGGCTCCTGCCAGCGCGCGAGCGCGTGGTCGCCGGCGAGCGCGACGGAGAACATCTCGCCGTCGTTGCGCGACACGACGACGAAGTGCGCGTCGGGCGAGATCGCGAGCGCCGTGATCGGCGACCCGGCGATCGCGAGCTGGGTGCGTGCGCCGAACCGGCCGCTCGCCATCGCGTAGGCGGTGACGGTGCCGTCGGCGGCGCCGGCGACGACCATCGATCCCCCGGCGGTCATGACGAGCACCTCGGAGTCGATCGTCGTCGCGTCGATCGCGCGACCGTCGACATCCCACGCCGCGAGGCGGCCGTCGAGCCCCGCCGAGACGAGCGACGTCTCCGCGAGGACGACGGCGGTGACCTCGGACGTGTGTCCCGGCAAGGAGCCTGCAAGCTCGGCGCGGCCGTCGACGATCCAGCTCGCGCGCTCGGTCGCCGCGGCGATCCTGCCGTCGGCGGACACCGCGAGTGCGGCGAGTGCGAGGCCCGGCGGGCCATCGACCGTCTGCACCGCACCGAGTGCCTCGAGGTCGAGGCGAGACAGATGCGCGGGCTCGCCGGTCCACGGCGCGGCCAGCGGCGCCGCGTCGAGCGTGGTGGCGCGGGCGGTCCGGCTATCGACGACGATCGAGCCCCGCACGCGATCGGCGATCACGACGAAGCGATCGAGCGATGCGAACGCGAGCTCCGCGCTGCGATCGGGCTCGGCCTCGAGCGCGACGTGCAGCGCACTCGCCGCCGGCGAGGCGAGGTCGAAGACCTCGAGCGCGCTCGCGCTCAGCACGGCGAGCCTCGCACCGTCACCGGACAGCGCGACATCGAGGACGGCGGGCGCGCGCAGCGATCGGACCGGATCGCCGCCGGCGTCGAGCACGACGACGTCGCCGGTCGCCATCCCGATCGCGACGCGACTCGCTGCGACCGCGAGGCTCGTCGCCGGTGCGGAGATCGCGACGCGCCGAAGCTCGCTGCCGTCGGCGCGCAGGAACGTGACGCGGCTGCCTGCGACGACGATCGAGCCGTCGGGCAGAAACCCGGCGCCCGCGATCGAGCCGTCGAGCGGCAGCGTGATCGGGCGTCCCTCGTGCACCGGCCAGAGCTGCGCCTGCGCCGGCTCGTCGCCCCACGTCAGGAGCCACGCGCCGTCGGGCGAGACGTGGAGATCGCGCACGGCGAAGTGCGCGCCACCGGTCGCGGCAGCCCCGAGCGTCTGGCCCGTGCGGCCGTCCCACAGGTGCACCGCGTGCTCGCCGGGAGACACGGTCGCTAGGAGCGTCCCGTCGGCGGAGAACGCGAAGCGCTGGATCTCCGCCCTCGCATCGAGCGCGACCGCCGCCGCGCCCGCACCGTTCGCGTCGTACAGGCCCTGCAGCGCGTCCTTGCCGGGTGCTCGGCCCGCCGCGAGGTCGGGGGCGACCGCGTCGATCGCGAGCGCGAGCGCGTCGAGCCGCCGCGTCGGCGTCAGCGCGAGGCGGCTCGCCGTCACGCCGAGGCCACGGCGCAGCGCCTGTTGCGACGCGCGCTCGTTC
>JAEWJO010000252.1 GCA_023386455.1 Pseudomonadota bacterium | reverse complement strand
GGACCTGGCTCGTGTTCGCCTCGAGCCGCGATCGAACGAGCGATGGCACGAGCCTGTGGATCGCGCAGCTCGGTCCCGACGCGACCGCGGTCCGGCTGACGACCGGCAGCGCGATCGACAGCCATCCGTGCTGGACGCGCGATGGCAAGGCGATCGTGTTCGCATCGACGCGCGACGGCGGCGACTTCGATCTGTATCGCCTCGCGATCGACGACGGTCGGCCGGTCGGTGCACCGGTCGCGCTGACCCACGGTGCGGGCCACGAGGTGACGCCGACGGTGGCCGCCGACGGCACGATCGTCTACGGCGCGGTGACGCCGCTCGGCGACGGCCGGGTCGAGAGCCATCTCGAGGAGCGCGCGCCGGACGGCACGATCCGCAGGCTCACCGCGGGACCCGCGGATACCGCGCCCGCGCTGTCGCCCGACGATCGCGCGCTCGCGTTCGCGCGGCCCAAGGAGCACAACGGCTCGCTCGACGCCGAGCTGTTCACGATGCCGCGCAACAGCGACGTCGCGACGCAGCTCATCGATGTGCCGCTCACCGACGAGACCGGTCCGGTGTGGTCTCCGGACGGCCGCTTCCTGTTCGCGACGTCGCTCCTGCGCGGGGCCGCCGGCAACACGGTGTTCTCGTCGGTGATCGTGATCGACACGCAGGTGCGGCCGCTGACCGCGCGCTTGCTCGAGGATCGCACGGGACCGATCGCGCGGCTCACTCCCGCGATCACGCGAGCGCGGCTCGATGCGACAGCGCTCGCATCCGATCCAGAGTACCTTCCCGAGCTGGCACGCATCGTCGCCAACGCGATGGCGGCCCAGAAGAAAGCACCGAGCTCTCCATGATGCGTTTCGTGGCTGTCTCCGTCGTTGTCACTGCAACCTCTGCCTGCTCGTCGCCACCCGCACCCGCGACGCCGGCGTCCCACGCCTCGGCGGCACCGCTGTCTCTCGCGAAGGAGCCGCACATGGTCGCGATCCCCGCGGGCAAGTACATCGCGGGCTCGACGCCCGAGGAGCGCGGCGCGGCGTACGACGACTACCAGAGCACCGCGGGACAGGACACCGCACGCGAGAAGAAGTGGTTCGAGACCGAGCAGGATCGCCACATGGAGGATCTGCCGGCGTTCCGGATCGATCTCATGCCGGTGACGCAGGCGGAGTACGCCGAGTTCGTCGCCGCCCGGCGCGCCGATCCGCCGCGCATCGACGCGCAGGCGTGGGCGAAGCAGGGCTTCGTGCAGGACTTCGCGACGGTCGAGCGCTTCAACTGGCCCGAGCTCGTTCCGCCGACGGGACGCGAGGATCATCCGGTCGTGCTCGTCACGTGGAGCGACGCCGATCAGTACTGTCGCTGGCGCGGCACGCTCGTCGGCCAGGAGCGCCGGTTGCCGACCGCCGAGGAGTACGAGAAGGCGGCGCGCGGCGACAGCGGGCTCGCGTATCCGTGGGGCAACGCGTTCGAGCCCGACAAGCTGAACAGCGCCGTGAAGGGCCCGCTCGACACGACGCCGGTCGGTCAGTACATCGCCGGCGCGAGCCCCTACGGCGTGCTCGAGCTCGCCGGCAACGTGTTCGAGTGGACGTCGTCGAGGTTTCCCGACGGCCAGATCAAGGTGAAGGGTTCGGCGTGGGAGGACTTCGCGGGCGTCGGTCGCGGCGCGTCCTCGCACGGCCGCGCGGCGACGATCCGGCACGTGATCGTCGGGTTCCGCTGCGCGGCACCGTCGTGAGTGCGGATACGCTGAAGGCGACGATCGGCCGCCGGATCGTCGAGGCGATGCAGCCGTCGGCGATCATCGTCCACGGTGGAGCAGGGCAGGTGACTGCGGATCGCCACGCTCGACTACGCGAGGGCGTGCGTCGGGCGGCCGCCGCGGGTGACGCGGTCCTCGTCGGCGGCGGGATGGCGCTCGATGCAGTCGTCGCCGCGGTACGCGTGCTCGAGGACGATCCGGAATACAACGCGGGCACCGGCTCCGCGCTCACGCGCGACGGCACCGTCGAGACCGACGCGTCGGTGATGGACGGCGCGACCCAGCGCGCCGGTGCGGTCGCCGCGGTGCCCGATCTCGGCAACGCGATCGCGCTCGCGCGCGCCGTGCTCGATCGCGGCGAGCACGTCCTGCTCGCGGGGCAGCCGGCGTGGGAGTTCGCCGCCGAGGTCGGTATCACGCCGGCGCCTGCGGGGTCTCTCGTCGTCGAGCGCGCGCGGCAGCGCCTGCACGCAGAGCTCTCGCGGAGAGCGACGCCGAGCGATCGATCCGGCGATGGCAACGCACGCTCTGGCGGGACGGTCGGCGCGGTCGCGCGCGATCACGCGGGGCGCTTTGCCGCGGCGACGTCGACCGGCGGGATCGTCGGCAAGCGGAGCGGCCGCGTCGGCGACTCGCCGATCCCCGGCGCGGGCACGTGGGCCGACGCGCGGATCGCGGTATCGGCGACCGGCGATGGCGAGGCGATCCTGCGCGTCGCGCTGTCGCGTGACATCGCATCGCGCGTCGCCGCGGGTCAGTCGTTGCGCGACGCCGCGATCGCGGCGCTGCGCGAGCTCGCGCGCGTCACGTCCGGGAGCGCCGGCGTCATCGCGGTCGATGCCGCGGGCGTGATCGGTCTGCAGCTCTCGCCGACGATGCCGGTCGCGTCGATCGTGCGTCGCGGAAGCGGCGAATCCGACGCGATGGCGGACGGTCTCGGCGAGCCGATTTGAAAACGCCGATCGCGCTGCGCCAGCCTGTCACGAGCGGCTGATCGATCGGCCACTGCGACTGTCGCATGTGTCGCAGAAATTCGATGCGATTCCATGCGGATCACTCCGCACCTACACCGGCCCACCCCTTGCTTGGCCGCAGCGCATCAATTGATTGGTTGGTCAGGGAGATTTGAAAATCATGTCACGTTCTGTGAAGGCCCTCGTGGCCATGTCTGTCCTCTCGGTCTCTGCGTGTGCGTCGACCGGTGTCGAGGACGAGCTTGCTGGTGAGTCGTCGACCGATGACGCGGTCGATGGCAAGGCGGACGGCGCCGTCGATGGCGCGTACACCTACTTCGAGGTCTGGGCGGACTACCGCAAGTGCGCCGCGCCGTTCTGCGGCGGCTTCTATCTGAAGCGCCTCAACCGCAGCACCACCGTGTGCGCGAATGGCTCGAGCAAGTCGAGCTGCTACGTTCCGTCGCTCGACTGGTCGGAGAGCGAGCTCTCCGACACGCTGCAGGCGCAGCTGATCGACGCGGCAAACCGCGGTGCGATGTCGTACGGCGCGATCGCGCTCGTCCGTGGCCGCATGGCGAGCAAGACGTATCCGGGCCAGGGCAACCTCGGCAAGTTCGTCGTCACCGAGGCGTGGGTCGCCGAGACCGACTCGGTCTCCGACGGCGTCTTCGCGAAGATCCACGACAACGGCGTTCGCTGCATCACGACCCCGTGCCCGACGATCGGCGAGAAGGGCCTCAACTCGTCGAACAAGGCGAACGTGCACGCGCTCGACTGGTCGCACGGCGGGTTCTCGTCGGCGCAGATCGAGACGCTCTCGAACGACATCTTCACGCGCCCGAGCGGCGTCATCATCGCGGGCGATCGCTACACGTTCACCGAGCACAGCGTGAAGGCGAAGGGACGCACGGTCACGGCCGCGTACCGCCGCCTCGAGGACGTGCAGCCCTGCTACGTCGGCGGCTGCTCGGGCCAGATCTGCTCGGACCGCGAGGGTGCGATCAGCACCTGCGAGTGGCGCGAGGAGTACGCGTGCTACCAGACCGCGACGTGCGAGCGCCAGAGCGACAACACGTGCGGCTGGACGCAGACGCCCGAGCTCGAGGCCTGCCTCGCGAACTGATCCGTTTCACAACTACCTAGCTTCGCTTCGAACGGCGCGGCCCCCGGGGACTCGGTTCCACGGGCCGCGTCGGCATTTTCGGCCAGTGGTCCGGCCTTCACTTCGCGCTGGAACGTCGATGTGAACGCGGCGTATCGTCCGCGGCGATGAGGACCACCGGGCTTTTGCTTTCGGTCGTGATGGTATGCGCGTGCGGTCCCGCGACGCGCGGCGACGATGTCGGCGGCGACGACGACGGATCCGGCAGCGGTTCGGGTAGCGGCAGCGGCTCGGGCAGTAGCGGCGAGACGACCTACGTCTACGCGCACACCTCGTCGACGCTGTTCCGCGTCGATCCCGACACGCTGCAGGTCCAGATGATCGCCCCGTTCGACTGGGGCACGGTCGGCTCCGACTCGATGACCGATATCGCCGTCGACAAGACCGGCATGATGATCGGCATCTCGTACAGCCGCGTGTATCGCGTCGACACGTCGACGGCGAAGACGACGCTGCTCTCGAGCTCGCTCGGTGGCGCGTTCAACGGTCTGTCGTTCGTGCCGGCGGCGATGCTGAACCTGACCGGTGACGACGTCCTCGTCGGCACGAACAACGGTGACGGCCGCGTGATGCGGATCGATCCGACGAACGGCCAGGCGACCCAGGTCGGCAACATGGGCGGCGCGTTCACGTCGAGCGGCGATCTCGTCGCGGTCGACGGCTTCGGTACCGCGCAGACCGTGCCGGGCTCGAACGGCGACGTGCTCGCGAAGCTCGCGCCGCAGACGTTTGCAGCGTCGGCGGTCGGCAGCGGCACGGGCTACGGTCAGATCTGGGGCGTCGCGTTCTGGAAGAACAAGGTCTACGGCTTCACGAACCAGGGCTACTTCGTCGTGATCGATCCGACCACGGGTGACGCGATGAGCGTCACGCAGACGAACGAGATGTGGTGGGGCGCCGCCGTGACGACGACCGCACCGGTGATCCTCTAGGATCAGTTCGCGCTGTTCGACCACTGCAGGAGGACCTTGCCGGTCGCCTGCTTCGTCTCGAGGAACGCGTGCGCGGCACCGACCTCGGCCGCGGGGAACACCTTGCCGACGTGCGGGCGCAGGTTCATCTCCTCGACGCCGATCATCGCCTTCGTGAGCCGCTCGATCCACGTCGGATCCTCGAGCACGTGCAGCGCGTTCAGCGCGTAGATGCCGGTGTTCGCGTCGAACAGCTTCAGCACGCTGATGCGCGGCATGCGGAGCGCCGCGAGACCGATGCGGAAGAAGTTGCGCTTGCCGTCCTTCACGCCCGACGAGATGCCGAGGCAGACCATGCGGCCGGTGATGCCGAGGCGCGCCCGCTGCCAGTTGATCTCGCCGCCGCCGCTCGCGTTCAGGATCATGTCGTAGCCGGTCAGCGACTCGTTCGCGCGGAACTCCTCGCGGGTGTACGCGATCGCGCCGAGGCTCTCGATGAACTCCTTCTTGTGCGGGCTCGTCGTCAGCCCGGTCACCTCGGCGCCCGCATGCTTTGCCATCTGGATCGCGAGCACGCCGACGCCACCCGTCGCGCACTCGATGAGCACGCGGTCGCCCTTGCGGACGCGCGCCATCTCGAACAGCGCGAGCTGCGCGGTGAAGTAGTTGACCGGAATCGCGGCGCCGGCGGCGAGGTCGACCGTCGACGGCAGCTTGAACACCTGCCGCGCCGGGATCGTGACGTGCGACGCGTAGCCGCCGAAGTACGTGCCGGCGATGACCGCATCGCCGACGCGCAGGCCGGTGACGCCCTTGCCGATCGCGGTGACGCGACCCGACACCTCGTAGCCGGGCACGAACGGCTTCTTCGGTGCGTCCGGGTAGAAGCCGAGCCGCATCTGGATGTCGGCGAAGTTCACGCCCGAGTACGCGACGTCGATCGCGACCTCGTCGTCGGCCGGTGGCCGTGGCGACAGCTCGCTGACGTGGAGGGTGGAGGCGGAGCCGAACTTCTCGATCGCGATCTGCTGGTAGCTCATGGTTATGAAACTTTCGAAGTGTGGTTAGCGCCAACCGAGAGTGCCGCGCGCAGCTGAGCCAGGCCGTCCGGATCGACCGAGCAGATCAGCTGCTTGCCCTCGCGCTGGGTGTGGATCAGGCCGGCGTCGGCCAGCTCCTTGACGTGATGGGACACGGTCGGAGCGCCGATGTCGCCGAGGCCACCGAGGAGCTTCACGAGGAAGCAGTCGTGGATCCGGCCCTTCGCGAGGTCGAGCTTGCTCTCGTCGAGCAAGTTCATGAATAGCCGCAGGCGGTTGGGATTGGACAGCGCCCGGAACATCCGGGCGAGCTTGTCTACGTCATCCTTGGGCACGACGTCTCAGTACGACAGTTGTCGAACTGTGTCAATGGGCGATTTTCAGCCCCGCGGCACGAGCGCCAGGTACTTCTGCACGGACGGCCGCGCCCACGTCGCGCGCGCGTAGTCCGCGACCCGCGCCGGCACGGTCGGCTCGCTGTTCGCGACGAGCCGCATCAGCATGAGCGAGAGGTCGAGGTCTGCGACGCTCCACGTCGCCGCGATCGAGGCGCGCCCTGCGGGCACGAGCTCGCTCGCGACGCGGATCAGCTCGTCGGCGTCGCGGCGACCCTTCTCGGTCAGCGGGTTCGTGACGGGAGACTTGAAGACCGAGGAGGTCGGCCGATCCTCGCGCAGCCCCATCATGCTCGTGCGCAGCCACGACATGACCTGGCGAGCGCGCGCACGCTCGACGCGATCGACCGGCAGGATCGGCCGGTAGGTCGGCGGTGCGTAGGTCTCGGCGAGGAACTCGCTGATCGCCGACGACTCGGTCAGCCAGACGTCGCCGTGCACGAGGCACGGTGACTTGCCGAGGATCGCGTGACGGCGAAGCTCGGCGCGAATGTCGTCGGCGATCGGGAACTTCAATAGCTCGAGCTTGTAGGGCAGGGCGAGCTCGTCGAGGGCGACCATCACGTGGAAGCCCCACGGGCTCTCCCAGTTCGCATCTCCGTACAGCGTCAGATCCGGCATGGGCGTCATTCTACCTACATCGCGTACTACATCGCCTCGCACAGATGCGACGGGATGCACGCGCCCGTGTAGCAGCCGTTCGCGACGCCGGGCACCTTGCCTGCGCCGCAGACCGGCGGCGTGCGATCGCAAGAGACCGGATCGTGGCAGCGGCCGGGCGACGAACCTTCCGGCGTGCACATCTCGAACGGCCGGCTGCACTCCCCATCGGTCGGGCACGCGTCGTACGAGTGATACGCGGTGCACGCGTTGTCGCGCGAGCAGTCCCACGCGTCGGCGGTGAAGCAGTCGATGCTCGTCGACGGAATCGTGTCGACGGGGAAGCAGCCGATGTAGTTCGTCAGGCAGACGAGGCCGACCGAGCACGCCGCGTCGTCGG
>JAEWJO010000257.1 GCA_023386455.1 Pseudomonadota bacterium | reverse complement strand
CGTCAGGCCGGTGCGCGGCGGCGAGCTCGCGTACGAGTCGCTGCGCGGCAACGAGGTCCAGGCGATCTGTCGCCACCTCGAGCGCGCGTTCCACGACCGCCAGCCGGTGTTCGTCGAGGTCCGCGGTGCCGCGGGCTCGGGCAAGACGCGGCTACGCAAGGCGGTCGTCGCCGCGATCGCGTCGCGCCGCGAGGTCGAGTGGCTCATCGCGGTGACCTCGCCGGCCGGCGCGCCCGCACCGCTGTCGGTCCTCCAGACCTGCAGCCGCGACTGGTACGAGGTGACGACCGCGGGCGGCGCCGGCGATGTCGCCCGCCGCGACGTCGCCGCGCGGCGCTGGCTCGAGATGCGCGCGATGCACCGCCCGGTCGTCGTGATCGCCGAGGACCTGCAGTGGGCCGATCCGAGCTCGCGCGCGCTCCTCGAGCACCTGCGCACGTCGCTGACCGGCGTGCCCGTCGCGTTCGTGACGTTCGTGCGCGCGACCGACAACGACGCACCGCCGCCACCGGGCGCGGTCGCCGTGTGGCTCGGCCCTCTCGACAACACGCGCGCGATCCTGCTCGCACGCTCGATCGCGCCCGAAGCGTCCGACGAGGACATCGTCGACGTCGTGCTCCGCGCCGCAGGCAATCCGTTCTTCATCGAGGAGCTCGCGCGCGACCTCGCCGCCGGCTCGCCGCGAAGTGCGTCGATGCTGCCGACGACGATCGAGGCGGTCGTCCAGGCGCACCTCGATCAGCTGCCGGATGCCGCCGCGCAGGTCGCGATCGCCGCCGCGGTGATCGGCAACGGCTTCTGGCGCCGCGCCCTCGCCCGCCTCGTCCCCTCGCTCGGCGAGGCGCAGCTCGACGCCGCGCTGGGCGAGCTCGCGGCCGCCGGCATGATCGCGCCCGCCGCCGCGACGATCATCGACGACGAGTACTATCACTTCGCCTCGAACCTCGTGCGCGACGTCGCCTACGCGCGGATCCCGGCGCGCGAGCGGCGCCAGGCGCACGCCGCGGTCGCGGGCTGGCTCGACGACCAGGGGCGCCGCGTCGAGCACGATGCGTCGCGGCAGCTCGCGATCGCGCACCATCGCGAGCAAGCCGGCGATGCGCAGCGCGCGGCGAGCGCGTACCGCCATGCCGGCATCGATTGCCTCGAGCTGTTCGCGTACGGCGAGGCGACCGCGGCGCTGCGCAAGGCGGTCCAGCTCATCACGGTGCCCGATCCGGTGCTCGAGGAGGCGCTCGGGGACGCGCTCGCGCAGACCGAGGGCTACGCCGCGGCCGAGCCGGTCTACCAGCGAGCGCTCGACGAGACCGACGACGAGGATGGCCCGTCGCGCGCCCGGCTGTACGAGAAGCTCGGCGCGGCCGCCGCCAAGCGCGGCATGACGGCGAACGCGATCGCGCGCTACAAGGCCGGCCTCGCGATCGCGGCCCCCGGCGGCAAGCTCGCACCGTGGAGCACGGACGATCCGCGCACCGCCGCGCAGCTGTGGGCCGGACTCGGCTGGACGATCGGCTACCTGCTCGGCCAGGTCGAGGAGGGACACCCGTATTGCGAGCGAGCGGTCGCCGTCCTCGAGCGCACGCAGTACCGCCGCGAGCTCGCGCACGCGCTGTCGCGCCTCGGCGGAACGTACATGCGCGCGTGCCGGTTCGCCGACCAGCTCCGCTGCAACCAGCGCAACCTCGAGATCGGGATCGAGCTGCGCGACCTGCAGATGCAGCTGACCGCGAACATCAACCTCGGCGTCGTCCATGGTCTGCTCGGCGAGCTCGACAAGGCGATCGCGGCGACCGAGGCCGCACGCGATCTCGCGGCGCGCATGGACGCGCAGTCGAGCGCGGGCCTCGCCGCGTCGAACCTCGCGGGCCTCTACCTCGAGCAGCGCCGGCTCGACGAAGCGGACCGCCTGCTCGACGACGCGATCGCGCTGATCGAGCGGACCGGTAGTCGCTACATCCTGTGCGAGAGCCTCGTGTTCCGCGCACGGATCGCCGCGGCGCGAGGTGACCTCGCGGTGGCACTCGAGCACGCGAACCGTTCGCTCGCCCTTGCCCGCTCGCTCGGCAACCACCTCGATGCCGCGATCGCGCTCCGCATCGTCGCCCAGCTCGACGCGCGGGATGGCCGGATCGAGAGCGCGCGCGAGCGGATCGAGGAGGCGCTCGTCCAGGCCGTCGTCCACGACGAGTTCGAGGGCATCCGCACGCGGGCCGCACGGGCCCGGATCCTGGCGATCGCGGCCGATCCCGCGGCGGCCGGCGAGCTCGACGATCTCCGTTACGAGCTGACGCGCCTGGGAACGCGACGGGAGCTCGCGGTCCTCGCGGACCTGAACGAGGTCCGTTAGGACCACGCCCGAGCGGCTTCGCACAGCGTGCGGTGCTGCCGCAGAGAATCGTCCAACTCCTCGTCGTGACACCGCGTCGCGGTGAGCGCCTGCGGCACAGCGTTCGCAAGCGGCACGCCCTGGCGTGTCTCTCCAACCTCGAATCGAGCGTTCCCGCGCACTGCTGCCGACCAAGTCGGCCCTCGCGATCCTCGCCGCGTTCGTCGCGATCGCCGCGATCACGCTGCTGACCTATCGATCCCTGCAAGCCCGGGCGGAGGCCGCGCGCGCCGTCAACCACGCGAGCGCCGTCCAGCGTGCGCTCAACGGTCTGCTGCTGCAGCTGAAGGACGCAGAGGCCGGCCAGCGCAGCTTCCTCATCACGGGCGACGAGCGCTACCTCAACACCTACGAGGTGGCCGAGACCACGATCTCGTCGCAGATCCGTGATCTTCGCGAGCTCACCGAGGGAAATCCCGAACAGCTGCACTACCTCGACACGATCGAGCCGCTCGCTCGCAAGCGGCTCGCGCTGCTCGCCGAGGGCGTCGAGCTCCGCCGCGACGGCAAGACCGAGGCCGCGTTCGAGCTCGTCAAGACGGCCCGTGGCCGCGACGTGATGATGCAGCTCCGCGAGGCGACCGATGCGATGACGGCGGCAGAGCAGCGCGTTCTCGGCGCGCGCACCGCCGAGTGGGAGTCGTCGGTCCGGTGGTCGAGCTACGTCAGCTTCGGCGGATCCGGCCTCCTCGCCATGATGCTGCTGCTCGTCGGTCTGTTCGCGTCGCGCGACTTCCGGGCCGTCGCGAACGAGGGCTGGGTTCGCCGGCTCCAGCTCGATCTCACGGGCAGGCTGCAGGGCGACATGCGCATGGCATCGATCGGCGACACGGTGCTGAAGTCCGTCGTGCCGAACCTGGACGCGCAGATCGGCGCCGTCTACGTCGCGGAGCCCGGCGGGCTCCATCGCATCGCCGGCCACGCGCTCGATCCCCGCAAGGATCGCACGCAGACGCTGAAGCTCGGCGACGGGCTCGCGGGTCAAGCGGCGCTGGACCGCCGGCTCGTCCACGTCGAGAAGCTACCGGCCGATTACCTCCCGATCAGCTCGGCGACCGGCGAGACCCAGCCGCGCGAGCTCGTGATCTTGCCGGCGGTGCTCGACGACAAGGTCGAGGCCGTGCTCGAGCTCGGCTTCCTCCACTCGCTCGACACGATCGAGCTCGATGCGCTGCAGCGCATGTCGGATACGATCGCGATCGCGACTCGTTCGGCCCGCGACCGCGGCAAGCTCGTCGAGCTCCTCGAGGAGACCCAGCGCCAGGCCGAGGAGCTCCAGGCGCAGCAGGAGGAGCTGCGTGTCACCAACGAGGAGCTCGCGCAGCAGAGCAAGGCGCTCCAGCTGTCCCAGACGCAGCTCGAGAACCAGCAGAGCGAGCTCGAGCAGATCAACGCGCAGCTCGAGGAGCAGTCGCAGTCGCTCGAACGCCAGCGCGACGACCTCGCGCGCGCGGGCAGCGAGCTCCAGCGGTCGAACGAGTACAAGTCGCAGTTCCTCGCGAACATGTCGCACGAGCTGCGCACGCCGCTGAACAGCTCGCTGATCCTCGCGAAGCTGCTCGCCGACAACCGCGAGGGCAACCTCAACGAGGAGCAGATCAAGTTCGCGACCACGATCTACTCCGCCGGCAACGACCTCCTGACGCTGATCAACGACATCCTCGATCTGTCGAAGATCGAGGCCGGCATGCTCGACGTCCGGCCGGAGCCGATCGTGATCGGCCGCCTCGTCGACGACCTGACGAGCACGTTCCAGCCGATCGCCAAGCAGAAGCACCTCGAGCTCTCGATGACGATCGCGCCGAGCGCGCCCGAGTCGTTCGAGTCCGACTCGACGCGGATGCAGCAGATCCTGAAGAACCTGCTGTCCAACGCGCTCAAGTTCACCGAGCACGGCGGCGTGACGCTCGAGGTCTCCGCGCGCGGTGACACCGTCGCGTTTGCGGTCCGTGACACCGGCATCGGAATCGCGCCGGATCAGCACGAGCTCATCTTCGAGGCATTCCGCCAGGCCGACGGCGCGAGCACGCGCAAGTTCGGCGGCACCGGCCTCGGCCTCTCGATCTCGCGCGACCTCGCGCGCCTGCTCGGCGGCGATCTGACGCTC
>JAEWJO010000186.1 GCA_023386455.1 Pseudomonadota bacterium | reverse complement strand
AGTGGGGCTGGTCGAGCACGTACGGGTACGTCAGCTTCGTCGTCGCCGGGTTGCTGCGATACGCGCGCGCGTAGGTGTACGAGATCCAGCCCGTCCACCGGCCGACGTTGCGGCGGGCGATCAGCTCGAGCCCGTAGGCATGACCGCGACCGATCGCCTCGCGGTAGCTGTAGGAGCCGAACTGGGTGTCGACGAGCTCGCGACTGATACCGAGCAGGCCGCCGGACTCGGTCCCGCCATTGGCCGACGTCGGCGTCGCGGACGTGATCGCGTCGACGGGGAGCTCGCTCAGGCGCTGGTAGTACGTCGTCGCGGACAGCTCCTTGTCGTCGCCGACGACGGTCTTGATCGTCGTCGCGAACTGGGTCGCCGACGAACCGAGCATGACGCGGTCGCCGAAGATCGGATCGAGGTCCGTGACGAGCGGCGGCGCGTGATAGCGGCCGACGGACTGCACGAGCGTGAGGCCGTCGCGAAACTTCGCGCTGACGACGATGCGCGGATCGAGCGTCCACTGATCGGAGAGTCCGAAGTGATCGCCGCGCAAACCGGGGCGGACCTCGAGCAGCTCGTTGGCGAGGAACCACGACTGCTCGATCCACGCGCCCGCATCGCCGGCCCATCGCGTCAGGCTGCGATGGATCACCATGTGCGGCGACGGATCCATCGGTGTCGGCGGCGGCGTGTTGATCATGTCGTAGCTGTGGCGCTGCCAGCTCGCGTCGAGGCCGATCGACAGCGTGCCGCCGAACGCCGCGGTCGCGACGTCGCCGCGCAGCGACAGCGGCAGCGTCGTCTTGTGCATACCCTTGTCGATGTCCTCGTGGTTCGCACGCGCGTTGACATCGTCGATGCCGAGCGACGGGATGATCGTCACCGACGTCGGCCCCTTCACCGCGCGATACCGCGCGCCGAGTCGCAGGAAGCGCGAGACGTACATGAACGACTTCACGTTGCTCGTATTGATGCCGCCGGTGTTTCCACTGCTGGGATCGTGGACGAGCGTGAGCAGGTCGTCGGAGCCGAACAGGATCGCCATCCACCGGCCATCGCCCGACTCCCAGCGCAGCTGTGCGTCGGCGTAGCGCGGCAGCAGCGTGAGGTCGATGTTGGCACCCTTGATGATCGCGTCGAAGTAGCTGCGGCGCGCGCCGACGAGCCAGCTGCCCTTCAGCGGACCAGGCCCCTCGGCGAGCGCGGCGGCGTGGATCAGGCTGAGCTCGGCTCCGGCGCGCCAGCGATCGCTGCGCCCGGTGCGCGACGTGACGACGGCGACGCCTCCGAGGCCGCGGCCATAGCGCACGCTCGCACCGCCCGGCTCGAGCGTGACCTCGTCGACGGCACCGGTCGGCAGGAACGAGGCGAGGCCACCGAAGTGATAGAGAAGCGGGATCTCGATCCCGTCGAGGTACACCTTCGTGTCGCGCGGTGCGGTGCCGCGCAGCGCGAGCCCGCCGAGACCGAACGGCGTGCGCGAGACGCCGGGCAGGCTCTGCAGCGCGCGCAGCACGTCGTTGCCCGCACCGGGCTGCGTGCGGATCGCCTCGGTGTCGAGCTGCAGCGGCGGACCGATCGGCGCGCGGCCGGAGACGTGGATCGTCTCGCCGGCGCCGTCCTCGGCGTCGAGCTTGATCGTCAGATCCGCACCGATGCGTGCCGAGCCGAAGTACGCGCGGTAGCCGTCGGCGATCACGACGAGATCGATGCGGCCGAACGGCAGATCGGCGATCACGAAGTGGCCGTCGTCGCCGCTCGCGGCCTCGGCGGTCCCCGCGGCGACGAGCGCACCCGGAATCGGCTCGCCGGTCGCACCGTCGACGACGATCCCTCGCACCGCCCGCTCTGCCTCCGCCACGCCCGGCGCGATCGCGATCGCTACGATGACAGCCAGCCGGTGCACGGAGGCGAAGAACCTACGACGAGTCAGGCGTGCGATCGACGTCAGAATTCTGAAGTGTGACGACGGTACGCTCAGGGCAGCCGGCTCTCGATCAGGCGCGCGAGCTCGAGCAGCTCGGTATCGTCGCAGACGGCAGCTTCCTTGACACCGTCGGTCTCGTACAGGTTGTAGAGGTACCGGCCCTTGCGGCCGTGGACCTCGCGCCGCACCCAGTCGTTCTGCGCGAGGCGGTGCGTGTACATCTCCGTGCCGGTGACCGGCTTGTACATCGCGGCCGACAGGCCGTGCAGCTTCTTCGCGTGGTCCTCGGTCTCGCGCGCCTGGACGACGATGCCCATGAAGTTGTCCGCGCTCCCCGTGCGGGCGACCTCGCCGACGTACAGCGTGCGGTCCTCGCCGACGGCGTCCTCGATCGGATCGCCGAGCGTCCCCTGGACGCGGACCTCGAGCTTCGAGGCCGGCGCCTGGCATGTCTTCGCGACGTCCGCGGCGGGCAAGAAGCTCGGGCCGTCGATCCGCGGCCACTCGACGCGCGGCCTCTCGGTCGCATCGCTCGCGACGACCGCTGCCTCGTCGCGCGGCGGCGGCGGATCCTGCTTCTTCGACGACGACTTCCCACACGCGACGACGACGACCGCGACGACGAGACGCTTCACACCGGCGACGGTACTACAGCCGCATCAGGGCGGCGCCCCAGTGAAGGCCCGCGCCCAGCGCGAGGAAGCAGAGGAGCTGGCCCTCCTGGAGCTGGCCGTTCTCGGCGAGCTCGTCGACGAGGATCGGGATCGTGGCGCCCGACGTGTTGCCGTAGCGCGCGATGTTGGACGGCACCTTGCTCGCAGGGACACCGAGCGAGTCGCGGACGACCGCGTTGATCCGATCGTTGGCCTGATGCGCGAGGAACCAGTCGACCTGATCGAGCGTGATGCCGTGCTGCGCGCACAGCTGGCGCACGACGTCGGGCAGCTTCGTGACCGCGTTCTTGAACAGATCGCGGCCCTCCATGCGCGGGATGTGCAGCTCGTCGTCGAGCATCCACGGCGCCCAGTGCGGCCGGCGCGTGAAGCCGCCGCCCTCGATGTAGATCAGCTTCGCGCCGCGACCGTCGCTGCGGGTGAGCGTGCCGAGCAGGCCATGATCGGGCTCGGCGTGCTTGCGCATCACGAACGCACCGGCACCGTCGCCGAACAGGACCGCGAGCCCGCGATGCCGCGTCGCGCGATCGCGCTGCGCGTCGGGAACGTCACTGCCATCGCCGGCGAGCGCGTCCCAGTTCTCCCATGGCATGAACCCGGCATGCGCCTCGGCGCCGACGACGAGCACCGTGGTCGCCGCGCCGGTCGCGACGAGCCCGTCGGCGACCTGAAACGCGAACGGCATCGCGCAGCACTGCTGGCGGATGTCGAGCGCGGGCACACCGGGGATGCCGAGCTTCGCGCCGAGGAGGCCGCCGGGCCCGGGGAACGGGAGGTCCGGCGTCATCGTCGCGAAGATGATGTAGTCGATGTCCGTGGCCTCGAGGCCGGCGGCAGCGATCGCGCGCTGACAGGCGACGACGGCGAGGTCACTCGCGCCGACGCCCTCGGGCGCGAAGTAGCGCTGCTCGATGCCCGTGCGCTGACGGATCCATTCGTCGCTCGTGTCCATGACACGCGCGAGCATCTCGTTGGTGACCGGCTCGCCCGGAACGTATCGTCCGGTGCCGACGATCGTCAGGCCTGGCATCTCGGACGGAGCCTAATGCGATTCGTGTTCCACGGCTATGCGCGTGCGACGGTCTCGCATGTCGCGCACGCCTTGCGCGACCGGTGTACCGTGCGCGCCGCATGGCAGTGCCCTGGCAGACCCTCGCGACGATCGGCACCCCGGATGGCGTGCTCGAGCTTCGCAGGCGCGGCGACGACTGGCTGATGATGCACGACGGTCGCGTGCTGATGAACAGCTTCTCGCGATCGTCCGAGGAGGAGCTCTCGCGCATGGCGGTCGCCAAGCTCGAGGGTCGGCCGCCGAAGCACGTGCTCGTCAGCGGACTCGGCATGGGCTTCACGCTCCGCGCGGTGCTCGACGCGACTCCACACGAGACGCGCGTGACCGTTGCCGAGCTCAATCCGGTCGTCGTCGAGTGGTGCCGGGGTCCGCTCGGACCCGCGACGAACGACGCGATCCGCGATCCACGCGTGCATGTCGAGGTCCGCGATGTCGCCGAGGTGATCGCCGGCGCCCCCGCCGCGGGCTTCGATCTGATCCTGCTCGACCTCTACGAGGGTCCGAACAGCTCGACCCAGTCGGCAAACGATCCCTTCTATGGTCCGACCGCTCTCGCGCGCAGCCATCGTGCGCTGGCGCCTCGCGGCGTGCTCGGCGTGTGGTCGGAGGACGCTGACGCACCGTTTCAGCGACGCTTTTCGGCCGCGCGATTCAGCGTCACAAAGCACTCGATCGGCAGCGGCGGACGTCGCCACGTCGTGTATCTGGGCGTCCGGCGCCAGCCGTGACGCAAGCATGACGGTCTGCTGGCATTGCGATGCATGGGACCCTGTGAGATTCCCGCCGTATGGCTGGTGCACGCATCTCGACCGGAACGGCGATCACGGGTGCCGGAGTCTGGCATCCCGACCACATCCTGACGAACGAGGAGCTGTGCGTCGCGTTCAACGAGTTCGTCCGCCGCAAGAACGCCGCGGGCGCCGAGCCGCCTCTCAAAGAGTCGTCGCCGGAGTTCATCGAGAAGGCGTCGGGCATCAAGCGGCGCTACATCGTCGAGAAGACGGGCGTGCTCGATCCCGAGCGGATGTGCCCGAACGTCCCCGATCGCCGCGACGACGAGCTATCGGTGCAGGCGGAGTTCGCGGTCAACGCGATCAATCGCGCGCTGGCCGCGGCCGGTCGCGTCGGCGAGGAGGTCGACCTCATCGTGTGCGGCACCTCGATGCTGCAGCGCGCGTATCCCGCGATGGCGATCGAGATCCAGAACGCGATCGGCGCACGCGGCCTCGGCTTCGATCTCACGCTCGGCTGCGCCTCGGCGGTCGCCGCGCTCCAGGTCGCGACGAGCGCGATCCAGACCGGGCTCGCAACGTGCGCCGTCGTCGTCTCGCCCGAGCTGATGAGCGGCCACAACAACTGGCGCGAGCGCGACGGTCACTTCCTGTTCGGCGATGCCGCGGTCGCGCTCGTGATCGAGCCCGTGCGTCCCGTGTCGTGGGAGATCCTGTCGGTGCGGTCGATGTCGAAGTGGAGCACGAACATCCGCAACAACTTCGGCTTCCTCAACCGCTTCGATCCGGCGACGCAGTTCGCCGCCGACAAGCTGTTCTATCAGCAGGGCCGGCGCGTCTACAAGGACGTGATCCCGATGGCCGCGAAGTTCATCGCGAGCCACGTCGAGTCGCACGGCATCGCACCGACGGACGTCGGCCGCTACTGGCTGCACCAGGCGAACGGCAACATGAACGAGCTGATCGGCGAGCGCATCCTCGGCCGCCCGGCGACGCGCACCGAGGCGCCGCTCATCATCGAGACCTACGGCAACACCGCCTCGGCGGGCGCTGCGATCGCGTTCACCGAGCACAGTGCCGACCTGCCCAAGGGCACGTACGGCATGCTCGCGGCGTTCGGAGCCGGCTACTCGATCGGCTCGGTCGCGCTCCAGCGCGTGTGAGCGCAGCGCCTCGGCGCTCTACGGTTGGCGCGAGACATCGATCTGCTGATCTTTGCCGGTCCGCGCGTGAGATTCGCGTGAACTGCGTCCGCCGGCGAGCGCGCTCGACGCTCCTTCGACACATGAGACTCGCGCTCGTGGTGGTGCTGTTCGTCCCGGCGTCTGCTCACGCGGGCAAGTACATGATGGGGGAGCCGCCGTCCACCGGCTGGAACTGGGTGGGAGACGCGATCGACGACGCGATGGATGTCGGGCCCGAGGCCGGGATCGCCGCTGTCGTCGACACGAACGGACGTCCCGACCTGGCATTCGATGCAACGCTGCGCGCGGGCATCTACCGGCCGACGAAGTCGTGGTTCGCGAGCGCCGGGATCGAGCTGAACGTCTCGTTCACGTTCCCGGTCGCGTGGGACTGGTGGCAGGTCCGCTCCGGCGTCGGCACGGCGGTGGGGCCGGTCTCTCTCGCGCTGTCGTGGGTGATCGACGCCGTCGAGAGCGGCAGCTCGGCGGGCATCTCCCCGGAGGTCCGGATCCGGCATCGCATCGGTGACGGGCTGGACAAGCCATCGTTCGGGTTCTTCGCGCGCATGACCCACGTATTCGAGGCACGCGATCAGCATCCGGATCGGTTCGCGTTCGGGATGTTCGGCGCGTTCGACGTCCTCTAGACTCGGCCGCGTGAAGATTCTGCTCGTTCTGGCCCTCGCCGCGTGCGGCGGCGCGCCGCGTCCGTTCGACGGCATGGCGCTCTATCGCAGCGGCCACATGCACGAGCTGCGCGATCGCCTGCGCACCGAGCGCGCGCCGACCCCCGATGCGCAGGCACGCAACGCGATCCTGCTCGCGCGCACGGTGATCGACCTGCGCGTCGTGTGGGACGAGTCGAGCTTCGCCGATGCGCTCGCCGCGCTCGCGACCGCACGGCCGTCGGACCCTCGGCTCGTCGCGGAGCTCGAGCAGGCGACAGGCGAGGTGCTGTTCTGGAACCACATCGTCGCTGGCGAGGGCACGTGGGACGAGGCCGGTGCGCGGTTCGCCCGCGCGCTCGAGCTGCGCGTCGCGGCAGGTGACACGCGCGGCATCGCCGAGTCGACGTTCTATCGCGGGCTGATCGCGCAGTTCACGACCACGACCGAGGAGGCGAAGACGCTGTTCACGCGCGCGCTCGAGATCGCCGGCGGCGTCGACGATCCGCTATTGCAGTCGTATCCGGTGCGCCACCTCGCGGACCTCGCGGAGTCGGCCGGCGATCTCGAGCGCGCGGACGCGCTTCATCGCAAGGCCCTCGCGCTTCGCGAGCGCGCCGGTGACGCGATCCGCCTGTTCAACTCGCGGCTGACGCTCGCGGGATTTCTGTGCGAGCGCATGCGCGAGTGCGAGGCGGCCCGGCCGCAGATCGAGGGCGCGCGGCGCATCGCCGACGAGCTGAAGATGCCGCACGGCAAGGTCGCCGTCGCGGTGCTCGAGGGTCAGCTCGCCGAGTGGCACGGCGACGTCGCGGCACGTGACAGGGCGTGGGACCGCGCGATCGAGCTCGCGACATCGGCCGACGATACCGGGGCGCTCGCGCTGGTTCGCACCGTCCGCGCGACGACACGACTGCGCGCGAACGACGCCGTGGGTGCGATGGCCGAGGCACGCGCGGTCGGCTCGCCCGAGGGGCAGGCGCTGCTCGTGCAGGCCGCACTGCTCGCGAACGACGTCGACACGGCGACGGCGGCGCTCGCCGCCGCGTGGACCGACGCGCCGGCAGCGCCGGGTGCGCGGCTCTATCTCGCGGCGGCTGCATGGATCGCGGCGCGCGGCGAACAAGGCCGGGCCGCACTCGAGGCTGCGAAGGTTCACTACGACGAACGCGCATGCCTCGACGCAGCGCTCGCCGCGGCCCGTCGGGATCACGACGTCCGCGCCGAGCTCGACGTGCTGATCGCCATCGGCGACCGGGTCACTGCACAGCGCCTGGCGACCTCGGCGCACTTGCCGGGCGAGTAGCAGTACCGCGCGGGTTTGGGATCGGCAATCGGCCTCGCGGAGCTTCACCCTGCGTCAAAACGCCCGACCCCAACTGGCGCTGAGATCCGCATCTTATGCGCATGAAGAAGTGGCTGCTGCGTATCGCGAAAGTGCTGGCATTCCTCGTCTGTCTCATCGCGGTGATGCAGCTCGTTCCGTACGGCCGTAGCCACACGAACCCGCCCGTGGTCGGAGAGCCGAAGTGGGACTCGCCGCGCACGCGCGAGCTCGCCCAGCGAGCGTGCTTCGACTGCCATAGCAACGAGACGAAGTGGCCGTGGTACTCGCACGTCGCGCCGCTGTCGTGGGTCGTGCAACGCGACGTCGACATCGGTCGCACCGTCATCAACTTCTCCGAGTGGCCGGTGCGTGACTACGAGATCGCGCACGAGGCGGGCACGTCGGTGATCCGCGGCGACATGCCGCTCCTGAAGTACCGCTGGCTGCACCCCGAGGCGAGGCTGACCGACGACGAGCTCGTCGAGCTCGCGCGCGGATTGTCGGCGACGTTTGGCGTGCGTTCGAAGATCTGAGCGCGCTCCCGTACGCGGTCCTCGGTAGGGGGCCACGCGAGACGCGGTGCTAGCTTTTCGCATGCAGCGTGTACTCGTGTTCGTATCGGTGGCACTGGCGAGCTGCTCGGCATCCGCGATCGCGCCACCTCCAGCACCGCCGCCGGTCGCGGCGCCGGCCGAGGCGGCGTATCCGAAGATCGGCGCGACGATCGTGAAAGAGGATCGCTATCCCCGCCACGACGTGTTCTTCGCCAACGGCGTGCAGAGCATCCCCGAGGTCGCGTATGCAAAGCCGCTCGGCTTCCGGCCGCTGACGCTCGACCTCTATCTCCCGCCGGCGGCGATGCCGCGGCCCGTGAAGGGGTTCCCGCTCGTCGTCCACGTCCATGGTGGTGCGTGGCTCGGCGGCGACAAGCGGCACAGCGGTGCGTTCATCGACTTTCCGTCGGTGCTCGCGTCGCTGGCTGCGCGCGGGTACGTCGTCGCGTCGGTCGAGTACCGGCTGAGCGGCGAGGCGAAGTTTCCCGCGCAGGTGCAGGACGTGAAGTCGGCGATCCGGTGGCTGCGCCGGCACGCGGCGACGTACTCGATCGATCCCGCGCGCGCCGTGACGTGGGGCGAGTCGGCGGGCGGGCACCTCGCGGCGCTCGTCGCGGTGAGCTGCCGTGCGGCCGGGCTCGAGCCGGATCAGCAGCCGCGTCAGGATGCATCGGACTGCGTGCAGGGTGCTGTCACGTGGTTCGGCGTGTTCGACATGTCGACGCTCGTGAAGCAGGCGCGCGAGGCACGCGCGATGTCGCGAGAGGCCTTCGACGCCCCCGAGTGGAAGCTGCTCGGCTGCGTCGCGGCGCAGTGCACGCGCGAGCAGCTCGCGGCGGCCAGCCCGATCCGGTACGTCGATCGCGAGGATCCGCCGATGCTGCTGATCGCCGGCAACGAGGACACGTTCGTGCCGCCGGCGCAGACGCTGCAGATGAGCGCACAGCTCGACGGGGCCGGCGTGCGCGGCGAGCTCGTGATGCTCCAGGGCGTCGATCACAGCTTCATCGGCAAGACGCCCGCGGACACGCGCGACGCGAACATGCAAGCGCTGTCGACGACGTTCCGGTTCATCGAGCAGACGATCGGGGATCCACCGCAAGGGGACGTGGTGACAGGGATGTAGTGTGCACCGCGGTTCTGTCACGGCGTGACGAATGCCATTGAACGAGTCGCGAGAGTCCTGGCACGCTCGACGGACGATGCGACTCGTCACGATCGGTCTCGTAGCGGGGGCGGTGTTGGTGGCACACGAGCGTGCCGAAGCGTGCAGCCCACCGCCGTGCTGGGCCGGCTATGTCACGCCGGCGACGGGCACGACGGTGCCGGCGAACATCCCGGCGCTGTACTGGCAGCCGATGGACGACCGCCAGGGCGGCGGAAACGACCTGCAGAAGGTCACGCTCCAGACGGTCGCGCAGCCGCCGGTCGACGTGCCGTTCACGGCGATGGCGGTCAGCGGCAGCGATGCGTTCCTGATCGTGCCGGCTGCGCCGCTCGTCGAGGGCACGACGTACACGCTCGGCGACGCGAACACGTGCACCACGCTTCCCGAGTATCCGGCGGCGCCGGGCTCGGTGTTCCTCGTCAGCGCATCGGCGCCGCTGCCGGGCACGCTCGGGACGGTGACGGTCACCGACCAGGAGATCGCGCCGCTCACGGTGCCGACGTCGAGCGGATCGTGCACGTCGGAGGTGATGGCCGATCGCGCGCAGCTCTCGCTCGAGCTGTCCGCCGACGCGATGCCGTGGCGCGACGCGCTGCACATCGAGACGCTGATCGACGATCAGGTCTGGGACTCGCGCACGCTCGCGTATCGCGTGTGCAGCTCCGACGACACGGGCGCGGCGACCGGTCTCGCGGCGGGAACGCACCAGCTCGCGATGCGCGCGACGCTGCCCGGTACCGACCTCGTGATGACGACGCCCACGGTGTCGTTCCGGCTCGAGTGCCCCGGCGAGGACGATCCGCAGGGCGGCATGGGCGGCGCGAGCGGCGGTTGTTCGACGACGTCGGGCGCGGGGTGGCTGGTGCTCGCGGCCTTCGGGCTCGTGCGCCGGCGCCGTCGTTAGTCGCTCGGGCTCGTCGGCGCGAGCGCGAGGCCGTCGCCGTCGACATTCATGCCGGCGCCGAGGCCCTTGTTCGTCGCCCACGTCTCTGCGTCACCGACGAAGCAGCCGGTCGGTGTGATGCCGGTCGGTGTGTTGCAGTTCGTGCCGAGGTCGACGGGCTTGCCGGCGGCGTCGATGAACTTGCGGCGATTGGCCTCGATGTCGAGGTCGAGCGACGTGCCGAGCGAGGCGTAGAAGTCGGCGACGTCGGCGTCGAGGGCGCCGCCGATCAGGCCGCCGATGCCCCACTTGAGCGACGCGTAGCAGACGTTGCCGCTCAGCATGAACGGGTTCGCGGCGCGGTCGGCGACGTCGTTGATGTAGATCTGCGCGCGGCCGGCCGGGAGGTCCCACGAGGCGAGCACGTGGACCCATCCCGACGTCGTCGTGTACGCGCCCGTGGTCTGCATGTCGAGGACGGTGATGCCGGTGCAGTCGGGGAGCAGGAAGTGGATCCGGTTCGACGCCTCGCGGATCACGCCGCCGATGAAGATCACCTGGGCGACGCTCACGAGCTGCTGCTGGTTGTCGCGTCCGGTGAAGTGAAACCACGCCGAGTACGTGCCGCGCGGCGCGTTCGTCGTGTTCGCGAGGCTGCCGGTCCACAGGTAGTCACCTGCCGCTGACTCGAAGCTGACGGCGGTCGCGCGATAGGTGAGGGCGTCGGGGGCGGCATCGGACTCGACGACCGATGCGGTATCCGGCGGCGCCGGCAGCTCGTCGAACCCCATGCGTCCGCACGCGCCAAGCACCATCGTCGCGACGATCGCCGACGTCCGCACGGTCGTCCTCCTCGAGCTGTATACTATCTGTATACCTGGCGGGCGACCAGCGCGTTCTAGAGGCCGAGCTCCGTCGCGAGCGCGGCCGCGTGGTCCAGATGGGTGAGGACCCACGCGAAGTACCGGATATCGACGTGGATCGAGCGCGTCAGCGCAGCATTCCACACGACGTCCGACGACACGGACTCGATGTTGCCGTCGAACAGGAGCCCGACGAGCTCGCCCCTGGCGTTGAGCGTCGGCGAGCCGGAGTTGCCCCCGGTCGTGTCGAGGTCGGTGATGAAGCACACCGGGAGCGAGCCGAGCGTCGGGTCGGCCCACGCGCCGAAGTCCTTCTTCTCGATCGCACGGAGCTCCGCGGCCGGCGCGTCGAACGGCTCCTTCCCGGTGTTCTTCTTCACGATCTCGGGCGCGGTCGTGAACGCCGGGCCCGGATACTTCGGATCGGTGAAGCGGCGCACCGTGCCGTACGTCAGGCGCAGCGTGCCGTTCGCGTCGGGGGCGAGCGCGCCGCTGGCGGAGTCGCGCATCGCCGCGCCGAGCGCCGGGGCGAGCAGGGCGGTCTCGGCGCGCTCGCGCTTGTCGGCAGCCTCCTTCTTGCGGCGCTCGGGTGCGAGCGCGAGCGCGAGATCGACGAACGGATCGTGGAGCTTGCGCAGATCGGCCGTCGACGCCGACTTCAGGAGCTTCAGGCGCAGCGCCTCGTCGGTGAGCTTGCTCGCGTAGAGCCGATCGAGCGCGCCGTCGATCGCCTTGTCGTCGGTGGCCTTCGTGCCGAGCATCGTCGCGAGCCACGGCCGCTGCGCCGCCGGCAGTGTTGCCGCGCGCTGCAGGCTCAGGCGGAAGAACGCACGATCGATCGTCGCGTCGTAGTCGGTGGTGAACTGCTTCTGCTCGGCGACGTGGTCGGGCATGTCGCGATCCTGGTAGCCGATCTCGCGCTTGGCGTCGGCCTTCGGTCGCTCCTCGGCGATCCGGACGAGCGTGTGTGCGATGCCGAGCAGCTCCGAGCCGCCTTGCGCGCGACTGCGCAGGCTATCGGCGATCGCGGTCTGGCGGCGGCGTTCCTGGATCTTCTCGAGCTTGGCGACGGCGGCGCGCGCGGCCTCGTGACCGGGCATCGCGAGGTAGGCGGCGAGCTTGTCGGCCGCGACCTTCTTCGTCGCGAGCGCGTCGCTCCGCTTCAGGCCGTCGAGCGTGCCCTCGTAGTACTCGAGGCCGTTCTGGATGCTGTGCTTGGCGACGCCCGCCTTGATCGCGGTGTTGCCGCCGAGCTTCATCAGCTCGGTCGCGAGGTCGTACGACGCCTTGCTGCGCGCGATCGTCCAAGGATAGTACGTCTCGATGTTCCACTTCGTGTCCGCGTACGTCTCGAGGCGCGACGTCCGGCCCGGATACCCGGCGACCATCACGACATCGTGCTCGGTGAGCGGCGTGCGCGCGATCTTCAGGAAGTGCTTCGGGTGGTACGGGACGTTGTCGGGCGAGAAGTCCGCGGGCTTGCCGTCCTTGCCGACGTACGCGCGCATCAGCGAGAAGTCACCGGTGTGGCGCGGCCACGCCCAGTTGTCGATCTCGCCGCCGTAGTTGCCGATCGCGCGATGCGGCGCCCACACGAGGCGGATGTCGCGCAGCTCGATGTACTCGGTGAGCGTGTACTCGGCGCCGTCGTAGATCTTCGTGACCTCGCACTTGATGCCGGGGCGATCCTTCTCGCACGCGGCGACGAGCGCCTTGTAGCGAGACTCGAGCTCGGCATAGCGCTTCGTCGGGTCGGCGATCTTCTCGAGGTTGTCGAGCACGTCGTGCGTGACGTCGCGGAACGCCTGGGCAACGTAGATGTGCTGCGCGGCGCCGGCGGACTTCTCGTCGGCACGGGTCTTCGCGAGGAAGCCGGTCTCGACGTAGTTCGCCTCCTTCGTCGAGTTGACCTCGAGCGCGCGCTGCGCGCAGTGATGGTTCGTGATGATGAGGCCGTCGGGCGACACGAACGAGCCCGTGCAGAACCCGAGGCTGACGACCGCGCCGAGTGGATCGGCGAGCGGATCGCTCAGCGACTCCATCTCGACACCGAGCGACTTCAGCGTCTGGACCTGATCGGGCAGTGCGAGCTGCCTCGGCAGCCACATGCCGCCGGGATTCTCGAACGCCTCGCGCGCGGCGAGCGTCGGATCGGGCTTCGCGGGTGCCGGAGGCGCATGGGCCGCGGGCGTCACCTCGGGCGTCGCGACCGGCGCGGGTACGGCGGGCTTCGGTGCGGGAGAGCTACAGGCGGCGACGAGCAGGCCACCGAGGAGAGCAGAGCGCATCCGCTGCGTATATCGCACCCTCAGCGGCGCAGCCACTCGCGCGGGTACACGGCGGCGGCAACGCACGCGGCGAGCTCCGGCGCGACGGCGATCGGGCCGAAATAGATGGCGAACAGCACCATCACGCCGACGGTGAGGTTGACCGCTTGCTCGAGCCGAGCCGCGGCAACATGCGGCGACGTTACACCGGGTACGTGCGATCGGTCGCGATGAACGCGTCCGGCAAGTGACTACTTCACGAGGTAGCGCAGGACCGTACCGAGCTGCAGGTAGTCGGCACCCTTCTTCAGGTCGTCCGAGAGCTGCACGCCGATGTCGAGCTTCTTGTGCGTGTAGAACGCGCCGAGCGAGAACGGAATGAAGTCCGAGAAGATGAACGCGGACGTGGTATTCGCGAGCCGGATATGTGCCAGGTCGAAGCTCGCGAACGCGTAGATGTTCGGCTTGATCTGGAGCCCGAGGCCGACGGGCACCTCGATCGCGGTCGTGCCCTTGTTGTTGAGCCCGAGCTGGACCTGGTACGCGAACGGCGGCAGCGCGAGCGCGTTCTTCGACAGGCTCGGCGAGGCCGACGGCAGTGCCGGCAGGCCCGTGAAGATCGAGACCTTCGGCGTCGCGCGGTAGCGCGCCCATGCGCCGAGCTGCAGCGACGCGTAGTTCGTCGACGTGGTCATCATCGTGACCATGTTCGGCGTGTCGACGAAGTCGAACGCGAGACCGGCCGCGATCGCGACGTCGAGCTTCGCCGACCGCTTCGCGGCGTACGCGACGTGGAACGACAGCGGCCCCTTGATCGAGCCCGGGTTGAGCGACAGCGTGTAGTCGGCACCGACCTCGGCCTTCGCACCGAGGCCATACGCGACACCGAGCGCGAGCGTCTCCGACGTCGACGACACCGTCGTGCCAGCGGTCGCGCCCGGCAGCGTGAGCGTCTGCAGGCCGAGCCGGCCGTGAACCTCGAGCTGCTTCTGCGCGACGGTCAGCGTGCGATCGTTGATCGACGTCATCGCGACCGGCTCCGCGCTCGGCTCGGGCTCGGCGCGCTCGACCCGAGGCTCGGCGAGCGGATCGTCTTCCTCGATGCTCGCGATGCTGGACGACCCCTCCTCGTCCTCGTCCTCCTCGTCGCCCTCCATCTCGATCAGGTCCTCGTCGACGGCAGCCTTCTTGCCGCCCTTCCGGACGACCTTCTTCGCCGGCTTCTCCTCCTCCTCCTCGTCCTCCGACTCCTCGGGCTCCGCCTTCGCGACGACCTCCTCGTCCTCGTCGTCCTCCTCGTCGTCGCGCGACTTCGCCGCCGCCGCCTTCGCATCCCTGGCCTTGCGCGCCTCCTGCGCGGCCGCGAGCTTCGCGTCCCGCGCTTCCTTCGCCTTGCGCGCCTTCTCGGCCTTCGCTTCCTTCGCCTTGCGCGCCTTCTCGGCCTTCGCTTCCTTCGCGGCACGTGCCTTCTCGGCCTTCGCCTCCTTCGCGGCGCGCGCTTCCTCCGCGCGTGCCTCCCGCTCCTCCGCGGCCTCCTCGGCGCGCTCGCGCGCGCTGGGTCGTCGACCCTTGCGTGCTCGCTCGTCGCGCGCCATTCGCGCCTCGCGATCGTTACGGCCCGAGCCGATGCCGGCGTCGCGCTCCTTGCGTGCGCGCATCGAGCTTCGATTGACGCGCTCGCGCGGCGGCTCGTCGTCGTCGACCGGGACCTCGTCCTCTTCGGGCTCGGGCTCGGGCTCGACGACCTTCTTCGCCTTCTTCTTCGGCTTCGTCGCTGCTGCCGCGACCTTCTTGGGCTTCGCCTTCGCCTTCGGCGGTGGCGGCTCCTCTTCCTCGGGCTCCGGCTCGGCCTCGGCGACCTTCTCCGCGGCGAGCTTCTCGTCCTCGGCGGCCTGGTCGTCCGCGTCGGCGATCTCGCGGTCCGGCTCGTCGGTGATCTCGAACTCGTCGGGATCCACCTCGGCGGCGCGCGGCGACTCGACCTTGGGAGCGGAGCCACCGCACCCAACCCACAGCGTGGAGGCGAGCAGCCAGGCGAACCGTCGTCGGCCGGTCGAGAACATGGACCCAGCTCTATCCTCGGCGGGATGGAGACGAGTCTCAAGAGAGTTCGATAACAGCTGCCGTCATCCCGGGCACTTCGCCATTATCGCTGTAAGGACCCTTGGGTTTGCTGCGAGATACGAAGCGGCCGGAGGTCCCTTCCGTCCGGTGCCGCGAACATGACGAGGTGCGAGCACGCTGGTTGTTTCGGCTGCCGCGCCGCCGTCGCTGACTTGCCCTCGACGTGCGCCGACGTGAACGCGTGATTCCGTAGGCGCGCGCTGTGCCGATGCGCTGCCCGGATGCGCGGACTTCTACATAGGAAGTGGCAGCGACACGCTCTCTCGCGAATGTGGGCACGTGGTCGTGGTCCCGCGCTCCGAGAGACTTGTACGGCACGCCCGATGCTGAGGGTCCTGGCCAGGAGGTATTTGAATGCCGACTTTCAATCGACTGCATGGTGCGCTCGCGACATGCGTGCTGGTTGCAGCCAGCTCCGCATACGCGGACGACGACCCTACTCTGACTGATGGACCGAAGGCCGAGTGTGAACAGATCCCGGCGGACTGCCCGAGCTCGACTTCGTCGACGACGACGTCGACGCAGACCGAGACCGTGACGCCTGCACCTGCTCCGCAAGCGACGCCTCCGCCGCCGATGGCGATGGAGGAGCCGCAGACCGAAGCGCCCTGGTACATGCGTCTGGGCTACGGCCTCAGCGTCGGTGGTGGTGTCGACGACTTCGTCGGCGACGCTTTCCGCAGCACGACGAACGTGGGTGGTGGCTGGACCGTGCGTTTCACGGCCGGTACGCGCTCGTGGCTCGCGCTCGAGGCCGCCTATATCGGCTCGGCGCAGTCCATCGACGCGATCGGACTCGATAACGACGCGGTGCTGATCGGTAACGGTCTCCAGGGCGGCATCCGCCTGAACATGCTGCAGGGCTATTACGTGCAGCCGTTCGTGTACGGTGCTGCTGCCTGGCGCCACTACGACCTGTCGAACGAATCGTTCAACACGTCGGACGTCAATGACTCGGACGACGTGTTCGAGTTGCCCGTCGGTGTCGGTGTCGCCGGATACATCTCCGGCTTCATGGCTGACGTTCGAGCCGAGTACCGCGGTGCGTGGGGTAACGACCTGATCCCTGCGTTCAGCGGTGATGACAACGGCGCGATCGTTGGTTCGATGGACCGCTGGGGCGTCACAGGTAATCTCGGTATGGAGTTCTGAACCCGGTCGTTTGCAACCCGGAACCACCGTCGACAACGACGGTGGTTTCGTCGTTTCGGGATGCCGACTACGTGCGCTCGCGTATGCGCGTTCGCGTGTGCATCGCACTGCGACCCGCGTGCTCCTGCGGGCATGACGATTGCTCCTGTGCTGAACCGGTGACCTCGCAGAAACACAAAAAGGTAGTCATCATGAGGCATCCAGTTTTGGCTTCGACTTTGGCGCTACTCATCGGTAGCGGGATCGCGTACGCCGACGACAACACGTCGACGACGGAACAGAAAACGTCCTCCACGGACAAACAGAAGGACACCGACAAGACGTCGATGGGGCAGAACGAGAACGTCCAGAACGTCGACCTGTTCTTCGAGACCGACTCTGCGTCGCTCGGTGATGCGTCGACCTCGGACCTCCAGGCGCTCGCTGACTGGGCGAAGTGCGACACGCACAACGCGATCATCCTCGAGGGTTCCGCGGATCCGAGGGGTACAGCCGAGCACAACCTCAAGCTGTCTGGCGAGCGCGCTGCGACCGTCCGGCAGAAGTTGATCGACCTCGGCGTTCCGTCTCAACGGATCGTCGTCGCGGTCTTCGGTGAGAACCGGCGCATGGGCTCGTATGCGAAGGAGCGCCGCGTGACGGCGCGGGCGACTCAGACCCCGGTCGCCCCGGACGACCTTGCCGGCTAGCACTGCTGGTTCGACAACACTGATGGCGAACGCTCATCGGTGACGACCTGAGCTGCGTCGTCGGTGCAGCCCGTCTCGCTCGCACCTGGAGTTACCCGCTCCAGGGCACACCGGGGTAGCGCCCGGTGTGCACGGTCGGGGCGCGCTACACTGACGGCGTGGTAGGCCGCCATCTCCTCGAACGGCGCCATACCCCGTTACTTCTGCTCGCGGTGCTCGTCGCCGCGACAGCGCTCACGACCTACGTGCGGCGGCAGCCACCGCCGCCCACACGTGTCGCAATCCGTGTCACGTGTCCGGACGCATCGACGTGCGCGTTCATCGCGCAGGAGCTCGCACTCGACGTCTGGAGCGAGCAGCAGGTCAGCGACCTGGTGCTCGATGTGGTCGTCGCGCGCGCCACGCTCGCCTTGCTCGACGAGGCACGGGTCCGCTGGCGGATCGCCGGCTTCGCCGGGTAGCGCCTGCGCGTCTGGCGAAGACCAGATCTGCGGCAGTGCGCGACCTCGCGCTCCGCGAGCGCATCGCCGCGCGCAGGCGCGCCGCGCACATACGTAGCGGTCGCCGGTCCGCTCGCTGCATGTCAGCCTTCTCTGTGGGCCGCCCGCCGAAGCTCACTCTCCTCATTCTCCCGGTCGTCGCGCTCCTCGTCGCGGCAATCGTCTATCTCCCGCTCGCGCACTGGCTCGCCGACTTCGTCGAGTGGGACCGTCATCTCGGCATCGAGGGCCTCGCGATCTACGCGGGCATCTTCGTCGCGCTCGGAGTCGCGCTCGTCCCGAACACGCCGCTCTACGTCGGAGCGGGCCTGCTCTACGGGACGTTCTGGGGTGGCCTCCTGACGACCCTGCTCGGCGTTGTCATCGAGCTCGGCACCGTCTTGATCCTGCGCACGAGTGTTCGCCCGTGGGTCGAGCGCAAGGTCGAGCGTCTGGGCGCGCTCGCCGCGGTGCAGCGGAGCGTCGAGCAGGACGGCTTCATGATCCTCCTCCTCCTGCGTCTGTCGCCACTCGTGCCGTTCGGCTTTCTCAACTACGCGCTCGCGCTCACCCACGTGCCGCTCTGGAAGCGCGTCGCGACGAACGTCGTCGGGATGTTCCCGTGCTGTCTGATGTTCGCGTACCTCGGCACGCTGCTCTCGGGTGCCGCCCGGATCGCGACGGTCGAGCCGCCGTCGGCGTGGAAGTACGTCGCCATCATCGCCGGCCTCGCGACCGCGATCATCGCCGGCGTCCTGACGGCACGCGCGACCCGCTCGCAGCGCACGTGACGACGAGCTCGATCAGCGCGCGCCTTGCTTCTGGTACGTGCCGACGAGGACGCCGTGCGCGAGCACGTGGCCCTCGATCGCGGACTCGAAGTCGGCGCGACTCTGCGGGCTCCCGGGCGAACGATCGAGCGCGTAGACGTTGAAGCGATAGCGATGGCGGCCGCTCGGCGGGCACGGCCCCGCGTAGTCCGCATCGCCCTTTCCGTTCTTCACCGCGATCGCGCCCTCCGGTAGGTCGGCGGCCTTGCGGAGCGACGTCGCCGAGCCGTCGATCCCGGTGACGAGCCAGTGAAGAAACGTCCCGCCCGGTGCATCGGGATCGTCGACGAGGATCGCGATGCTCTTCGTGTCCTTCGGAACGTTCGCCCACGCCAGCGGCGGCGACACGTCCTCGCCCTCGCACGTGTACTCGCGCGGGATCGAGCCATTCGCCTCGAACGCGTCCGACGTCACCTCGAGCGTCTTGCCGGCCCTCGGCTCGCGCGAAGGATTCTGAGGCAGCGGGGTCTCGGCGAGGGCAGGCGTCGCGAGGCCAAGGACGAGCAGCAGCGGAGTCGTCGTACGCATGAGTCCGGACGCTGCAACGGTCGTTCCGGCGGGATCTCCCGGCGGATCGCGTGGTTACGTGCGCCTTGCAGCCTCTTCGAGACGAATACGTGTGTCTGGTATGAGCAACACCCGCGATGTCGCCGTGAAGCTCCTCCCGGCGAAACCGGGCACGCTCGTCACGCACGCGCAGCGACCGGCTAGGCACCCACGCGCTTCGCAGCCGTGGCCAGCCATCGCCGGATGGTGGCCGCCGGAATCTGATCCGCGGACGTGAGCTTCATGTGCCTGCCGGTCGTGCCCTCGCCGACGAGCAGGCCGTCCGGATCGTCGTAGGTGCCGGCAGGCCCGGGCAGGATCAAGTTGACGTGGGCCTTGTGGGCGCCAACGGCGACCATCATCTCACCACTGACCGAGAAGAACGGCATGCCCCACTTGAGCGAGGCCTCCGCGGTCGGAGCCGCCTCCATGATCAGGTCGCGCAGCGTGTCGACGATCGCACGCAGGCTCGCCGGCTGCTTCGCGAGGAAGCCGTCGATCGGCCTCCCGAAGTCAGCGCGTGGCGCGGGCTTCTTCGCCGCGACCTTCTTCGCCGCGGCCTTCTTCGCGGGCGCCTTCTTCGCGGGTGTCTTCTTCGCGGCTGTCTTCTTCGCGGGCGCCTTCTTCGCAGGCTTCTTCTTCTTCGCGGGTGCTGGCTTCCTCGTCGACTTCTTCGCCATGGGAGCCGTCATCGTAGCAGCACGACGAGGCGGACCACGGACGCATGCTCGTGCAACTTGCTCACGTAGGTGTGATTGCAGGTGACGGTCGGGCCTCGCTCGACGACGGCGACCGAGCCGGGGACGCATGGCACGCGATGGAAGACCTGACCGCGCCGGCGGTAGTGGATCTCGGCGCCGGGGACCGGAGCCGGTGACAGATCCGCGGTGACCTCGACAGGATTGCCGTCGAGGATCCGGTCGTGGTGCGCGAGCAGGTAGTCGCCGGGGAGGAGGCGAAGGAGGCGGGCGTCGGTGACGGCGAGCGACGGCCGGCCGGTGACGCGGGTGGCGGTGGCGATCAGGGCCGAGAAGATCGGGACGAGCGCGGCGCTCGGCGCGTCGAGCGCGTCGATGTCGTAGCTGCCGCGATCGAGGAGCGCGTAGCGGTGGAACGCGGCGCGGTCGCGGATCGCGGCGGCCGCATCGCGCGCGATCACGTCGGGTACCGTGACGGCGGCACCGAACATCGCGTCGAGCGTCATGCGTAGAACCACCCGGCGAGAGAGAGGCGGAGGCCGGCGAGGACCTCGCGCACCTGGTGCAGCGAGACGTCGCTGACGTCGAACACGACGAGGCGGTTCGAGCGCGGCTCGATCAGCGTGGCGCTGGTGGTCGAGGTGAGTACGCCGTCGGGGCCGAGCGTGCACGCGTAGAGCTCGAGCTCGCCGCCACGCGGAGGCGATGGCGACGGGAGGTAGTACGCGTACGCGAGAACACGTGCGAGGTGTTGCTGATGATCGGAGTGCGGGAGGAGGTAGTGCCCGACGCGATACGCGTACGCACGCATGTCGACGCGCGTGACGGGTTTGCTCGTGATGCGCGAGAGTTGCGGCGCGAGCGCGGACGCGAAGGAATTGCGGAGCTCGCGGAGCTCGGGCGTGCGCGGCTCGGGCGACGTCGCCTCGAACGACAGGATGTCGCCCTCGTACGGATCCACGGATTCCTCGTCGAGGATTGCGAGGAGTGACGGGAGGTCGTCGCAGAGATCGTCGATGATGACGTGAGGGAATGGGCTCGCCGTGCGCCAGGACTCGGCGAGGACGAGTAGCGTGTCATGCTCGAACGCTCGCCACATGAGATTCGTTGTGTACAGTTTCGTCATGCAGTCACGCAAGCTCGCGGTGGTGTTGTGCGGCGTCGGGCTCGCGGTCGGCGCGTGTCACAGCGCGCCGCCGCCGGCGGGACCGAGCGGCGAGGAGGCTGCGGAGCCGGAGCCTCCGCCGTGGCTACGGCCGGCGACACCAGCGCCCGCACCCGAGGCGAACCCGCCGCCGGACGGGGCACCTCCCACGGCGATGGAGCCGGCGCCGACGGTGACGAAGCCGCGCTGGATCGGCGTGTGGTTCGAGCGCGACAGCTCGAGGATCCGGCAGGTGATCCCGAACGGGCCGGCGGACAAGGCCGGGGTCGTCGCGGGCGACGAGATCATGACGTTCGAGGGCGACCACGTGAGCAAGCCACGCGACGTGATCGATCATGTCGCGAGCACGGCGAGCGGGCAGACGGTGACGCTCGGCGTGAAGCGGGGCGGCAAGCTCGACGAGGTGAAGGTGACGATCGGGTTGCGTCCCGACATCGACGAGCTGACGCGGACAGCGCTGATCGACAAGCCGGCACCGGACTTCACGCTGCCGACGATCGACGGCAAGGGTGTCAAGCTCGCCGACCTGCGCGGGAAGATGGTCGTGCTCGACTTCTGGGCGACGTGGTGCCGGCCGTGTGTCGCGGCAGCGCCCGCGCTCGTGAAGGCGGCGAAGGCGCATCCCGAGGTCCGGATCGTCGGCATCTCGGCCGATGACGTCGACGAGATCAAGCAGTTCGCGAAGGAGCACGCGATCAACTACATCCTCGCGCGCGACGAGGAGCAGGAGCTGTGGAAGTCGTACTTCGTGCAGGGCCTGCCGACGACGATCGTGATCGACGCGCAGGGCGTGGTGCGCAGCGTCGAGTACGGGTACGGCGGCGCGCGGAACCTCGAGCAGTCGATCCGCGCGGTCAGTTCGCGTCCGCAATCATCGCCTTGACGGCCTCGAGCGCCCACGCGCGATCGATGCGGCGGTCCGCGACGCTCTGCGGGCGCGCGACGAGCTTCTCGTAGGCCTCGAGCGGCGAGGAGAGCGGCTCCGGCGAGCGGCCGTTCTCGTCGAACAGGACCCAGCGGAGGACGCGCTTGTCGTGGTCGACCGCGGCGAACAGCAGGACGCGATCGAGCTCGCCGATCGACGAGAGGAGCAGGACCTTCGTCATCTCGATCGCCCAGTCCGCGAGCTTGGCGTCGAGGATCTTCACCTTCTCGACGAGCGCGTTCTGCGACGGCACGAGGCGCTGCGTGCCGGAGACGCCGGACGCGGCGAAGGCGGCGTCGGCCTCGCGCATCGCGGTCTCGCCGCCGGGCACGACCTGGCAGTAGTACGACGCCTCGGGATCGTGGAACAGGACGTTCGCGGCGAGCTGGGTGCGCTTGCCGCACGACGCACACTCGAGCACGTTGAGCTCGCCCGCGAGGAGCCGCGCCTTGTCCTTGGGGTTCTCGCGGGTGTCGATGCTCTGGACGAGCTCGACCTCGGCCTGCGTCGAGCAGGTCGGGCAGCGAACACTCGTGGTCCCGCGGATCACCATTCACTTGCCAGCATAGCCGGCGAGGGCGGGGTCGACGAGACGCTACTTCGCGTACTTGACGTTCAGGTCGACGTAGATCGAGTCGCTGATCGTCGGGTACGCGCCGCCGGTCAAGAGGCTCGCAACACCTGCGCCCGCGTGCGCGAGGATCGGGCCGATCTTGAGATCGAGCGCACCGCCTGCGTAGATGCGACCGCCCTCGTCACCGCTGAACGAGTAGTCGTCGCCGGTATAGACGCCGAGGTCGGCGTTGACCTTCACGACCTCGCCGAGCTTGACGATGAGTGACATCGGAACCTGCACGGCCTTGTGCGAATTCATGGTGCCCGACTGATAGACCCATGCGGGCAGCAGCGAGAAGTCGAGCAGGCTCGACAGCTTCACCTTCGTGATGAGCGCGCCGGCGAAGCCCGGCTTCATGTCGCCGGTGAACAGCGGGAAGTCCTTGTCGCTGAGGAGCATCGCGCCCTCGCGCATGTACGCACCGGTCAGCGACAGGCCGATCTCGGTGTCGTACTTGATGATCGGCATCTTCGGCACCGGCACCTTCGCGTCGAGGCGCACCGTCATGCCGCCGATCATGCGAGGGTCGACCGTCGCGCCGTCCGTCATCAGATTCTCGGGCTTCTTGACCGCGAGCGGGATGTTGCCGTTCAGCGTGACGCTGTCGAGCAGGAAGTAGCGGCCCTTGAGGTCGACCGCGACCCAGTTGAACGACTTGTAGTTGCCACCGGTCTCGTCGGGGCCGCTCGGGAATCGCGCCTGGCCACCGGCATCGAAGTCACCGCGGCCGGGTTCCTTCTTGGCCGGCTTCTGCGGTGGCGGCGCCGTCATGCCCAGCGACGGATCGGTCGTGCCCGCCGGCGGCGCGCCGGTGGTCGTCATCGGACCGCCGAGCGTCGACTGCGGCACCGGCGGCAGCGCCGGATCGGGCGACGGAATCTGCGTCGCGTCAGCAGGGGTAGGTGCACCCGATTGAGCGAGTGCCGGCGAAGCCCCCATCGCCAGCACTGCCACCACACCAAGGAATTTGAACATGCTCACCGCCCAGTAGACGGCAAGCGAACGTGTTCACTCCAGCGTACTCACCGTGAGTCACGGGTGAGTCAGCGAAGCGGGCGGCTCGACCGCCAGATCTGGACGCGCGGCGTGCCTCGCGCGACGTAGGCGTAGCCTTCCTCGTCGAACGCGACCGATCGCAGCTGCGACGCGGGGATAGGCTTGTCGTCGACGACGATCTGGTACGTGGCGGTGAGGTCACCGAGACCTCCGTCGTCGTACACGCGCCACAGCGACTCGTCGGCGCCGCCGGTGACGAGCGTGCCGTCGAGCATGAGGTGCGCGAGGCCCTTGTCGCCGAGGACGGTCGTCTTCTGCCAGGTCGCACCGGCATCGCGCGAGACCGCGTCGGTCGCGATCCAGTCGCCGGTGTCCGTGATCCCGACGAAGCGATGGATCTCGCCCTGGATCTGTTCGCCGTCGTTGCGCGTCGCGATCGCATCGTACGCGGCCGACCACGTCGCGCCGAGGTCGTCGCTCTTCCACACGGTCGACTTCCACATGCCGACGCCCATCACGGTCGCGCCGGTGAACTGCGAGACGTAGAGCGTGCTGTCGCGCTGGGCGAACGCCTCGGGCTCCTCGGCGCCGAGCCCCATCGCACCGGCCGCGGTCCACGTCGCGCCGCCGTCCGCCGATGCATAGAACTTCTGCTTCGCGACACCGAACACGGTCTGGCCGCTCGCCCACGTGCGGGCGGGAATCTCCTGGAGCGTCCACGTGTCGGCGTCCTTCGCGAGCGACAGGCCGGCGACGAGGAACGTGCCATCGTCGAGCCGCGTGATCGGCGGGCCGCTCGTCGTCCACATCTGATCGCCGCCGTCCTCCCAGTTGCCGGCGGCGACGCCCGGCGTGCCGACCGCGTCGAACCGGACGAGCCGGTAGCCCCACGCGTCGCTGATCACGAGCACCCAGTACTGGCCGGTGCCGCCGCAGTCGGCATGCTGGACCGTCATCGTCGGGAGATCGCTGGTCGCGATCAGCGACTGCCACGTCGCGCCGAGGTCCTTCGTCAACTTGTTGCCCGTGACGAGCGTGCCGTCCTCGCAGATCGTCGCGCCGGTGTTGCTGTCGATCGCGAGGTTGGCCGCGGTGCCGGCGGCGTTGCCCTGTGCGTCGTAGAGGTACGTCGTCGTGCCGCCGACGAGCGCGAACCGGTTGTCGCCGAGCACGAGCAGCTCGCGGCCGCTGCCCGGCTTCTCGGTCGTGACGAGCTGCCACGACGCGCCGCCGTCGGTCGAGCGGTGCGTGCCCCACACGCTGATCGCGAGCAGGATCTGGCCGTTGCTCTCGATGTCGCGCACGTAAGGTCGCGTCTCCGTCGGCGACGGCTGCGGCAGCGTGCTCTGGATCCAGCCGGTCGCGGCCTCGATCGCGATCTTGTTCTCGATCGCGTCGAACGTCATGAAGCGCGCGGTCGCCGGATCGATGCGCCAGGTGCGATCGGTCGTGTAGCCGGGCGCACCGCCGACCGCGGTGACCGTGCCCGTCGCGACATCCCAGCGTTTGAGCCCGCCGCTGTAGGTCGCGACGGTCGTGCCGGAGATCGCGACACGCGCGAGGTCGCCCGTGGAGAACGCGGGATCGATCGGCAGCCACGTCGCACCGCCGTCGGCCGACAGTCGCTTCGCCATCACGATGACATCGCCGCGCGCGGCGAGAAAGACGTCGTGACCGGTCGCCTGCGGCGCCGACCACCGCTCGAACACGAGCTTCTGCGGTTCGGTCGCGGACGTCCCACCGCACGCGGCCGCGAGGACGAACGAGGCCGTCGCCCCGCCGAGGAGGAGCTTCATGAGCAAGGCTAGGTCGTGCGCCGCGGCGGCGCCGGTCGACCTAACCGATGTCTCATCGACTACGTGCGGCGCGTACCGCGCGCACGCGCACGGTGCGGCTTACTTCGTGGTCATGTCGCTCAGGATGTTGAGCGACTCGTCGACCCACGGGTCACGGGCGAGGTTGTCTTTCCACTTCGTCATGCGGTCGTCCGGCTTCACGGCGCCCTTGCCCGCGGGCGGTGCATCGGCGGGGGCCGGCGACTCCGCGAGCGGCTTGACCGTGAACAGCGGCTGCGCCTTCTTCATGTCGGGCGACGCGGCCTCGAGCGCGGCCTTCTGGTCGGCGCGGCGCTTCTCCCACGCGGCCTTCTGGAGCGGCACGCGGGTGTCGTTGCGGCGGGCGCGGACCAGCGCCGTCGCCGTCGCGATCTTCGACAGCAGCGGCGACTTCGGCACGCGCAGGGCGCTCTTCTCCGCGAGCTTCTTCGTGTCGTAGGTCCCCGGCCACTTGTCGAACGGCGCCGGGCTGATCTGCGACCACGGGATCGCGTGCTTCAGCTCCTTCTCGCCGGAGTCGATGTACGCCGACGGATCGGGCAGCATGACGTCGGGCGTGACGCCCTGGAGCTGCACCGACGAGCCGCTCGGCCGGAAGAACTGCTGGATCGTGATCTTGAGGACGCCGAGCTCGATCTGGCCGCCGGTCGCGCGGTCGAGGTCGGCGATCGTCTGGACCGTGCCCTTGCCGTGCGTGCCGCCGGCGCCGACGATCACCGCGCGCTTGTAGTCCTGGAGCGCGCCGGCGAGGATCTCGGACGCGGACGCGCTGAAGCGATCGACGAGCACGATCACCGGCCCGTCGTAGTCGGTGCCCTTGTGGCGATCCGACAGCACTTCCTTCTGGCCGTCGCTGTCCTTGACCTGAACGACCGCGCCCTTGTCGATCAGCTCGCCGCTGATGTCGATCGCATCGGAGAGCAGGCCACCGCCATTGCTGCGGATGTCGAGGATGACACCGGCGACCTTCTTCTTCTGCAGCTCGTCGAGCAGCACCTTGACGTCCTCGCCGGACGTGCGCGGGCTGCCCTTGCCGCCGTAGAAGCTCGGCAGGTGGATATAGCCGTAGGCCGGCTTGCCCTTCTGCTGGATGATCGCGCCCTTGGCGTAGGTCTCCTCGATCACGACGACGTCGCGCGTGATCGCGATCGTCTGCTCGGTACCGCCGGGCTTCTGGATACGGAGGCGAACGACCGTGCCCTTCGGGCCGCGGATCATCTTCACCACCTCGTCGATCCGCATGTCGAACGTGTCGACCGGGTCGCCCTTTTGCTGCTGGACGCTGAGGATCAAGTCGCCGGTCTGGAGAGCGCCCTGGCGAGCGCTCGCGCCGCCGGGGACGATCTCGACGATCTCGATCAGGTGATCCTTCTCGCGCAGCACCGCGCCGATGCCCTCGAGCGAGCCGCTCATGCGGATGTCGAAGTTCGCCTTGTCCGCGGGCGGCAGGTACGTGGTGTGCGGATCGAGCACGGTCGCGACCGCATTGACGAGGTCCGACGCGGCGTCGAGCTGGCCCGGGTTCTTCATCCGCGCGAACCGGCCGGCGTACGTCTTCGCGAGATCGGCGCGCGCCTTCTGCTCGCGGCCCTCGGGCGTCGTCGGGATCTGCGTGATCGGCGTCGTCTTGTCCTCGTCCTCGTCCTCGTCCGCGGCGCCATTCGCGGGCGCCGGCTTGGTCGCCGAGCCCTTGGCCTTGTTCGCGTCGTGCTCGAGGCGCGCCTCCATGCCCGCGACGCGCTCGAGGACCTCGAGCTCGAGGCGCTGGCGCCAGCGCTCGCGGAGCTCGTCGTCGGTGGCCGCGAGCTGGAGCTTCTCCGGATCGAGCTCGGCGTACTCCTCGTTCGTCACGTCGACCGGCTGCGCGAGCAGGTCGTTGACCATCTTCTCGACGACCGCCACGCGCGCGGTGAACAGCTTCTGGCCATCGTGCGCGAGGTCGAGTGCACCGGAGTGCATCTCGTCATCGATCTTGTCCCTGTACTTCGCGAGCGCATCGCGGTCGCTCGCGAGCAGGAACATCTTCCCGGCATCGAGCGTGTCGATGTAGTTCTTGAAGGCCTCCTCGGAGACCTTGTCGTCGATCTTCTGGCGCAGCAGGTGTTCTTGCTCGAACAGCTGCGTCACCGTGGTCGCGAGTGCCTTCTCACGCGGGTCGGGTGCGGGGACCACGGCAGGCGTGGTCGCACCGGCCGTCTGGCCGACGGCGCCACCCTGCGGGGCCGGTCGTGCTTCGCCCGGGGCGGGGTTCTTCGGTGAACACGCGATCAGGGCGAGCGTCAGGAGGTGGAACCGCACGTTGGTAATGTAGCCCGGCATCGTCTCGAATCCACTCGACCGTCGAAAAGTTGCCCACCCCGCATCCACTGGATTAGGGCTTTTCATGGGGCCCAATCCATGGAAGCAACAAACGCCGTAGCGGAGTCCATTCCCGCGCTCGTCCCCGCGGACGACGCGCCCCCCGTGGCGATCCTGCGTGGTACGGCGCGCGGTCTCGAGATCATCATCGACGGGAGCGCGTCGATGACCGCGATCACCGCGGCCGTCATGAAGCGGCTCGACGAGGCCCCGGCGTTCTTCCGCGGCAGCGACGTACGTATTCGTGTCGAGGACAAGCCGCTCGCCCCCGGCTGCCTCGCGCGCCTCGACGAGATCGCCGTGATGTTCGAGCTCCGGATCGTCGAGGTCACCGCGGCGAAGCGCCCGGCGTCCCCCGCGGCCGACGCCGACGCGGTCCCCGAGACGAACCTCGCGACCGGCTCCGCGCCGTCGCCCGCGTTCGACGACGAGGAGCCGACCAGCGGCGGCGCCAAGCTCGCGCCGCTGCCACCGGTCCTGCCGGAGGCCCCGACGATGCTCGCGGCCGGCGACGACGTCGCGATCGCCGACGAGGCGACGAGCTTCGACGAGCCGACGCAGACCGCCATTCCTCGCACGCTCGCGCCGAGCCCCGAGGCCGAGCTCGAGACCGAGTCTGCCGGCACGCGCATCGTGATCGGTCCGGTCCGCTCCGGCGTCATCCTCGAGCACACCGGTCACCTCGTCGTGTTCGGCGACATCAACCCCGGCGCCGAGGTCCGTGCCAAGGGCAACATCGTCGTGCTCGGCCGCCTCCGCGGCACCGCGCACGCCGGCATCGGCGAGGACGCCGGCTTCATCCTCGCCCTGCGGCTCGAGCCGCAGCAGCTACGCATCTGTCGTCAGGTCGCTCGCGCGGCCGACAGCGACACCCCCGGAACCGAGCCCGAGATCGCGTATGCGACGGGCGGAAGCATCGTCGTCGAACGTTATCAGGGCAAGTTGCCTCGCAACCTCGCCACCAGCATCTGAGCGCGCATTTCTAAAGGAGTCATCCCATGGGTCGAGCCATCGTCATCACATCCGGTAAGGGCGGCGTCGGTAAGACGACGACCACCGCAAACCTCGGTGCTGCCCTCGCGCAGCTGGGGAACAGCGTCGTGCTGATCGATGCCGACATCGGACTGCGCAACCTCGACGTCGTCATGGGCCTCGAGAACCGCATCGTCTATCACGTCGTCGACGCCATCCGCGGCAAGTGCACCGTCCAGAAGGCGCTGATCAAGGACCGCCGGATGGAGAACCTGTGGCTCCTGCCGGCGTCGCAGACCGACGACAAGGATGCGGTGACACCCGAGGACATGCGCAGCCTCGTGTTCGAGCTCAAGACCCAGTACGACTTCATCCTGATCGACTGCCCCGCCGGCATCGAGCAGGGCTTCAAGAACGCGATCGCGGGCGCCGACGAGGCGATCGTCGTCGCGACCCCGGAGGTCTCGTCGATCCGCGATGCCGATCGCGTCGTCGGTCTGCTGGCGGCCTCGGACGTGCCCGCGCGCCTCATCGTCAACCGGATCGCGCCACACCTCGTGAAGAAGGGCGACATGCTCTCGCAGGCCGACGTCATCGAGATCCTCGCGCTCGATCTGCTCGGCGCGATCCCGCTCGACGATCAGGTGATCGCGACGACGAACAAGGGCGTCCCGGCAGTGCTCGAGGGCAAGTCGGTCGCCGCGAAGCAGTTCATCCAGATCGCCAAGAAGCTCGCCGGGCTCGAGGTCGAGCAGGGCGAGTCCGTTGGCTTCTTCACCCGCCTCGGCCGCGCGCTCGGCCTGTCGGCGACCCCCGCGTAAGGACCGCCATGTGGAACGGGATCAAGAGCTTCTTCACGGGCAAGTCCTCTCGCGAGGTCGCGAAGGGACGCCTCCACCTCGTGCTCGCGCACGATCGCACCGGCCTCGAGGGTGGGCGTCTCCAGGAGATGCGCGCCGAGATCGCCGCGGTGATCGGCAAGTACGTCGACATCGACCCGGAAGCGGTCGAGATTCACATCGAGTCGCACAGCCGCGAGACGCAGCTGACGGTCTCGAGCTCGATCCAGCCGCGCAGCGCTTAGCGCGCCCCTCGTAGCTCGGCGTTCTCGGCCTCGAGCTGCGCGATTCGCGCCTGCAGGCGCTCGACCGCCGCCGCGACGTCCTCGGCGTCTAGCTTCAGCGGGATGTGCTGCGGACAGTTGATGTCCCAGGCGCGGACCGTCAGCACGAGCACGTGCTCGGCCTTCGCCTTCGCGGGTAGCGGGCCGAGCTGGGCGAGGAGCTCGGGCGTGGCCGCGACGATCTTCGCGGTACCCCACACCTTCACGCGGGCGCGCTGCGTGTAGTCGATCAGAAACAGGCAGAACCGATCGTTCTCGGTCAGGTTCCCGGTCGTGACGTACTGGCGGTTGCCGGCGAGGTCCGGAAGCGCGAGCGTGTGCTCGTCGAGCGCGCGGATGAAGCCCCTGGCGCCACCCCGGTGCTGGACGTATGGCTGGCCGTCCGCGCTCGCGGTTGCGAGGAACGCGGTGTCGATACCGACGAGGAACTCGCGCAGGTCATCGGTGACCTCGGTGCGAAACCCACCGCGGGCCTCGACCTTCGCGTACGCCGCACGCGACCCGCGCTCGGCCTGCACGCGCTTGACCGCGGGGGAGAACGCGACGTCGCTGGATGGCTGGGTCATGGCTCCAGCATCGTCATCGAGGACGGTCGTAACAATGGCGCCGGAACCGGTACACTATTCCATAGAGAGGAAGAATGGACCGAGTCGAGGAATGGCGCGCGTTCGCGACCGTGGCGACGCTGAAGAGCTTCAGCCAGGCGGCACGCCGGCTCGGCCGCTCGCCGCAGGCGATCACGCGCGCGATCGCCGCGCTCGAGGTGCGCCTCGGCACGCGGCTCCTGCATCGCACGACGCGCTCGGTGTCGCTGACCGCCGATGGCGAGCGCTACCTCGAGCGCAGCAAGCGGGCGATTGCAGAGGTCGACGCGCTCGAGGCGCCGGTCGACGCCGGTGCGCCGCTGCGCGGGACGCTATCGATCACCGCACCCGTCCTGTTCGGTCAGCTCCACGTGATGCCGATCGTCACCGCGTTCCTCGCGACGCACGATCAGGTGACCGCGAAGGTCGCGCTGCTCGATCGCATCATCTCCCTCGCGGAGGAGGGCGTCGATCTCGCGGTGCGGATCGGCGCGCTCGCCGACTCGTCGCTCGTCGCGCGCGTCGTCGGCAAGGTACGCACGATCGTCGTCGCGAGCCCCGACTACCTCGAGCGCGCGGGCGCGCCGCGGACGCCGGAGGCGCTCGCTAAACACGCGTGCATCTCGCTGGCGGCGACGACACCGGTCGCCGATCGCTGGACGTTCGGCGGCAAGAGCGTGGCGGTCGCGCCGCGGCTCGTCGTCAACACGGCGCAGGCCGCGATCGATGCAGCGGCGAGCGGCCTCGGCATCACGCGCGTGCTGTCGTACCAGGTCGATCGCCACGTCGAGGCGGGAAGGCTGCGGATCGTGCTCGCGAGCCACGAGCCTCCAGCGGTGCCCGTGCACCTCGTGCATCTCCCGGGGATCCAGCCGCGCGCGGCCGTCGCGTTCGGCGAGCTCGCGGCGGCGACCCTTCGCAAGCGACTCGGATGATCGGCGGGGCTCAGCAGAGGCCGAGCTGCTTCGCGACCCACGCGGCACTCTTCGGCCGCACCGCCTGATCGACGGTCATGAGCGCGCGGACGACGTCGTCCCACGTCGCATCGATCTCCGGCCGCAACGTGCGCATCGACGGCGTCGCGTCGGTCAGCCGCGCATGCGCGAGCTCGAACGCGTTCGCGCCCGTCCATGGCAGCTCGCCGGTGAGGAGCTCGTACACGATCACGCCGAACGCGAACAGATCGGTGCCGTCGCCGACCATGCCGCCGGTGACCTGCTCGGGCGCCATGTACGCCGGCGTGCCGACGAGGTGCGGCATGTCGCAACCGCAGCCGAGCGTCGCGCAGCAGGGCAGGGCGAGGCCGAAGTCGGTGATGACGACGCGCCCCTTCGGGTCGACGAGCACGTTCGACGGCTTGAGATCGGCGTGCACGACATCGACCGCATGCGCGGCGGCGATGCCGTCGAGCAGCTGGCGCAGGATCGGCTGCGCCTGGCCGATCGTCAGCGGGCCGGTCTCGCACAGGTGGCTCTTGAGCGTCTGTCCCTCGTGCATCTCCATCGTGTAGAAGACGCGCTCGCCGTCGGTGCCGACGTCGAACACGCGACAGACGTTGGGATGCGTGACGCGGCGAGCGAGCCGGATCTCGTCGGCGAACCGCGCCTGCGCGCCCGGCTTGCGGATCAGATCCGTGCGCAACAGCTTCACGGCGACGGGATCGCCGAGCAGCTGATCGTCTGCGACGTAGACCTCGCCCATGCCGCCGGCCGCGACGAACCGCATGATGCGGTAGCGTCCTCCGAGGAGAGAGCCGGGCGTGAGTGGCTCGCCGATCAGGCACGGAACGGACATGCCCGGACTGCGCGCCAGGTCCGTGACCGTGACGTCGCGGAGGTTCTGCATCCTCCGAGGATAGCCGTGCATCGCCGGAGCGACCAGCGACAGACCTCAGCTCCGCGGGCGATACAGGATCGTCGCCCGATCGCAGGTCTGGACCGACTCGGGTCCCGGTTGCACCTCGAAGTGCCACGCCCGGAGGTCGGCCATGACGGCCCGGTCGAACGCGGGAAGCTGCGAGCTGCGCTCGAGCTCGGCGTCGGTCACCTTGCCGGTGGGCGACACGCAGTAGTGAACCTCGACGCTCGCCTCGTCGCCGAGCTGCCCGAAGATCTCGCGCGAGATCCGGTCGGCGCTCGGCAGCGCCGGCTCGACCGCGCGCGGCTGCAGCTGCACGGTGTCGCCGGCGCGAAGCGGCGCGAGCTCGACGCGCGCGTGCTGTGTGGGCTCGCGATGAGACGGGAGACCCGTCGTCGCGCAGCCAGTGAGGAGAAGACCCGCAAGAAGCACTCGTTGTGACGGCATGAGACGCTCGCATCTCCAAGCGACATGCCATCGAGTTGCATCTGCAACCGCGCGGAATCGCGGCGCGCACGCGAGAAACCCCGTGTCCTAGCGACGTCGCAGGGACGTCGCACGGAGACTCAGCGCGAGTGCGCGACGAAGAAGTCCCAGATCGCGTCGGTCGCGATCAGGTCGTCGCTCTTCGTGCCGAGCAGTGGCAACGCGTCGCCGCCGGGCCACTGGTGACCGCCGCCCGCGATCGTGCAGAACACGACGTCGGCGCCATCGGTGCAGCCGGTGTGGGTGACGCAGCTCGCGGCGCCGTTCTGGTAGGTCGTCGACGAGGACGTGCAGCCGTTCTTCGTCTTCCACGTGCCGACCGAGCTCGCACCGCCCGCGTAGCCGACGATCGGATCCGCGTTGCCATGGACCTGGAACATCGGCACCGGACGCGACGGCGAGCACGGGCTCTCGTGGAGGATGCCGGCGACCGAGGCGACGGCGGCGAACCGGTCGGCGAGCGCGCAGCCGGCGGCGTACGCCATGTGGCCACCGTTGGACAGGCCCATGAGGTACACGCGCGCCGGATCGATGCAGAGCCGCGCGGCGGCCTCGTCGAGGAGCTTGCTCGTGAAGCCGAGGTCGTCGACGTTGTCGGTCGACGCGGGCGCGCAGCAGGCGCCGGCGTTCCACGACCTCGGCGTCCCCGTGCCCTCGGGATGGATGACGATGAAGCCCGCGGCATCGGACTTCGCGATCGCGTGCGAGACCTGCGCCTGCTGGTCGGCGTAGGACGTAAGGCCGTGCACGTTGATCACGAGCGGCGTCGCCTTCGTCGGGTCGTAGCTCGCCGGCACGTGAACGCGCGAGGTGCGCGACAGGTTGCCGACCACGAGCGTCCAGCTGCTGTCTCGCGGCTGCGCGGTGCGCCCCTCGCAGGTCGCCGTCGCGACGCCGGCGTCGATCATCGCCGAGCCGCTGCCGCTGTCCTCGTCACCGCTCGCGTCGCTGCCCGTGTCCTGACCTGGCGCGCTGCACGCGGCGACGACCATCACCATCACGACGATGCGCATCGCGTAGCAGGAAGCCAGAGCTCGTCGTGGGGCTCAACGACAATTCGTGCAACGGCCGTCGAATGCACACATCGCGCAGCGCGCTTCACGAACAGGATCGCAAACAGCTGTGTGCGGTCAGCCGATCATCGCCTGCAGGCGCTCGGGATCGTCGGTCTCGATCCAGTCGACACCGAGCTCGACGAGCCGATCGACCTCCGCCGCCGTCATCGCGCTCGGCGAGATCGGCTTGCCCGTCGTCGAGCCGAGCGGGAACAGCGTGTGCGTGCCGATCGCGATGCCCTGGTCGTGCAGGCGCTTGACGGTCTGGCTGCCGACGATCGTGTGCTCCGCGCCGACGAGGCGCGTCCCGAGCAGGCGGCCGAGCAGGTTCGACTCGAGGATCTTGTTCAGCAGGCGCCGCGCGTTCGTGCGGATGTGACCGTCGGCCGGCAGCGACAGCTTCGCCCGCAGGTGCGGCACGCGCTCGAGGAACGGCGCCGCGAAGTCGAGCATGCTGTCGTCGAAGCAGAACCCGGTCGCGCGCCCGGGGTGCGCCGCGACCGCCGCGCGCCGCGTGCGCGGATCGAAGCTCGTCATGATCACGTAGGGCTCGGACCGGGTCTCCGTGACGACCTGCGCGGTCACCCGCGCGACCTCGGTCTGCCACCAGCCGGTGATGTTGAGCTTCAGCTCGATGTTGATCGCGACCTTGCCGTGGACCTCGGCGAGGACCTCGGCGAGCAGCGGGATGCGCTCCTCGCGGTCGTACTTCGCGATCGTGCGCGAGCCGTTGACGTCGACGCCCATCGGCAGCTCGCGCCGGATGCGCTGCTTCGCGAGCTCGTCCCACGTCACGTTCCAGACGTACCGAGGGTCGCCGGTGAGGCGCTCGAGGTGCGCGTCGTGCAGCACGACCGCCCGGCGGTCCTTCGTCAGCTGGACGTCGAGCTCGATCGCCGGGATGCCGAGCTGCAGGGCCCGCCTGAACCCGGCGAGGGTGTTCTCCTGATGCAGCGTCGGGACGCCGCGATGACCCACCACGATCGGCCGAGCCTTGCCGACGAGGAATGGGTTAGACACCGCCGAATTCATGTGCTCACCTCAAGAGTACTCTGATGTTCGTCACGCGCCGAGGGTTCCTCTGGGGTAGCGCGGCCGGCGTTGCCGCGCTCGCCTGCCAGGGCACGAGCAAGTTCTCCACACTCCGCGAGGTCGATCGCGTCGTTCCGGCACAATCGAGTCGCGACGGCGCGGGTGTCGCGCTGCGCCGGTCGCTCGGCAACCGGGCGCTGCCGATGCTCGACCCATTCCTGCTACTCGACGAGATCCACAGCGCCGACCCCGCGGATTACACGGCCGGATTCCCCCAGCACCCCCACCGCGGGTTCGAGACCGTGTCGTACGTGCTTCGCGGTGGGTTCCAGCACCGGGACAGTGTTGGCAATCACGGCCTCATCCACGATGGGGGCGCGCAGTGGATGACCGCCGGCAAGGGCATCATCCACGAGGAGATGCCCCGGCCGACCGGAACGAGCGAGCTGTGGGGGCTCCAGCTCTGGGTCAACCTGCCGGCCGCGCGCAAGATGATCCGGCCTCGCTATCAGGACCTCGGCGCGAGCCAGATCCCCGAGCTCGACATCGCCGACGCGCGCGTCCGGCTCGTCGCCGGCACGATCGGCGCGGCGCGCGGTGCGGTCGACGGAATCGACATCCAGCCGACGATGCTCGACGCGAGCCTCCACGCCGGCGCGACGTTTCGCCATCGCGTGCCCGGCGGCGACACCGCGTTCGTCTACGTGCTCGACGGCGTGGTCGCGTTCGGACCTCGCGCGACGACCGTCTCGGCGGGCGAGCTCGGCGTGCTCGGTGCCGGTGACGAGATCGCCGCGACGTCGACGTCGGGTGGCCGGTTCCTGCTCGTCGCCGGGACGCCGATCCGCGAGCCCGTCGCGCGACGCGGACCGTTCGTTATGACGACCGACGACGAGCTACGCCAGGCGTTCGCCGACTACCAGGCGGGCACGCTCACGCTCTGAGCGCGGCGACGATCTGATCCGCCGTCGCGATGTCGGCGGGATGATCGGAGGCCTGGTGCCACAGCACCTCGCCGCCCGGCGCGACGACGGGCGCGCCGCCCTGCTGCCACGTGTCGCCTTGCGTGAGGCCCTGCCGCCGGCCCTGCGTGAATGCCTTGAGCGTCGCGCCGAGCGCCCGCGGGTTGAACGTCTTGGTGACGCCGCGCTTCAGCTCGGCCGCCTTGTACACGGCGAGCGACGGGTCGGTGTAGATCGGCCCGTCGTACTTCGTCTGCTCGCGAAAGCCGGCGATGAAGTTCGGCGTGCCGTTGCCGATGATGTAGAGGTCGGCTCCAGCGGCGTGGATCTTGTCGATGTCGCGGTGCAACTGCACCACATGCTCGCGGCAGTGAATTCAACCAAAGTGCCGGACGAACACGAGCACGGCCGTGCGGTCGCGCCAGAACGTGCCGAGCTCGACCTGCGTGCCCGATTCCGAGAGCACCGTCATCTTCGCGAGGTCATCCGCACGGCTCAGCATGCAGCTATCGTAACGTAGAGTCGTGGCGAGCGATGCATGTCCCTGCGGTTCCGGTGACCCGTACAGCGGGTGCTGCGGCCTGTACCACGATGGCCTGCCGGCACCGACCGCGCTGGCGCTGATGCGCTCGCGCTACGCGGCGTTCGTCAAGGGCGCGATCGACTACCTGATCGACACGCACGACGTGTCGACACGCGCATCGGTCGAGCGCGCGAGCCTCGCCGCGTTCTCGCGCGACACCGGCTGGCTCGGCCTCGAGATCGTCGACACCGTGCGCGGCGGCGAGGCCGACGCCGATGGCATCGTCGAGTTCATCGCGCGCGGCGTGTCGCGCGGGCAACCGTTCGCACAGCGAGAGCGGTCGCGGTTCCGCCGCGTCGACGGACGGTGGTTCTACGTCGACGGTACGCTGTCGCGCTAGAACTGGCCGAGCACGGCGACGCCCGCGCCGTCGCTGTTGACCCACGGCGCGACCGCCTGCTGCGTCGGGCGCTCCTTGTCGGTCTTCGCGCCCGCGTAGTACCAGATGATGCCGCCGATCGCGGCCGCGGCCCCGATGCCGCCGGCGATCAGGCCGATGTTGACCTTGCTCGCCGCGCTCGACGCGACCTCGAACACCGGATCACCGGGCGGCGCGGAGCAGGTGTGCGCGCCGATGTCGCACGCCTCGGGGACCTGCGAGTTGCCGTAGAACGCGAACGCACCACCGCCGATCGCGACGATGCCACCGGTGACTGCGAGCGCGAGCGCGCCCTTCGGGTGGCGGACCGTTGCCCTGCCGGGCTTCGTCGGCCGGTCGGAGAACGACTGCTGCTGCGACGAGATCGGTGCGGACGGTGGATTGATCGCGCTGAACTTCGCCTGGACGGTGCGGCCCTTCTCGCCGGAGCCGATCACGACGGTGACGACCTCGTCGGCGTCGCCGCTGGAGAACTTCACGACGTGATTGCCGGGGTCGATGTCGTGCGGCTTGCCGTCGATATTCGTCGCGACGAGTGCGCCGTCGACGTAGACGGTCGTCGCCGGCAGGTCGTTGCCGCTGGCGTCGCGCGCGACGAACACGATCGTCGGCTGCATGTTCGTGAGGTCGTCGGCGAAGCGTGCGCAGTCACCCTGCACGGCGGCGGGACACGACGACTGCGCGCACGTCAGGAACAGCTTGCGGGCGAGCGAGACCTTGCCCTGCTCGCGCGCGTCCTGGCCGCGGCTGTGGGCGTCGACGCAGGCTTCCTTCGAGAGTTGCGCGTACGCGCTCGAGGTCAGGGCGACGAGGGCGAACGCGATCGTGCATGCTCGACGGAGTAGGCGGGTCATGGTTCTCCTAGAGGCAGTTCGTTTTGAAGACCTTCTTCGAGCCTTCGTAGTAGTAGGGAGGGCTGCAGTCGGCGCTCTTGTCGGGCGCCGCCGCGGGGACCGACGCCGGCGGCGGCTCGGCCTTCTTGGCGATCACACGC
>JAEWJO010000183.1 GCA_023386455.1 Pseudomonadota bacterium | reverse complement strand
CGTCGCCGTGGACTTTTCTTCACAGGTCTCGGAATCGGGGCTAATCGCTGCGCAGGACGAGTAGCCGGCGCCGGCGGCATTGACGCGGATCTGAGCTGGGCGGCCCTTCGCATCGTAGGTAGCTCGCACCACGCGCGCAGGCGGCGCAGGCAGCACCGGATCGTTCGCATCGAAGTCGGCGAGCGCAACACGCACGGGCAGGCCGGTGATCCATGTCCCGGGCGTCGCCACGGGACAACCCGCGCCAGGGCATGCGACGTACGTTGCCTCGATACGGCGAGTACCGGCCACCGGCGAGTTGTGCGCGCCGCGCACCGTGGTCGTGACCGAGATCGGGTTGCCGAGCACGTCGTGCTGGTACGTCGTCTTCGTTTCCCGCCGGTCAACGCCGCTTTGCATATCGACGCCAGCGTAGCGAGGAGTCATCGGTGCCGATGAGAGATCCGGCGTCGCGGTGTTATCGACCTCCACCACGGTCGTCGTCTCGGGGAGCCGCGTGATCTGGCTTTGCGCTGGGTTCGATCGCATTTCGAACGTGCGCTCGGTCGAGACGACGCGCACCGGGATGTCCACTCCGTCGGAGAGGCCGGGTGCCGGGCTGCTCGAATTCAGCTCTGTCGTGGTCGGTGTCGCGATCCGCGGCGTGACCGTGTACTCCAGCGACGGGACCGCCTTGCCTGGATAAAACAAGCTCCCGCCGAACAAGAACACGAGCGACGGGGGATAGCCCGTCGCGCCGAACGGATCGGCGACGGCATGCTGGAACACGCGGACAGTCTCGCTGCCGCGCTCGCGGTTCCAGATCCGATGCTGGAAGAACCCGAGTGATCCGCGCCCGAGCAGGCTCTCTCGTGGCGTCTCGTACTGGTGGATATCGGTCGAGTACATCGCGCTGCCGTCCGGACGAGTCCCGGTGAACACGCGGTGTGTGCGCACAACCTCGAACCCGCGTCGCGGACACGACAGCGGCCACGCGCACGGCGGCGGATTCGTCGACTGCGAGTGCTGGGTATCTCCCCACCACGCCCGTGTGCGCTGGAACGTCTCGAGCGGGTACGCTGCGCTCTCATCCAGGACGTTGACGAGCTGGTCAGGGACCGTCCGCCACGGGAGCTCGAGCATCGTCAAGTGGCCATCCGCGACGTGCACGACATCGAGTGCGCCATCACCGGTAACGTCACCTACCTGCGCGGTAGTGAAGCCGTGGGCAAGGTTCGCGCCGGACACCGGCCAGCTCCAAATCTCCTTGCCTTCGAAATGATCGCCCGCGGAGAGGAACACCACGACCTTGTTCTCGCACCCCCAGCCCGTCGGAACTCCGCCGACGAGCAGTGGGGCCGTAATGCAGGCAGTGTTGTTTTGTCGAAAAGCGACGATGTCGGTTCGTCCGTCGCCGTTGACGTCGGCCGTCCTCGTCCCCCGGTCCCAAACGACGGGGAGACTGAACTTTCCGACGGGCGCATCTTGCCGGAGTAGCTTCGTGATCCCAGAGGCGCCATTGACCGAGAACGACTCGATCGGGCCGAAGCCGTTACCGAAGTTCCAGCGGACGAGCGGTTCGCTGTTGGTTCCGCTGCTCCACGGCGGGGTCGCTCCACCGTCGGTGTACGAACCCGGCGGATACAGGGCATCGACGAGGCCGTCGCCGTTCCAGTCGCCCATCACGAGGTCTGGATCGTGTGCGCCGCAGTCGCCGCCCCACAGCAGCGAGGTCCCGCCATCATCGATGACCGAACCGTGTGGCTCGTTGCCGATCGCGTCATCGAGTGAGATCTTCCGGTAGACGCCCTGGTTGTGGTGCGTCGGATCGGAGACGTCCCGTTCGGCGGCGAGTACGTCCTGGCGTCCGTCGCCGTCGACGTCGGCGACGATCATATGACCGTTGTTACAACTCCAACGCGCAGACGGCAGCGCGTGCTCGAGGTCGGTCGTCGGCCAAAAGTGATAACCGAAGCCGTACGGTTCGTGGTCGAGGAACGCGTCATTCCAGTCCTTGCCATCGTCGAGCGTCACGTCGATACCGCCGGGTGGCGTGTACACCTCGAGCGCCTCGGGGCGAGCGTCGCCATCGAGATCCGAGATGACGCGCTGGAACGGCGGCGTGAACATCGCCAGCGTGGATAAATGCGACGGCTTTTGCCGCACGACCGTGCCGTGCATCAGGGGAGTATCGACACCGGAGACCGCGGGGCCGCCTGTCTCGAGCACGTAGTTCGTGAAGCCGTAGTCCCAGGTGTCGAGGTACTCGGTCGTCGCATCGCTCCACCCTCCGCTAAAGCTTACCCGCGTCGTCGCGAGCACGAGGTTCAGCTTGCCGTCGCCGTCGGTGTCGGCGACGCGCGACTTGCCGAGGTGCGCTATCGAGAAGCCATCGAACTCGAAGATGTCATCCATGCCCGGCTCGAGTTGGTCGGAAACGGAGACTCGAGGACCGGGCTCAGGATCGACCCCGGTCCGGCGAAAAAAGATATGACCGTTAAAGCGAGCGTATGCCGGGAACGAATTGTGGTTGATCCATCGCCCGATCCCATCCGGGGGGTGCAGTAGGCCCGACCAAGGAGAGACCCACGACGCCTTCGTACGGTAAAGAATGTCGTCGTCGCCGTCGGCATCAGCGTCGTAGAGCAGGACGCGGACGTCTGTCGGCGGAAGCCACTGTGCAGTGTCGCTGTCGTTGTAGGCGTGCACGGTATCGACGTCCCACGACATCGACCTCGCGGTGAACTCAAGCTCCGGTGCGACGTGCTCCGCGATGCCGCCATCTGCCTTCGAGTACGAGAAGCTGCGAACCCAGCTGCTCACATCGAACTGGTCGTAGAGCCGCACCGACTGAAGGAGGCTCCGCCTCGTATCGCCGCTCTGTGCGTACGTGAACAAGTACTTCCACACCTTCCCCACGGCGGTCGGGTTCGGTGCCGACGTCGTTATCGAGGTCAGGCGGGATCGCACGACGGTCGTCATACCGCCGGCGAAGGCGATGATCGGATCAGGCCGCGACTCGTACGCGAACTCGATCTTACGCGTCGGCGTTGCGCCGTCGAACGCGTACTCGATCGATTTAATCCGCCGCGATAGCTCGCCTGCGACGAGCGAATCAGCATCTTCGTACCGGTAACGAATGAGGTTGCCATCGAGGTCCTGGAGCGTGTCGAGGAGGTAGAACGCAGGAATGCGACGCCCGGTGATCACCGGAGTCGAGTGAGCGTGCTCGTTGGTGCGAACGTCCGCCCGCACAGGTCCGTACGTGGCGACCCGACCATCGCGCTCGTGGACGGTGAAGAACCCGGGCATCGGGCCGCCTGCGGCGTCGGCATGCGCGACGATGCGTCGAAAGCTCTCATCCGCCGTGTGGTAGAGCGTGTCACCGGCTGCAGGGGACGGCGCGTAGAGCTGCCCCGGTGGGACGAGACGCTGACCGTCGAGGCAGAACGCGTCGGTGCCGTCCCGATCGACCCCATCCGCGGTCCCATCGGCGGCGAAAGTCTTGCGGCAAGGGGTGATCGCGGAGAGCCCGGACAGGGCCCAACCTACGCCGAGGTGGCCATTGCCGTTCCCACCGTACGTCAGAGAGAGTGCCGGCTGCATCCCGCGGGGACCGTCGGGAACACCGATCGGGATCGAGTAGGTCGCAATGCCCGTGTCGGTCACCCGACCTGCCCCCTTGAGCTTGATCGGCCCGCCCGCCTTCTCTACCGAGCCCGGCGGGATGCTGGGCAAACCAGGGATCGTCCGTGATTTGGTGTCCGTCGTCCCGTCATCACGGGAGGAGTACGGACCGCCGCAGCTCAGCAGCAGCGATTGAAGGTAGATCGGGATCAGAACAGCGCCCGTGAGACGACGCAGGAACGGCCTCGACATGCGAGGTGGTGCCCGCGGTCGGAAAGTGTGACGCCCGATTCGAACGAATCGAGCATTTTCTATCTCCAGCCGTCTCCGTTCAGCATCCAGACCGGTCGGGCCTTGGCGTCATCTGCTTCGAATCAGGGCGCCGTCATAGATGGCATAGGTCGGACAAGGGACTACAGGTTCCGGCCCGTCGTATCGCGTCGTCAATGAGTCAACGTGTGGTCGTCTTCGTGACTCACGGCGCCTCGGAATCAACGGCCGCTGTCTCTTGCCCGAGCATCTTGGCCTTCTGACGCGGCGGGGTCAGCGGCGTCGGCTTCGGTATGTTGCCGTGGATGAGGTCGCCGCCGGCGCCGATGCCCTCGGCGAGCTGCATCTCGAAGCGCGCGAGGTCGCGCTCGCGAACCTCGGCCGTGATCGCCGCGGCCTCGTCGTCCGGCACTCCGACGGCACCAAGGGCGGCCTGGCCGAACACGAGCGCGGACTCGAAGGTCTCGCGGATCTGGAAGTCGACACCCTCGTGGACGAGATGCAGCGAGTGGCCGCGATCGTAGGAGCGCACGAGCAGCTTGGCCTGCTTGAACTCGGCACGGACGAGCTCGACGATCTTGTCGGCGACCTCGCGCTTCTCGACGCAGACTGCGATCGCGCGCGCCGTGACCGCGCCGGATGCACGCAGCACGTCGAGCCGCGCACCATCGCCGTAGTAGATCTTGAAGCCGAACTTGGCGGCGCTCTCGATCATCTCGACGTCGTTGTCGATGATGGTGACGTCGACGCCGCGCGCGAGCAGCGCCTGACACGTGACCTGGCCGAAGCGTCCGAAGCCGATGACGAGCACGCTGCCCGAGAGGCCCTCGGCGACCTCGACACCGTCGAGCGATTGGGTCACGGGGCGCGCGAATCGCCGATAGATGACGAGCGCGAACGGGGTGAGGACCATCGAGAGGACGACCATCGCGGTGAGGTTCGCGTTGGCCGTCGCATCGATCAGGTGCGAGTCGGTCGCGGCCGCGAACAACACGAACGCGAACTCGCCACCCTGCGCCATCAGCACGGCGCGATCGCCGGCGTCAGCGCGCGACGAGCGGAAGAGGCGCGCGACCGCGAACACGCATGCGCCCTTCGCCAGCATCATCGCGACGACGCCGATCGCGACGGTCGCGGCGTTTGCCTGGACGACGGGCAGATCGAGCGACATGCCGACGCCGAGGAAGAACAGGCCCATCAGGATGCCGCGGAAGGGCTCGATGTCGGCCTCGATCTGGTGGCGGAACGTCGACTCCGAGAGGAGGACGCCGGCGAGGAACGCGCCCATCGCCATCGAGAGGCCACCGATTTCCATGAGGAGGGCGGCGCCCAGGACGACGAGGAGGGCCGCCGCGGTCATCACCTCGCGCGCCTTGACGATCGAGAGGATGCGGAAGAGCGGGTTGAGGAGCCAGATGCCCGCGGCGATCAGGCCGGCGAGCGCGCCGACGCCGGTGAGGATGCTGATGAGCCGCGACCTGCTCTCGACGCCGTCGCCGGGAGCGACGAGCGAGAGGCCGGCGAGGAGAGGGACGATCAGCAGGTCCTCGAACAGGAGGATCGCGACGATCTTCTGGCCGCGCGGGAGTGCGATGTCGCCGCGCTCGGAGAGGAGCTGCATCACGATCGCCGTCGAGGTGAGGACGAATCCGAACGCGCCGACGACGGCGACCTCGATGGGATAGCCGAGCAAGAGCCCGACGCCGATGAGGGCGGAGCTGCACGCGGCGATCTGCGCGGTGCCGAGGCCGAAGATGTCGCGCCGCATGCCCCACAGGTGCAGCGGGCGCATCTCGAGGCCGATCACGAACAGGAACATGACGACGCCGAGCTCCGCGACGTGCAGGATCGCGTCGGGCTCCGTGAACAGGCGGAGTCCGAACGGTCCGATCGCGATGCCCGCGGCGAGGTAGCCGAGGACGGAGCCGAGGCCGATGCGCCGGAACAGTGGCACGGCGATGATCGCGGCACCGAGCAGTACGATCACGCTGGAGAGCTGGCTTGCCACGGCAGAGGTCGTTGTATAAGGTTGTTTCGTCGACGAGCAAGCGCGTCGTCACAAACATCGATGCTCGGTCCCCGCAAGCTCCTGCTCGCGACAGATTTGACCGCGCGCAGCGACCGCGCGACCAATCGAGCGTTGCTCGCGAGTCATCAGTGCGGTGCCGAGCTGGTCGCGGTCCACGTCATGGAGCCGATCGTGCACATGCCCGAGTCGGCGGTGACGAACGAGGAGCGCGTGCGGGAGCTGCTCACGTATGACCTGCGCGATGCGCGGAGCCCGACGCGCATCGAGGTCGCGACCGGCGATCCTGCGGAGCGCACGCTCGAGGTGGCGCGCGCGCACGGCTGCGGGTTGATCGTCACGGGCGTCGCGCGCGCGGATCGCCTGCTCGGGCCGACGCTCGGTGGGACGGTCGACAGGCTCGTGCGCACGTCGGATATCCCGCTCCTCGTCGTGACGGAGCGCGCCCGCGACGTCTACAAGAACATCATCGTCGCGGTCGATTTCTCGGCGGCGTCGGCGGCGGCGGTGCGCACGACGGCTGCGTGGTTCCCGAACGCGCAGCTCACGCTGTTCCACGCGTTCGATGCGCCCTCGATCCTCGGGGCGACGGATGCGAGGCGCATGACGGACCAGTTCCACGACGCGGCACAGGCGAGCTACAACGCGTTCGTGCGCGATTTGCAGCTGGCTTCGCCGCCGGTCGCGATGCTCCGGCGCGGGGATCCGGGCGCATTGATCGGTCAGCTCGCGACGAGCCGCGCGCTCGATCTGGTGGTCATGGGCACGCGCCGGCGCGGCGCGGTCGCCGAGGCGCTGCTCGGCAGCATCGCGAAACGCATCCTCGCGCATCTGGCCTCGGACGCCCTCCTCGTCCCGGCGTAGGTAGATCGATCGCGGCTAGAGCTCCGCCAGCTCGACGAGGACGTCGCGCACGCGTGCGAGCTTGGCGGGATCCGGGACGACGAAGTCACGATGCTTGTGCAGCTCGTCGAGCGCTTCGAGCGCGCCCTTCGCGAAGGATCGATTGTCGAGCCTCTGTGCAGAGGTCGCGCGCTGCTCGAACATCGCGAGCAGGAACGAGGGCGGCAACAGCGGGCTCGGCGTGGCGAGGCTGGTCAGCCGAGGATCGGCATCCTGCGGCTGCGCGTCCCACCCGGTGCCGGCGGTGTACTGCAACGTGCATCGCGCACCGCACGTGCTGCAGTCGAGCATGGCTTCGTAGCCACGGCGATCGGGGGACGCGTCGTTGACGAGGTCGATGGTGGGCTCGCCACACCGCGGACACCCCTGGCGGAAGAGCCAGATCACGTGGAGGGCGGCCTCCTTGCGCGAGGCGACCGCGGCGATCGGCATCGCGAGCGGCTCGGTCGCCAGCGCTCTGGCGCCGCGCTCGACCGCGAGCCCGCCGGGAGCGTCGGACGCGAGGCGGTCCGGTGCGACGCTCCAGGTCGCTGCGACGCGACTGACTTCGGCGGCGTCGACACGAGGCGGCGGCGCGGCGAGGAACCGTGGGCCATCGGGCTCGCTCGGCGGAGCGGCGGGCGCGCCCTCGGTCGGCTCACCGCGATCGCAGACGACCACGTCCTTCTCGGTCGCGAACGCGCGCACGACCTCGCCAGCGATCGCGCGTAGCCAGCGGTAGCGGCCCGCTGCGGGATCGGCGAGGAACGCCTGGGCCTCGCCGAACATCTGACTCAGCCAGCGCAGGCGGGTCTCGAGCGGACCGAGCGCTCCGTTCGCGAGCCCGTCACCGAGCACGACCGTCCAGCCTCGAATCGGTGCCGCGACGAACGTGAGCGAGCGGTCGTGGCTGCGCTCGACCCCCGTGCTCCAGCTGGCACGGCGGCGCTCGGTGCCGGGGCGGAGCGCAGAGATGACACGCGTCTCGTCGCTGGCGCGTACGAGGATCCAGCCATCACCGAGGTGCATGGCGCGATGGTACCGTGAGCGCCTGATCCGCGCAGGGTGTACGGAGATGGCGATTGCGCTGTACAACGGGTAACAAATCGGTTACGCATTGGTCCGTGGACGCGGTCGCCCAGGCCCTCGCCGATCCGATTCGTCGGGACATCCTCCGGATGCTCCGCGACGGGTCGTTCAGCGCGGGCGCGATCGCCGGAGCGTTCGACGTCAGCCGTCCCGCGGTGAGCCGCCACCTGCGCGTGCTGCGGGAGGCAGGCCTCGTACGCGACGAGGTGCGCGGCCGCGAGCGGATGTATCAGCTCGAGCTGTCCGCACTCGTGGAGCTCGAGGCGTTTCTCGGCGAGCTCCGCCGCACGGTCGCCGAGGACTGGGAGCGCCGGTTCATGGCGCTCGAGACCGAGGTGTTCCGCGTCCGTCAGCAGCGCAAGCGCTCGCCGAAGGTTGCGAGCGAACCGACGACAGCGAAGAAGAAGGAGACCGCATGATTCCCCGACCGAATGGCCGCCTCGACGGCAACGACCTCATCCTCACCCGCAGCTTCCGCGCGCCGATCGACGACGTGTGGACGAGCATCACGGATCCTGCGAGCACCGCGCGCTGGTTCGCGACGTGGGAGGGCGACGCAGGCGAAGGCAAGACGATCCGCTGGAAGATGACGTTCGAGAAGGCCGACAAGTGGACGGACGTGGTGATCGATCGCTGCGATCGCCCGAACGTCCTCGGGGTGACGTCGTCGACGCCGTTCGGATCGTGGAGCCTCGAGGTGCGCCTGAAGCAGACCGGCGACACGACGGTGCTGACGTTCGTGCACAAGGCGATCGACAAGAAGATGATCGGCGACGTCGGCGTGGGCTGGGAGTACTACCTCGACAACCTCGTCGCCTCGCGCGATGGCGCGACGATGCCGGTGTGGGACGACTACTATCCCGCGCTGAAGGACTACTACCTCGCGCTCGGGTAGACGCTACGGCGCGGTCGGCAGCTTCGCGACGAGCGCGGCGAGGCCGGCGCCATCGCCCTCGACCCGGCCGAGCTCGGTGCCCTGGCCGTCGAGGAGCACGGTCGTGTACGGGTTGCGGACGCCGAACTTCCGGAACCAGGCGTTGCCGCGATCGATGCCGATCGGCACGGTCG
>JAEWJO010000144.1 GCA_023386455.1 Pseudomonadota bacterium | reverse complement strand
GGCTCCCCCGTGCTGGGGGCGTGCGATCCGCTGCACCGCGAGGCTGCGGCCGCGGACCTCGAAGCTCGCGCCGCCGACGCGGACGATCGCGACGGCGGCGTGTGGAGCGAACGAGGCGCTCGGCTCGACGATCGTCGCGCGCAGCACTCTCGCTGCGAGCAGCGTCGCGAGCCGGCACCCTGCCCCACGCGCCGCGATCCAGCGCGCGACGATCGACTCGCGCGCGGCCTGATCACGCGTCACCCGCGGTACGCGATCGAACGGATACGCCGAAAACTTGGGCGTCATGCTGGAGCTGGTACGATTTTATCCCACATCAGCGCACCCGAGGTGTCTCCCGTGCAAGACCGCAGACTTGGTTACCGTATCCCGTTCGAATCGATGGTGACGTCCTACGTTCACGATCGCCCCATCCGCGGCCTCGCCACCAACCTGAGCGACACCGGGCTGAACATGTCGACGATCTCGATGGTCGCACCGCCGCCGGGCATGGTGGTACCGCTCGAGCTGGATCTTCCCGGGACGTCGGAGTCGATCTGGGCGTCGGGGCGGATCTGCTATCGCCAGGACGATCGGCTCGCGTCGGGGCTCGGCGTCCGGTTCGTCGCGATGGCGAAGAGCCAGGCGCGCATCGTCCGCGACTTCTGCATCGAGATGCGGCGCAAGAATCTCGGGTCGATCCTGGCGCGCATCCGCGCGTAGTCTCCGCGTGCGGCCGCGCGCCGGGCGCGCGCAACGGCGCAGATTTGCTGGTCCCGGCGGGGGCGTTCCGACGGGCAGAAGCCGCACCATGCGGCTATGCTCGTGGGAGGTATGAGGCGCCTCCCTCTTCTGCTCGCGTGCGTGCTCGCGGCGGCTCCGGCCACGTCCGTCCACGCACAGGCTGGTGACTGGTCCGTCACGCGCGACCCCTTCGACAAGCAGGTCGTCGCCCGTTACAAGGGCATCCTCGCGAAGAACCCCCACGACGGGCAGGCGCTCGCGAAGCTCCTCGAGATGTACCGGCGCTACCGCACGGTCGATCTGCTGAAGGAGGAGTACGGCAAGATCCTCGACAAGAACGCCGGCGACTGGTCGGCGCTCGTCGTGATGGGCCGCCTCCACCGCGCGATCGGCGACGAGCCGCGCGCGCTCGACCTGCTCGGCAAGGCCGTCGCGATCAAGGACGGCGACGCGCAGTCGTGGATCCTGATCGGCGAGCTGCACAAGGCCGCGGGCAAGGCCAAGGATGCGCGCGCCGCGTACGACAAGGCGCTCGCGCACGCGACCGCGAAGGACATGAAGAAGAAGGCGCTGCGCGCGCTCGCCGATCTCGCGCTGACGACCGGCGACAACGACGGCGCGAACGCGTACTTCAAGCAGTTCCTCGACCTCGATCCCGGCAACGCGCAGCTGTGGATCGAGCGTGGCGACGCGATGCTCGCCGCCGGCAAGCGCGACGTCGCGCTCGAGAGCTACACCGCCGCCGAGAAGCTGCTCGGCTCGGATCCCGCACGCCGCGTCGAGGTCGTCGCGCGCCGCGGCCAGGCGCTCGAGGGGATGGGCAAGGACGACGAGGCCGTCGTCGAGTATCGGCGCGCGATCAAGCTCGCGCCGAAGGGCTACTACCTCGAGGTCGAGCTCACCGGACGTATCGTCGACATCTACCGCCGCAAGCAGGCGCTGCCGCAGCTGCTCGCGCAGTACGAGAAGGACTGGCCGGAAGGCTCGCGCGGCCACTTCGAGTGGAACACGCTCGGCCGGCTCTACGAGGAGACCGGCGCGCAGGACAAGGCGATCGCCGCGCTCAAGAAGGCGGTCGGCAAGGCGGCGTACGAGCTCGAGACCCAGCGGCGCCTCATCCAGCTGCTCGAGAACTCGGGCCGCGACGACGAGGCGCTCGCGCAGTACGAGGCCGTCGTGCGCGCGGCCCCCGGCGAGGCGCGGTTCCAGCTCGAGCTCGCGGAGCGCTACTGGCGACGCGGTCACGAGAAGAAGGCGCTCGACGCGCTGGTCCGGCTGCAGGGCCGCTTCCCGAACGACTCGGGCGTGCTGAGCGCGATCGCCGACCTCTACACGCGGTGGGGCAAGGAGGACCTCGCGATCGCCGAGTACGAGCGCCTCGCGAAGCTCGAGCCCGACGACCCGGCGCACCTCGTGACGCTCGGCGAGCAGTACTGGCAGAAGCGCGAGACGAAGCGCGCGATCGAGGTGTGGGCGCGCCTCAAGGCGGGCGGCAAGGCGAGCGGCTACGCCAAGCTCGGCGAGGTGCTCGCCGAGCACAACTATCCGACGGACGCGAAGAACGCGTTCAACAAGGCGATCGAGCTCGACGGCAAGAACCCCGAGTACTACAAGGGCCGCGCGTCGCTGTTCGAGAGCCAGAAGCTGTGGTCCGACGCGCTCAAGGACTGGGAGAAGGTCCTCTCGCTGATCGGCGACAAGCCGAGCGATCGGCTCGCGCGCAAGGATGCACGGCGCCACCTCGTCCAGATCATCACGAAGCCGCAGAACAGCCGCGACGAGGCCGACTACCGGCAGCGCTGGAAGAGCGCGTACGAGAAGACGCCGCCCGATGCCGAGGCCGGCTACTTCCTCGCCGAGCTCTACTCGCGAAAGAACATGAATGCCGAGCTGCTCTCGACGCTCGAGAAGCAGCGCAAGCTCGTCCCCGAGGACTTCGAGCTGCTGATGGACCTCGTGAAGGTCTATCGCCAGACGCGCAAGTTCGACCAGGCGGTCGCGCTCCTGCTCGAGCTCGCGAAGAAGCAGCCCGCGCGCGAGATGCAGGTCTACCAGGAGATCAGCGAGATCAAGACCGACGCGCGCAAGGACGACGAGGCGATCGAGTGGGCGCAGAAGGCGCTCGCGAAGAGCCCGACGAACGCCGGCGCGTACGAGCGCCTCGGCGAGCGCTACGTCGAGATGCAGCGGTTCACCGAAGCGATCGCCGCGTACGAGAAGACGGTCAAGCTCGACCCTCGCAACAGCAAGGCGGCATTCGCGCTCGCCCAGCTCTACATCCAGGCCGGCACGCCGATGAAGGCGAGCGAGCTGTTCCGCAACGTCCTGCGCAACGACACCAACGAGGAGGTGATCAGCCGCGCCGGCGACCAGGCGATCGATCTCGAGGAGATGACCGACACGCTCGGCGATCTCGAGAAGGTCGTGTCGCCGCTGTCGTTCATGATGGCGCACAAGCCGGTCTACCGGCGCGTGCTCGTGAAGCTGTACCTGCGCTACGTGCCGCGACTCGTCGAGCGCAGCCGCCACGGCAACGACGAGGTGAAGAAGGCCGCACGGCTCGAGCTCGACCGGATCGGTGCGCGCGGCCTGCGCCCGCTGCTCGAGGCGCTCCGCGATCAGAAGGATGTCGGCCAGCAGCGCATCGCGGTCCAGGTGCTCGGCCACCTCGGCAACAAGGGCGCCGCGATGCCGCTCGTCCACATGGCGCGCCAGGAGCCGCCGAAGGACCAGCGCCACATCGGCACGCTCACCGAGAGCCTCGATCGCGAGGTCCGCGTCGACGCGCTCGTCGCCGCGGGACGGCTCGGAGATGCCGGCGTCCTCCAGGACGTGCTGCCGCTCATGGATCACCAGGAGAGCGCGATGCGCGAGGCCGCGACGTTCACGCTCGGTCGCTCCGGCGACAAGCGCGCGGTCGCGCCGCTCGTGAAGGCGCTGAACGATCGACGCGACACGGTCCAGGTGCTCGCGTGCCTCGGGCTCGCGCAGATCGACGACGCGCGCGTCGGCCCGGCGCTCGTCGCGGTGCTGAAGGATCCGAGCCGCGTCGACACCGTCCGGGGCGCCTGTGCGTACGCGATCGGCGCGCGCAAGGTGAGCTCGGGTGTCCCTGCCCTGCTCGCCGCGCTCGACGACAATCGCGGTGAAGCGCAGCGGCTCGCCGCGTGGTCGCTTGGCCAGCTCGGCGACGCCAAGGCGATCGGCCCGCTGATCCGCGCGTACTTCGCGCGCGGCGGCCAGTCCGCCGACGAGCTCGTGTGGGCGATCGGCCGCACGAGCGGCGCCGGTCTCGCGCCCGCACCGCTCGCGTCGACGAGCGAGTACCCGATGCGCGCCGGCAAGTACAACGTCACCGAGGCGATGCGCCTCCTGCCCGGCAACCTGCCGCACCCGGCGCCGTCGCAGAAGCTCGTCGTCGATCACGCGAGCGACATCGCCGCCGGCCTCGTGCAGGCGCTCGCCGAGCATCGCGACGTCGTCGTGTCCGTGCTCGCGGATCTCGACGGTGCACCCGATCGGATCTCGCTCGGCGCGCTGACGCCCGGCAGCACCGATCCCAAGCTCGCGGCCGCGCTCGCCACGATCGCGCAGTCGATCGAGCCGCAGATCTCGGCTCAGCTGAAATCGGAGGATCCGAAGGTCCGCGCGCTCGCGGTCTCGGTCACCGCGAAGATGGACGGCGGCAAGCTGAAGAAGGCCGACGCCGCCCTGGCCACGGCGCTCGCGGACCCGGCCGACCAGGTCCGCGCCGCGGCGATGCAGGCGGTCGCCGTGCTCGCCCGGCGGCGGGGATCCGCCCCACCCGACCTGGTGGCCGGCCTGACCAAGACCCTCGGCGGCCCGTCCTGGGCCGATCGCCGCGTCGCCGCCCTGTCCCTGGGCCACCTGGGCCCGGGCACCGACACCTCCGCCCTCGTCAAGGCGGCCAAGGACTCGTCGAGCTTTGTCCGGGAGGCCGTCGCCATCGCCCTGGGCGAGATCGGGGGCGCCCAGGGCGAGAGCACCCTGCAGATGCTCGGCAAGGACGACGTCGCCCAGGTCCGCGAGGCGGCGTCCAAGGCGCTCGCCGGGATCAAACGCTGATCTAGGCGATCAGACAGGCCACCGTTCTTTGACGCACCGTTTCGCAAGGGGGTAGAATCACAGGCGATGGACGTCGGCTTGGTGTGCGACGCGTGTAGCGCGTTGACTCCAATCGGAGTACCGCAATGTGCGCGTTGCGGGCAGCCGGTGGCACTCGATCCGCGCCCGCGGAGAACGAGCAAGCCGTCGCAGCCAAACAACGGCACGCAGACGGCAACTCCCGCGTCGTCGGGAATCACGTGCACCAAGTGCGGCACGCACGTGCCGCCGAACTTCAAGTTCTGTCAGATCTGCGGCACGCGCGTGTCCGCTGCGCAGGTCGCCGCCGCCGAGGGCAAGTGGGACTTCAACGTCGAGACGCGCGTCGGTCCACGCGCGCCCGACGCGCCGGTCGCGGGCAGCAAGCCGGGACGCAGCACGCTGTTCTTCGGCGGCGCGATGCAGTCGGCGCGCGCGAAGCTGACCCTCATCCGTGGTGACGGCGAGGACGGCGTTTCGTTCACGCTCGCAGGCACCGATCACCTCGCCGGTCGCGGCGAGTGCCCGATCTCGTTCCCCGACGATCCGTATCTCTCGCCGATGCACTGCAACTTCCGGTACGCGAACGGCCAGCTCGTCGTGCGCGACGAGGGCTCGCTGAACGGCGTGTACGTGCGGATCCAGGGCAGCGCGCGGATCGAGCCCGGCACGACGATCCTCGTCGGCGAGCAGGTGCTCTCGGTCAGCCCGGCGCGCGGCTTCGACGACGTGCCCGACACCGAGGGTACGTACTTCTCGGCGAGCATGCTGCGTCCCGCGACGCTCGAGATCGTGCAACAGCTTCGCGGCGGCTCGAGCGGCTGGGTGTACCGGCCCGATAGCGAGACCGTGTCGATCGGCCGCGAGAGCAACGACATCAACTTCCCCGAGGATCCGTTCATCTCGGGACGCCACGCGCAGCTGCAGATCAGCGGCGGCGTGCTCACGGTGACCGACCTCGGGTCGCGCAACGGTACGTTCGTCCGGGTCACCGGCGAACGCATGCTCAAGCACGGCGACTACGTCTTCCTCGGTCAGCAGCTACTTCGTGTCGAGATCGTCTGATCAAAGGACCACCATGACCGTCTGCAATCGTTGCGGCAAAGAGAACCAGGACCACTACAAGTTCTGCCTTGGATGCGGAGCAGAGCTGACGGCGCCGAAGCCGAGCGGGGACATGGGGATGATGAAGACGATGATGGCCGAGCCCGGTCAGTCGCCTCTGGGTGCTCCACTCGGCGGCGCTCCGCTCGGCGCCCCGCCGGCACGCGGACCGAGCGCGGGTATGCCGCAGCAGACGCCGGGCGGCATGGGACGTCCACCCGGTGGAATGCCCGGCATGCCGCCGTCGGGTCCGCTCGGCGCGGGTCCGGGACCCGGTCCGATGGCATCGCCCCCGATGGCAC
>JAEWJO010000128.1 GCA_023386455.1 Pseudomonadota bacterium | reverse complement strand
CGAGGCGCCGCCGGCGATCGCGACGGAGCACGCCGAGACGCTGCTCGTCCGGCTCGGCGCCGTCGACGGTGGCAGGACGACGCCGCTCGGCCGGCGCATGCTGCGGTTCCCCGTCCATCCGCGCGTCGCACGCATGTTGTGCGAGGCCGAGGCGCGCGGCGTCGCGAAGGAGGCGTGCGTCATCGCGGGCCTGCTCGGTGCGCGCGAGCTCAGGCTCGAGCGACGCGGGCGCGGCGCGGAGGCAAAGCTGTCCTCACCGTCGGACCTGATCGACGATCTCGATGCATTCCTCGACGCGCGCTCGCACGGCCTGCGCGCGGACCGCCTGCGCCGCGACGGGCTCGACATCGGCACGGCACACACGGTCGACCGCGCCGCGAAGCAGCTCGAGCGGATCGTCGAGACGCGCACGCGACCACCGGCGAGCGACGACGACGTCGATCGCGAGCTGATGATCAGCGTGCTAACCGCGTATCCCGATCGCGTCGGCAAGCGGCGAACGCCGAGGAGCGGCGAGATCGTGTTCGCCGGCGGCGGCAGCGGCACGCTCGCGCCGAGCTCGGCGGTGATCGAGCCCGAGCTGATGGTCGCGGTCGACGTCAGCGAGACCGGCGGCCGCGGCCAGGCGAGCCGCGTCCAGATCCGCCGCGCGAGCGCGGTCGACGCGGCGTGGCTCCTCGACCTGTACATGGACCGGATCGCCGAGGTCGACGAGCTCGTCTGGAACGCGCAGAAGGAGCGCGTCGAACGCATCGCGCAGATGACGTACGACGGCCTGCCGATCGACGAGACGCGCGATGTCGAGGGTGCGCGCCGCGCGGGACGGCCGGCGGCGGCGCTGCTCGCGAAGCAGGCGATCGCGGCGGGCATCGAGCGGTTCGTCGACAAGGACGACCTCGCGCAGTGGCGCGCCCGGATCGTGTTCGTCGCCGGCGCGGCGCCGGAGTCCGGGCTCGTCGCACCGACCGACGACGCGCTCGCCGGCGTCATCGCGAACGCCTGCGAGGGCGCGATCTCGTTCGCCGAGCTGAGAAACCTGGGCCTGATGTCGCTGCTCGACGCGGGGCTCGGCGACAAGCGCGGGCTCGTCGAGCGCTTCGCACCGACGCACCTCGTGCTGCCGAACCGCCGGCGCACGGTGATCCACTACGAGCTCGACAAGCCGCCGTGGATCGCATCGCGCATGCAGGACTTTTTCGGCCTCGCGCGCGCACCGTCGGTCGGCGACGGCCGCGTCCCGCTCGTGTTGCATTTGCTCGCGCCGAACCAGCGGCCCGTCCAGGTGACGACCGACCTGCCCGGGTTCTGGGTCAAGCACTACCCTGCCCTGCGCAAGCAGCTCATGCGGCGCTATCCGCGCCACCAGTGGCCCGAGGATCCGCTGCAGCTCGTGAAGGACGACTAGTACCTCGACTCGGTGAAGATGAACCGTTGAGGGCGACGATCGCGCCGACGCGAGGCGAGAAGCGCAGCTCCCAGATGGGACGCCAAGAGGCAAAGCCGGCCAAGAACGCCAGGGCAAAGCTATCCGGACCAGACGACCCTACGGATTCCCTGACGCAACGAGTAGACGTTGATACGAGAGGACCCGTGTCGATCACCGCTCGTGCAAGCGCGTCGAGCTCGGCGGACGCCTCCCGTCGAACGTGTCTTACCGCGGCGTTCTTGGCTGGCTTGGCTGCTTGGCGTTCCATCTTCGGGCACCTTTCGGCTACCCAACGGATCGGTGGCGGCGATGGATCAACCCGTCAGATTCACTGCGGCGAGGAACTACCGCACGCGCCAGATCGGATAGTCGTGATCGAGCTCGGGCGCGGTGATGAGGCCGTTCTCGATCGCGCCGTCGTCGCTCTCGGGCTCGCACAGGTACACCGCGATCGCGCCGAGCGGCTGATCGGTCGGCACGTACATCGAGCGCAGCGGTACCGGTCCGCTCTCCTGGCGCCACTCGACGTGGAGATCGCCGACCTGCGCGGACTCGAGGATCTTGCGACCGCCCTCGCTGCCGAAGCCGACGACCTTCGCGATCTCGGCATCGACGTTCGCCGGCGCCGCCTCGATCTCGAGGCCGTGATTCGCGAGGTGCGAGGCGACGACACCGTCGACGATGTAGCCGCGCGGCCGGTCGACGACGGTCGCGCCCTTGAAGTTCGCGAAGTACTTCACGCGCACGCTCGTCGGGGCGCCGCCGGGCACGCGCGGCGTCATCGTCGGGATCTCGATCAGATCGGCGAACGCGTCGAGCGTGTAGCGCACCGCGATCTGATCGCGCGGCGCCTGGCTCGAGGCGACGACCTGCATCACGTCATCCTTGTGCGCGGCGACGTAGCGCAGCGCCTCGAGCAGCGTCGCGTACGTCGTCGTCACGCGCTCGGGGAACGACAGGTACGAGTAGCACTCGAGCAGCAGGTCGAGCCGGTTCGTCAGGCCGCGGTAGTTGCTGCCGAACCGAGGGTGATGCGTGTACGTCATCCAGCCCTCGGTGACCGCGGCGTTCGGGTCGGCGTCGCGGCGCGCGTCGAGCGCCTTCTCGTCCTCGACGAAGTTGCCGTACCAGCCGGCGATCTGCGCGTGGTTCTTCGCGAGCGCCGCCTGCACGGCCGGCATCATCCGGTCGCGCATGAACCGGATCGGCTCGGGACGCCCGCTCGCGATCGTGTGCGGGACGTCGTACGTCATCGCCATGCGATGAACGGAGCCGTTCGTCGCGTGCGTGTCGATCGTCAGCTCGGGCTTCCACACCTGGACGACGTTCGTCGAGAGCAGGCGCATCTCCTGTGCCGCCTGCTTCATGTAGTCGCGGTTCAGGTTGATGCCCTTCGCGTTGACGCGCGTGCCAACGAGCGGCGGGCCGATCTGGCCCTCGAGCTTCGGCAGGTCGAGCTTGCGGTTCTTCGGATCGACCGCGTCGTTGCCGTCGGGGTTGAACAGCGGGACGACGACGAGCGTCAGCTCGGCGAGCAGGTCGCCGTGCTTGCCGTCGAGGAGGTCGCGCATCAGCATCATCGCGGCCTCCTTGCCCTCGACCTCGCCGGCGTGGATGCCGTTGATGACGAGCACGACCGGAATGCCGGCCTTGCGCGACTCCTCCGGGGTCTTGAACCCGTGCGCGGACAGCACGCACAGCGGGAAGTCGCGGCCACCTGGGCTCGTGCCAAACGAGGTGCGCGAGAACCGCCGGTCACCGCGTGCCTCGAGCGCCGCGATGAACTCCATCACGTGCTGGTGCATCGACGTTTCCTGGTAGCTCGTCTGCTCGGCGCGGGTCTGCAGCATGCGCGCAGTCTGGCACGTGATGGCCGCGGCGACCCCGGATTCCCGGACCTGGATTCGCGGGAGCCTCTCGCTCAGCGGTCCTCGATCGGATCGACCGCGATGTCGCCCATCTTCAAGATCATCTGGCCCTGCCTCGCCTCCACCGGCTCCTCGGGCACCACCTCGGGGGACACGGCGACCTCGCCCATCAGCGGCTCGGGCTGCGGCGCGATCGTGATCCGGCTCTTCGGTGCGTCCTCGCCGCGCGAGAACCGCCACGCGAGCAAACCTCCGCCGGCGAGCAGCGCCGCGGCACCGGCCGCGATCACCCGGCGCTTGCGCCGCTGCGCGGTGCCGACCTTGCAGTCCTTCAGCAGGATCGTGCCATCGGTGCGCTGGAAGTAGCGCACGCACAGGCGACCTTCGCGGCCGAGGATCAGCGCCTCGGCCTCGTCGCGCGTCATCTCCGACAGGTTGTAGACGTTCTTGTTGCACTGCGCGCACGCGCGAACGCGGTCGTCGCCGGTCATCGCGCCCCAGTCGGCGGTGCACGGCGACGCGACCCGGATGTTGGGCAGCACCGGCAGCTTCGCCTTGGCCTTCGCCTCGTCGAGCAGCTGTCGCGTCGAGTCGAGCTCGCGCGTCTTGGTCGCGACCTCGGCGGCGAGCGCGTCGTGGCGGGCGGCGAGAGCGTCGACGTCGTTGCGATAGGTCATGCGTGCTTTCAACGCACGTGCCTCGCCGGCGGTTTCGACGATTTTCGCCTGCCGGAATCAGCGCTTGGCGGCCGTCGGCGAGGGCCGGTTGGACTCCTCGGTCGCGTGCGGCCAGAGCACGTGATAGAGGCGCAGGCTGATGAGCAGGAGCGCGTACTCCTGGAGGTCGCCGCCGGAGTCGCGGAGCACCGAGAAGTTGAAGTCGACGAGCGCGAGCGCATCGCTGACGAGCGCCATCAGCTGATCGATCGTCGGCGTCGGCACCGACGTGTCGTACGCCCAGCTGTGGAGCTTCGTGCGGAGCGCCTCGAACATCGGCTTGATGCGAACGTTCAGCGACGCGAGCCGGTTCGGTTTCAGCCAGTCGAGGGCCATGCCGGCGAGCGAGCGGCAGTCGCCCGCCATCGCCTCCGCGCCCATCGCCGGCTCGACGAGGCCGATCATCGCGGGGATCACGGTGCGCGTCGCGCTGACGCCTTTGAACAGGAGCGCGTTCGGCGAGATGTTGTTGTGCGCCATCCCGTGCTCGTGCAGCGCGGCGACCTGACGGATGACGACGAAGCACAGCGCGAGCCCGCCATCGATGTGCATGTCGGTGTCGGCGAGGACCTCGCCGAACCGCGGCTCGTCGACGTACTCGCTGAACAGCAGCAACGAGCTCGAGTTCGCGTCGTAGATGACCTTGTGCAGCGACGTCAGCAGGCCCTGGCGCACCCTCTTCAGGATCGGCCAGAAGTAGCGCTGCCAGTTCTCGACGAACGCACGCGGGTCCGTCACCTTCGTCAGGTCGATGACGGTGACGAGCTTGGGGAACGTGTTGGCGTCGGGGAACTGGCCGGCGGCGAGCAGGTCGGCGCGCGGATGGGCGAGGAAGATCGGGTGTCCTCGCACGCGGCCGAGGCTGCGCTCGACGGAGTAGTTCCACTCCCAGATCGCGAACTCGGCCTGCTTGATCACCTCCTCGGTGATCGTCGGATCCGGCGTGTTCGCGAAGACGGCCGACACGGCCCTCGCCTTGTCGTCGTCGGCGGACGTCTGCATGCGCCGCTTCGACGCCCGCGTCGCCTCGTCGGGCAGCTCACGCAGGATGCCGCGCAGCTCGGAGATCACGTGCTGCACCGACGGGAAGCGCTGCACCGGGTCGCGCTCGAGACAGCCCTCGATCGGCGCACGCAGGATCGCCGGGAACGTCTCGGGATAGGCGACCGTGCTCTTGCCGCCGACGACGACGCCCTCGGCGATCCGGATGAGGAGCGCCCACATATCGTCGGCGGATCCGTAGAGCAGCTGGTCGGTGAACAGGCCGTGCAGCGCGCCGCCGATCGCGTAGATGTCGAGCGACGTGTTGATGTTCGTGTCCATCAACGCCTGATCGATCGTCTCGGGCGCGACCGACCAGCCGGGCGAGCCGAAGATGCGGCCCTTGTAGTAGTGGCGGTACGTCTGGTTGCCGACGTCGTCGAGCGACATCGCGAGATCGAAGTCGAACAGGTAGGCGACGTTCGCGCCCTGGTCGACGAGGATGTTGCGCAGCGTGAAGTCGCGATGGACGAGCCGCGCCGCGTGCAGCGTCGCGAGACCCTCGAGCGCCTGGACGAGCAGCTTCGTGCGCGCGCGCGGCGTCAGGTCGTGCTTGCCGATCGCCTCGAGCAGCGTCATGCCCATCCGCGGCGTGACGAACAGGTAGTTGTCCGCGATCGGCGCCGACACGTACGTCGGCAAGATGTTCGGGTGCTCGATCGCCGCGATCCGCGCCATCGCGGCGAGGTTGTTGTGGTGATCGCGCCGCGTCACCTCGTCGGTGCGCAGCTGATAGAGGTAGTTCGAGTGGAAGACCTTGCCGACGACCTGCTCGACGATCCCGCTCTCGTCGTCGCGACGCTCGAGCGCGCAGACCGTGCCCATCCCGCCGTTCGCGAGGTGCTGGCCGCTCGTCTTGTAGAGGTATCGGTTGTAGCGAAAGACCACCCCTTCACGGGTCAGGTCTTCGGATCGCAACGTGCCGATCGACGTGGTCTCGGTCCACGACTCGCTCATCCGACGGCGCCTATCATAACCGGCTGAATTCTCTGGGGTCCAGTCGGCCTGCGTTGTCTTGTCGCATCGCGGCCGCGCCCTCGTGGGATCGGCATCAAATGTGGTACCCAACCCCTCGTTGTCCATGCTCGAGCACCGATTTGCCAAGCTGGCGGCGTGCGCCACGTTCGTGCTGCTGGTCATCGGAGGCACCGTGAATCCCACGGGTTCCAGCCTCGCGTGCCCCGAGCCGACGTTCGTCTGCCACGGTGACCTGTTCCCGCCGATGGTCGGCGGCGTGCTCTACGAGCACGGTCACCGGCTGGCGGCCATGACGGTCGGATTGCTGCAGATTGCCCTCACCGTGCTCCTGCTGCGCAGGCGCCCGCAGCTCAAGTGGCTCGCCTGGCTCCTGCTCGGGCTCGTGATCGCCCAGGGCATGCTCGGCGCGATCACGGTCAAGTACAAGCTCCCCTGGTTCGTGTCGACCGGCCACCTGCTGCTCGGCATGAGCTACTTCGCGACGCTGATCTACACGGCGTTCCGCACCCGCCCGGCACCGAGCGCGCTCGAGCTCGATCGCCACGAGAAGCTCCGCGCCTCGCTCGGCAGCGCGCGCACGTGGATCGGGGTCGCCTGCGGCGCGGTGTTCATCCAGCTGCTGCTCGGCGCGCTCGTCCGCCACCTCGGCGCCGCGATGGTCTGCCTCGGCATGCCGACGTGCACGATCGGTGGTGACTGGTGGCCGACCGCCGGTGTCCAGCACCTGCACATGATCCACCGCGCGTTCGGCGTGATCGTCGCGCTCGTCACGACGACGGCGGCGATCATGGTGCTCCGCCGTGCGAGGTCGTGGCCGGCCCTGAAGCTGCTCGCGCTCGTCGCGCCGCTGCTCGTGATCGGCCAGGTCGTCCTCGGTATCTACACGGTGCTGACGATGCGCTCGGTGCCGGTCGCCGTCGGCCACTTCGCCGGCGCCGCGTCGCTGTGGGCCCTGTGGATGTCGGCGTGGCTCATGACCGGACGCCGCCAGCCCGCCGTCGCGATCGCGCCGGCTCGCACCGACATGCCCGCCGGCAAGGCGGTACCAGCATGACCGCGCGCGCAGAAGCCACCGTCGGTGCCAAGGCGCGCGACCTCGTGTCGCTCGTGAAGCCGCGCATCATGATGATGTCGCTGTTGACCGCGGCCGGCGCCATGACGCTCGCCCCCGGAATTATCGACGTCGCGCGCGCGCTCTGGCTCCTCGCCGGCACCGGCCTCATCGTCGGCTCGGCGAACGCGCTCAACATGTGGCTCGAGCGTGACATCGACTGCCTGATGGCGCGCACCAAGAACCGCGCGCTCCCGCAGCAGCGGCTCGCGCCCACCACCGCACTCGTGTTCGGTGCGCTGCTCGGCGCACTCGCCCTGCCGGTGCTCGCCGTTGCCGGCATCATCCCGGCGGCGCTCGGCCTGCTCGCGCTGATCCTCTACGTCGGCGCCTACACGCCGATGAAGCAGCGCTCGCACTGGGCCGTCTGGGTCGGCAGCGCACCCGGTGCGATGCCCGCGCTCATCGGCTGGACGGCCGCGACCGGCCACATCGACCTGCCCGGCCTCGCCGTGTTCGGCACGCTGTTCATCTGGCAGGTCCCGCATACCCACGCGATCGGCATCTACCGGCAGCGCGAGTACGAGGCCGCGGGCCTGAAGACGCTGCCGAACACGCGCGGTCTCGCGGCCGCGCGCATCCACATCCTCGCGCTCCTCGTCGTCCAGGTCGCGGTCAGCCTCGCGCCCGCCGCGCTCGGTGTCGCCGGAACCGCGTACCTCGTCACCGCCGCGGTGCTCGGTGCGCTCGTGCTCGTTCAGGGCTTCGCGGGCGACGGCTCGACGAAGTGGGCGCGCAACGTGTTCGTGACGTCGATCGTCTACCTGCCGATCTTGTTCGGAGTCATGGTCGCGAGCGGTCAGGCCTGACCATGCAGGTGAGCGAGATCCATCCTGCGATCAACGCCGCGCTCAACCTGACCTCGTTCGTGTTCCTCGTCGCCGGTCGAGTCGCGATCGCACGCGGCGACGAAGCGCTCCACAAGAAGCGCATGCTGACGGCGTTCGCGTCGTCGACCGTGTTCTTGATCTCGTATCTCATCCGGTTCGCGACGACCGGCGCGCACAAGTATCCCGGCGCGGGCTGGGACAAGACGCTCTACCTCGTCATCCTGTTCTCGCACATGGTGTTCGCGGTCGTGCTCGTGCCGTTCGTGCTCGGCGCGCTACGGCGCGCGCTGCGCGGCGAGTTCGACAAGCACAAGAAGCTCGTCAAGTTCACGTGGCCGATCTGGGTCTACGTGTCGGTGACCGGCGTGCTCGTCTACCTGATGCTGTATCACCTCGCGCCGGTGCTCCACCCGGTCTAGGCCGGCAAGCCGGCACGAGGAGGGTCCCGAAGCGCTTCGCGCTTCACCCTACGAGCGCGCGCCGGCGACCTCGTACGCGAGGCCCCAGCGGATTCCCCGGTCGCACGTGACGAGCTTCGGCGAGCCGGTCGTCGCGACGATGCGCGCGTAGATCGCGATCCCGCCGGCGATCACGTCGGCGCGCTGCGCCTCCATGCCGGCCATCGCCTTGCGCTCGGCCACCGTCGCCCGTGCGATCCGCGCGCACAGCTCGGAGACCGCCGCCGGCGTCATCTCGAACCCGGTCACCCGGTCGGGGTCGTACGGGCTGAGACCGAGCGCGACCGCGGCCATCGTCGTCGCCGTGCCGGCGGTGCCGATCACGGTGATGCCGCGCGGCAGGTCGAGGGCGGCGAGCTTGCCGTCGATCTCGGCATCGAGCGCCGCGAGCTCGGCCGCGGTCGGCGGATCCGACCGCAGGTGGCGCTCGGTCATGCGGACCGCACCGATCGGCACGCTGACGGCGGAGACGACCTTGGTCCCGTCGGTGACGATGAATTCGGTCGAGCCGCCGCCGACGTCGACGACGACGAACCGGGTGCCGGCGAGCTCGGGAAACGCGGTCGCGACCGACGTGAACGCGAGCTCGGCCTCGCGCGCGCCGCCGATCACCTCGATCGGGGCACCGAGGATCTGCTCGGCCGGGGAGACGAACTCGGCGGAGTTCGCCGCCTCGCGCAGCGCCTGCGTCCCGATCACGCGAGGCGCGCTCACGCCATGCTGGTCCATGACCTGGCGGTACTCGCGGCAGATCTCGAGGCTGCGCGTCACCGCCTCGGTCGCCAGGCGACCGCTCGCATCGAGCCCCTTGCCGAGCCGGCCAAACCGACAGAGATCGACGACGCGCCGCAGGTTCTCGTCGACGATGAGCAGGAGCAGCGTGTTGGTGCCGATGTCGATGACCGCGGTGTTCACGCGGCGGAGCCTAGCACCGGCGCTTTCGCCGCACCTGCCCACGGCGGTGTGCACCGCGAATGACCGGCAGGTGTCGCGCGTTGGATCGGTGAGTGTCAGCCCCTGCTGAGAGGCTTGTCGTCATGGTCTACATCACCCACGTGCGCTTCGATGGCGAAGGCACCCGCGCCGAGAACATCGTGATGTTGAGATGGCGGCAGGCGATCGGCGATACGAACGTCACCGACATGATCCGCTGGATCGACAGCGGAGGCATCGCCAAGGTCACGCTCGGCGAGCACGAGCTCGACGTGAAGGTCGTGCGCGAGGAAGGTCGCAAGCCGTACCTGATGACGGTGGCGAACGGCGAGCGCACGGACAAGCTCGTCGAGCTGCCGCGCTTCTGACCTTACAGGCCGAGCTGCTTCGCGACGATGACCTTCATGATCTCGTTCGTGCCGGCGTAGATGCGCTGGACGCGCGCATCCATGAACGCGCGGGTGACCGGGTACTCGAGCATGTAGCCGTAGCCGCCGAAGAACTGCAGGCAGGTATCGATCACCTCCTGCGCCATGTCGGTCGTCCAGAACTTCGCCATCGAGCACTCCTTCACGAGCTGCTGACCCGCGACGTGGCCGGCGACGACCTTGTCGACGTACGCGCGGCCGACCTCGACCTTCGCGAGCGACTCGACGAGCTTGAACTGCGTGTTCTGGAACTTGCTGATCGGCTTGCCGAACGCCTTGCGCTCCTTCGTGTACGCGATCGTGTCGGCGAGCACCTGCTCGGCACCGGCGACCGCGCCGATCGCGACGCACAGGCGCTCCTGCTGGAGCTTCTGCATCATCATCATGAAGCCGCCGCCCTCGACGCCGAGCAGGTTCGCCGCCGGGACCCGGCAGTCCTCGAAGAACAGCTCGCTCGTGTCCTGCGACGCCATGCCCATCTTGTGGAGGCGCTTGCCCTTCGTGAAGCCCTTGCGGTTCGCCTCGACGACGAACAGCGAGATGCCGCGGTGGGCGTTCTGGGGATCCGGATCGGTCTTCGCGGCGACGATGACGAGGTCGCACAGCTGGCCGTTCGAGATGAACGTCTTGCTGCCGTTGATGACGTAGTCGCTGCCGTCCTTGACCGCGGTCGTCGCGATCGCCGCGAGGTCCGAGCCGGTGCCGGGCTCGGTCATGCCGAGGGCGGTCACGATCTCGCCGGACGCGCAGCCCGGAAGCCACTTCTGCTTCTGCTCCTCGTTTCCGAACGAGTAGAGGTACGGGACGATGATGTCCGAGTGCAGGCTCATCGCGAGGCCGCTCTCGTACGCGCGCGCGAGCTCCTCCATGATGACCGTCGCGTAGACGAAGTCGCCGCCGGCGCCGCCGTACTTCTCGTCCATCCACGTGCAGAGGAAGCCCTGCGAGCCGGCCTTGCGCCACACCTCGCGATCGACCTGGCCTTGCTCGCGCCACCGGTTCTGGTTCGGCACGACCTCGCGCTCCACGAACTGACGGAACGCCTTGCGAAAGCTGTTGTGCTCTTCGGAGAACAGGGTGCGATCCATTCGCCGTTCGTAACACGGCGCATCGCGCGATCTACGCGCCGGCGATGTGGGACCTGTAGATCGAGCCCGGCTTCACCACGCTGCAACATCCGGGAGCGATCTCGCCCCCTGTGGATACCGGCGGCGAACTGCGCCACGTCCTGCGGCTTTCTGCGGGTGGCAAACACTCGCACCTCGACGCACAACCGATTCGGGTATTTTTGGGTTTCCGGAGGCCCACGCGATTTATTACGCTCGGGATATGGGTAAGGGCGACAACAGGTATTCGCGTAAGACGCGAGAGCTCGATGCCGTGACACTGGCCGGTCTCACCCAGAGCTCCGGCAAGGTCGTTACCGAAGTGCCAGACGCTAACCCGTCACTAACCCTGGCGCGGACGCGGACCGTCGACGACCCGATGACGACGCGCCTCCTCGCCGAGGTCGCGCGCCGGCAGCAGACGACCGACTTCGATGACGAGTCGATCGACGCGCTGCTCGAGCAGACGAACGAGACGGACGCGACGAACGACGCGCCCGAGCAGACCCAGCAGAAGGAATCGAGTCACCCGCACACGCTGCGCCGCCGCATGCCGTCGGGCACCGGCCGCTGACTCACGCGAGCGCGTAGTCCGCACACTTCTCGGCGATCATGATCACCGGCGCATTCGTGTTGCCGCCGGGGATGCTCGGCATCACCGACGCATCCGCGACGCGCAGCCCGCGCAGGCCATGGACGCGGAGCTCGCCGTCGACGACCGCGAGGCGATCGCTCGCCGGTCCCATCTTGCACGTGCCGGTCGGGTGAAAGATCGTGTTGCAGGTCGCGCGCACGTGATCGCGCAGCTGATCGTCGCTCGCGATCGCGGGGCCCGGCGAGACCTCGGCACCGAGCAAGTCCTTCAGCGGCCCGGACGCCGCGATCTCGCGCGCGAGCCGGATGCCGGCGACGAGGTGGTCGAGGTCAGCGACGTCGGCGAGGTAGCGAGGATCGATCGCCGGCGGCGCACTCGGGTCCGCGCTGCGCAGCCGGACCTCGCCGTGGCTGCGCGGATAGATCAGCCCCGGCAACAGCGACGCGAGCCTGCCGATCGCCGGCTTCACCTGGCCGCTGTCGGTCGGCAGGTTCACGCCCCACGGCGTCACGTGGAACTGGAGATCCGGCAGCGTCGCCGCGGCGCTCGACCGCAGGAATGCGCCGCCGTCGACGGGCGCGGCACCGAGCGGACCACCGCCACCGAGCAGCGCGTGCCGCGCCGACCACAGCAGCAGGTTTGCCATCGACAGCGCACGACTCGTCGACGACTCGTGGACGACCGCGGTCAGCAGGTGATCCTGCAGGTGCTTGCCGACGCCGGCCAGCTCGTGGCGCGGCTCGACGCCGACCGCGCGCAGCTCGTCGGCCGGGCCGACGCCCGACAGCAGCAGGAGCTGGGGCGAGCCGAGCGCGCCGCCGGCGACGATGATCTCGCGACCCTCGATCACCTGCTCGCCCGCGCCGGTGCGGATGCGGACGCCGGTCACGCGATCACCGGCGAGGACGAGGCCGAGCGCGAGCGCGCCGCTCATCACGACGAGGTTCTCGCGGCGGCGCACCGGATCGAGAAACGCGGTCGCCGTGCTCGCGCGGTGGCCCTTGCGGAACGTCAGCTGGTAGAAGCCGGCGCCCTCCTGCTCGGCGCCGTTGAAGTCGTCGGTGACGCGCACGCGGCAGCGCGCGGCAGCGCTCTCCACGAACGCCTTCGCGAGCGGCGACGGAGCGCAGTCGCCGACCGCGAGCGGTCCGCCGGCACCGTGATACTCCGACGCACCGCGCGAGTTGTCCTCGGACCGCTTGAAGTGCGGCAGCACGTCGTCGTAGCGCCAGCCGGGCATGCCCCACGCGTCGTAGTTCGCGCGATTGCCGCGGATGTAGATCATCGCGTTCAGGCAGCTCGTACCGCCGAGCACCTTGCCGCGCGGCCAGAAGTGCTTGCGGTTCGCGCAGTGCTCCTGCGGCTCCGTCGAGAACGCCCAGTCGAGCGGCGTGCTCCACAGCGCCTGGTACATCCCCGGCGCACGGACCTTGAACGACGTGTGCTGGGCACCGCCGGCCTCGATCACGCAGACCTTGCGACCACCCGCACTGAGCCGATTCGCGAGCACGCAGCCCGCGGAACCGGCGCCGACGACCACGAAGTCGAAGCCTCCCGCCATCGCGGCATCCTAATCGATCCCTGCCGTGCTAAGCGATGGGCCGTCGTGAGTACGAAGGCCAGCGCGTGGACCGTCGAGCCCGCCGAGACGGGCATGACCGTCTCGGCGTTCGTCAAGGCGCACGCGAACATCGCGTGGTCGGTCGCGAAGCGCCACGTCGAGAGCGGCAAGGTCTTCGTCGACGGCGAGGTCACGACCTCGCTCGCTCACCGCCTCGCGAACGGCCAGCGCGTCGAGCTCCGCATGGCCGCGCCGCGTCCCCGCGATCCCGAGCGCGAGGGCGTGCTCGTCTACGACGACCCGCACGTCGTCGTGATCGACAAGCCATCGGGCGTCTCGAGCGTGCCCTACGAGGAGCGCGAGACCGGCACGGCGATGGACCTCATCCGCGGCGCCTGGCGGCGCATGGGCAAGCCGGCGACGTCGATCGCGCTCCACGTCGTCCATCGCATCGACCGCGCGACGTCGGGCCTGCTCGCGTTCGCGAAGACCAAGCGCGCCGAGGTCGGGCTCGCCGCGCAGCTGCGCGCGCACACGATGCAGCGCATGTACATCTGCGCCGCGCACGGCACCGTCGCCGCCGGCCGCATCGAGTCGAACCTCGTCACCGATCGCGGCGACGGCATCCGCGGCTCGACGACCGACCCGACGCGCGGCAAGCGCGCGATCACCCACGTCGCCGTCCGCGAGCCGCTCCGACACGCGACGCTCTGCAACGTCACGCTCGAGACCGGCAAGACCCACCAGATCCGCATCCACCTCGCCGAGTCCGGCCACCCGCTCGTCGGCGAGACCGTCTACATCCGCGACTACCGCGGCACGCTGATCGATTCGCCGCGCCTGCTCCTCCACGCCGCGACGCTCGGCTTCGTTCATCCGATCACCGGCGAGCACGTCTCGCTCTCCGCGCCGCTGCCGCCCGACTTCACCGCGATCGTCGATCGCCTGCGCTAGACTCGGCCACCATGGCCGACGCACCCAGCGACCTCGCGATCCGATTCGCCGAGGCGACCGATTCTCCGACGATCCTCGGGTTCATCCGGGACCTCGCCGAGTACGAGAAGCGCCTGCACGAGGTCGTTGCGGACGAGCAGGCGATTCGCACGACGCTGTTCGGTGTGCGGCCGGCGGCCGAGGTCCTGATCGCCGAGCTCGCCGGAGCGCCCGTCGGGTTCGCGCTGTTCTTCCAGAGCTACTCGACGTTCCTCGCGAAGCCGGGCCTCTATCTCGAGGACCTGTTCGTCCGCCCCGCCGCCCGCGGCAACGGCGTCGGCGCCTCGCTGATGAGTGCGCTCGCGCGGATCGCGGTGCAGCGCCACTACGGCCGCTTCGAGTGGTCGGTGCTCGACTGGAACGCGCCGGCGATCGAGTTCTACCGGAGCCTCGGCGCCAAGCCGCAGTCGGAGTGGATCATCCAGCGCGTCACCGGACCCGAGCTTCACGCGCTCGCCGAGCGCTGGCCGACCCCGGTCGGCAAGGCCTAGCTCGACGGCAGGGCGTACGTCACCGTCGCGTGCGCGACGAGCTGACCCTCGCTGAGCAGATCCACCTTCGACACCGCGAGCCGCCGGCCGAGCCGCAGCATCGTCGCGACGGCGGTGATCTCCGCCGGCTTGGGCCGCGACAGGAAGTGAATATCGAGGTTCGCGGTCGCCGCACTCGGCACCGGCCCCGCGTGCGCGAGCGTCAGGTAGTACGCGGCGCTGTCGGCGAGCGCCATCAGGGCCGGGCCCGAGATCGTCCCGCCGGCGCGCAGGAGCTCCTTGCGAAACGGCATCGTCAGCGTGATGTCGTTCTCGCCGAGCGCCGTGATCGACGACAGCTTGCGCCAGCCCGGGAACGTCTGGTCCATCAGCGTCGAGATCTCGTCGATCGTCATGCGCGGCATACCGGCGATCATACGAGCTTCCGTGCGGACGTTGCACCGAACCCGTCTCCGGCCGATGCTCGCGCCGTGCTCCGGCTCGCCGATACCGCCCTGCTCGTTCGTGACCACGACGAAGCGCTCGCGTTCTATGCCGGCATCCTCGGCTTCGAGGTCGTCGAGGACGCGATGATCGGAACCAAGCGCTGGGTCCGCATCAAGGCCGGCTCGTCCGGGCTCGTGCTGCGCCGCGCGACCACCGACGACCAGCTCGCGCGCGTCGGCAACCAGACCGGCGGCTCGGTGCTCCTGTTCGTCGAGACCGACAGCTTCGCCGACACGCACGCGCGCCTCGTCGCGCACGGCGTGACGTTCGTCGAGGGCCCGCGCACCGAGGCCTACGGCACCGTCGGCGTCTTCCTCGATCTCTACGGCAACCGCATCGATCTCATCGAGCCGAGCCCGGCTCGCACGCGCTGACCGGCCCCGAACGAGGTACCTTGGCCACGTGGATGTTCTGGCGATCGAGCTCGTCGCGTCGAGACCGCGCTGTCGGGTGAAGGACCTCGCCCTCTCGGCGATCTACACGAACATCAGTCGCGCGCCACTGGCGCTCACGTTCTGGTGGAACCGATCGATGCGCATCGTCGATGGCAGTGGCCAGCTCGTGACCCCCGGACCAGGCCCCGTGTTGCCCTGCGGAGTTGCCGAGGGCTGGCAGATCGTGATGCCGGGTCGCAGCACGCAGCGCCCCGAGCCGCTCTCCTGTACGCAGCCGGCCGGGCAGTCGGCGGCGATCGGCTGGTCCTACGCGCTCTCGCCCGGCACCTATCGCATCACGCTCGTGTTCGAAGCGCCGCCGGCGCACGGGTTCTCGCAGAGCGAGTCGAACGACCACGCGTTTCGCGGGCGCGTCGAGAGCCAGGAGCTGACGATCGAGCTCCTCTGAGGACGGCGGGCCGTTCGCGCGCCGGCCTACGCCTGGGCGACGACGACCTCGCTGCGGCCGCCGCCCCTCGGCGACACCCGGACGTGCGCACCGACGCGCTCGACGAGCGCCGGCACGTGCGAGATCACGCCGACCTGGCGCCCGGTCGCCTGCAGCGCATCGAGCACGGCGAGCGCGGAGTCGAGCGTCGCGGGATCGAGCGTGCCGAAGCCCTCGTCGATCAGCAGCGTCCGCACGCGGACGTCGTGTGCCGACATCGACGACAGGCCGAGCGCGAGCGCGAGCGACACGAGGAAGCTCTCCCCGCCCGACAGCGTCTGCACCGAGCGGATCTCGTCGCCGAGGTCGCGATCGATCACCTGCAGCTCGAGGTCGTGCTTGGGGACGCGCTCGAGCTGATACCGCGGCGCGAGCTCCTCGAGGTGCGAGTTCGCGACCGCGAGCAGGCCGTCGAGCGTCAGGCTCTGCGCGAAGCTGCGGAACAGCTTGCCGTCGTGCGAGCCGATCACCTGGCCGAGGACGCGGTCGACCTCGGCCGCACGCTCGGCCGCGGCGTGCTCGGCGAGCGCCTCCGCCCGGCGGCGCTGCGCATCGGCATCGGCGGCGAGCGACGCGGCGAGCGACGCGGCCTGGTGGTCGGCGGCGGAGACCGCGGCTGCGAGGTCGGGCACGCGCCGCGCCTCGTCGGCGAGCGGATCGACGTCGAGGTCATCGAGCATCGCGGAGGTCGCGGACACCCGCTCCGATCGCGCATCGTGTTCGTCAGGCCGTCGGTTGCTCGGGCCGTGTCCGTCCCCGCGAGCCGCGCCCGGTCGCTCCGCCACGTGGGCCTCGACGAGACGGCGGCGCTCGGCGACGAGCGTGCGCGCGCGATCGGCGGCGCGATCGAGCGCATCGAGCTGGGCACCGACGGTATCGAGCTTGCCGGGATCGTCGGCAAGGAGGCGCTGGAGCTCTGCACGCTCGAAGCCGGCGGCGATCCGGGCATCGTCCAGGCGCGCGGCCGCGATCGCCAGCTCGTCGCGCACGGTATCGCGGCGCGCGGTGGAGGCATCGCGCCGCGCGGTGTGCTCGGTGACCACGCGATCGACGTCGCGCGCGAGGCCATCGATCTCGACGAGCGCGTCGGCGAGCGTCACGTCGAGCTCGACAACCACGCTGGCGTGCGCGGTCCACGCGTCGACGAGATCCGAGAGCGTGCGACGGCACCGCTCGAGGAGCGCGAGCGCGTCCGGAGCGAGCAACCGCTCGCTCTTGCTGTCAGGTGCCGCCGCTGCGACCACGCCCGTCGAGGGGTTCGCGTCGGCGGCTGCACCGGCCTTGCCGCGAGGGGCCCTGCTCTTCACCGGGGTCTGCACCGGAGACGCGCGACGCGCGAGCACGGGCGCGATCGCGCCGCGCGCCTGGTCGATCGCACGCAGCTCGGCCGGCGAGAGCGCACGGGCCTCGACGGTGGCGCGCTCCGGTGAGCTACCTGCACGCGCGCCGGCTCGCTCGGCGACTACATGCTCGCGTGCATCCGCTCGCTCGGCTTCCGCATCCCCTGCTGAACCGGCTCGCTCGTCGGCAGAGCGCATCCATCGCGCCAGCGCCGCATCGATCGCGACGAGCAGCTCGACCTCGCGCGCGACCTTGCCGGCTCGCTCGCCGCGCACGCGAGCGACGGCGGCCTCGATCGAGGCGAGCGCCCTGTCGAGGTCGGCGACCGTGCGCACGTGCTGCTCGAGATCGTTCTGGCGGGTCTGGACGAGCGCCTGCGCATCCGCGCCGGCCTTCGCGATCGCCTCGGCCTGATGGCGTGCCGTGCGCGCCGCGTCGAGCTTGTGTCGCGCGCCCGCGATCCGGTCGTCGGCGAGCTGCTTCGCCGCATCGCTCGCGGGATCGTCGACGAGCAGCAGCTCGCCGAGCGCCGCGAGCTGGGCGCGCCAGCTTGCCTGGGCCGCCTTCGCGCTCGTAGCGGCTGTCGCGAGGCACGCGGTCAGGCGCTGGCGCTCGATCGCGCGCTGACCGTCGCGCGCGGCGATCGCGGCGAGCGTCGCGAGCGCACGTTCGAAGCGACCGGTGGACTCGGCCAGCTTGTCCTGCGCATCGACGATCAGGCTGTCGAGCGA
>JAEWJO010000093.1 GCA_023386455.1 Pseudomonadota bacterium | reverse complement strand
GGCTACGACGTCCGAGCGTTCTCGTTCCACGACTCGCCGCGCCGCGCGCACTCGATCGCCGCGCAGGGCGGCATCAACGCCGCGAAGAACTACCAGAACGACGGCGACTCGGTTCACCGCCTGTTCTACGACACCGTCAAGGGCGGCGACTTCCGGTCGCGCGAGGCCAACGTGCATCGCCTCGCCGAGGTGTCGGTCAACATCATCGACCAGTGCACCGCGATGGGCGTGCCGTTCGCGCGCGAGTACGGCGGCACCCTCGCCAACCGTAGCTTCGGCGGCGCCCAGGTGTCGCGCACGTTCTACGCGCGCGGCCAGACCGGCCAGCAGCTGCTGCTCGGCGTGTACAGCGCGCTCGAGCGCCAGATCGGCGTCGGCAAGGTCAAGATGTTCCCGCGCACGGAGCTCCTCGACGTCGTCGTCGAGAACGGCCGTGCGGTCGGCATCGTCGTCCGCGACCTCATCACGGGCGCGATCTCGTCGCACTCCGCGCATGCGGTCGTCCTCGCGACCGGCGGCTACGGCAACGTGTTCTACCTGTCGACGAACGCGAAGGGCAGCAACGTCACCGCGTCGTTCCGCGCCTACAAGCGCGGCGCCGGGTTCGCGAACCCGTGCTTCACGCAGATCCACCCGACGTGCATCCCGGTCTCGGGTGACTACCAGAGCAAGCTGACGCTCATGTCCGAGTCGCTGCGCAACGACGGCCGCGTCTGGGTGCCGAAGCGCGTCGAGGACATCGCGAAGCATCCCGACCAGATCGCCGATAGCGACCGCGACTACTACCTCGAGCGCAAGTACCCGAGCTTCGGCAACCTGTCGCCGCGCGACATCGCCTCGCGCGCCGCGAAGGAGCAGTGCGACGACGGCCGTGGCGTCGGTCCCGGCGGCCGCGGCGTGTACCTCGACTTCCGCGACGCGATCAAGCGAGACGGCGAGAGCCGCATCAGCGAGAAGTACGGAAACCTGTTCGACATGTACGAGCGGATCACCGGCGAGAATCCGTATCGCGTGCCGATGCGCATCTACCCGGCCGTCCACTACACGATGGGCGGCCTCTGGGTGGACTACAACCTCCAGACGACGATCCCCGGCCTGTTCTGCCTCGGCGAGGCGAACTTCTCGGATCACGGCGCGAACCGCCTCGGCGCGAGCGCGCTGATGCAGGGACTCGCCGATGGCTACTTCATCATCTCGCACACGATCGGCAACTACCTCGCCGGCGTCCCGGCGACGTCGCTCGTCGACGCGAAGAGCGCGGCGTTCACGTCGATCGAGGCCGAGGTGAAGCAGCGCCTCGACCGGCTGATGAGCGGAAGCGGCAAGCGCTCGGTCGACTCCTTCCACAAGGAGCTCGGCACGATCATGTGGGAGGACTGCGGCATGGCGCGCTCGAAGGCCTCGCTCGAGGACGCGCTCGCGAAGATCCCCGCCCTGCGAGAGCAGTTCTGGCGCGACGTCTCGATCCTTGGCGAGCGCGACTCGTTCAACCAGTCTCTCGAGAAGGCCGGCCGCGTCGCTGACTTCCTCGAGTTTGCCGAGCTGTTGTGCCGCGACGCCCTCGTCCGCGAGGAGAGCTGCGGCGGTCACTTCCGCGTCGAGCATCAGGTCGAAGGCGAAGCGAAGCGCGACGACGCGAACTTCTGTCACGCCGCGGTCTGGGAGTACGGTGAGACCCCGACGCGCCACACCGAGCCTCTGGTGTTCGAGAACGTCAAGCTCGCCACTCGGAGTTATAAATGAGGTCGATCGATCATCGAGTGGTCGCTTGCGACCACGAGCACCTTGGACCGAATGCATCCCCGAGGGATAAATGAGGTCGATCGATCATCGAGTGGTCGCTTGCGACCACGAGCACCTTGGACCGAATGCATCCCCGAGGGACAAGTGAGCGACAAGAACCTGAACCTGACGCTCCACGTCTGGCGACAGAAGGACCAGAAGTCCAAGGGCGCCTTCGTGAAGTACCGCGTGACCGACGTGTCGACGCACGCCTCGTTCCTCGAGATGCTCGACATTCTCAACGAGCAGCTGATCGCGAAGGGCGAAGAGCCGGTCGCGTTCGACCACGACTGCCGCGAAGGCATCTGCGGCATGTGCTCGCTGATGATCAACGGCAAGGCGCACGGCGGGAAGCGCGCGACGACGGTGTGCCAGCTGCACATGCGGTTCTTCAACGACGAGGACGAGATCTGGATCGAGCCGTGGCGCGCGTCTGCGTTCCCGGTGATCAAGGACCTCTGTGTCGACCGCTCGCCGTTCGACCGGGTGATCGCCGCCGGCGGCTTCATCACCGCGAACACGGGCTCGGCCCGCGACGCCAACGACATCCTGATCCCGAAGGAAGACGCGGATCGCGCGATGGATGCCGCCGCGTGCATCGGCTGCGGCGCGTGCGTCGCCGCCTGCCCGAACGGCTCGGCCATGCTGTACGTCGCGGCAAAGCTCGCGCACCTGCACAACCTGCCGCAGGGTCAGCCGGAGCGCATGCACCGCACCCAGTCGATGATCAACGCGATGGACGCCGCGGGCTTCGGCAACTGCTCGAACCACTACGAGTGCGAGGCAGCCTGCCCGAAGGAGATTCCGCGTGACGTGATGGCGAAGGCCAACCGCGATTTCGCGAGGGCCTCGTTCGCGCACCGCGACCGCATCAAGAAGTCCGAGAGCGCGGGCTAGCTCTTCACGACGCGCGCCTCGGGGAGCTGATGACGCTCCGCGAGGACCGCGAGTGCGCGGCGGCTCCGGCGCAGGTCCGAGACGCCTTCGCCGAACATGAAGATGCCCGCCAGGCCTCCGACGAACGTGTAGAGCATGGCGAACACGCCCGTGACCGCGCCGAGGATCGGGCCCAGCGACAGCACACACCAGGTAGCGGCGCCGAGGACAACCGGCACGAACGCGACGAGGCCGCCGCCACGGCGGATCGCCGTGCGCGCGTCACGCTGCAGTCGCACGAGCTCGGCGCGTCGATCGTCCACGCCGCCAGCCTAGCGCCTGACGACGCGTGCGGCGGGCAGCATGCGCAGCGCGTCGAGGGCCTTCAGCTCCTGCGTGCTGTGCCGGCGATCGACGATGCCGACGACGAACAGGCCCATCCCGGCGAGCCCACCGACCAGGGTGTAGATGCCCGCGAGCAGGAACAGGAGCAGGCCGGCGACCGGGCCGAGCAGGAACGCGGCGATCACCGACGCGCCGAGGACGAGCGGGATGAGCGCGACGAGCAGGATGCCGCGCTGGCAGGTCGTGCCTGCTCGCTCGCGGGTCCGCACCAGGTCGGCGCGCAGTGCGAGGTGCCGGTCGTCCACGTCTTCAGTCTACACGCGCGACGGTGCCGGGGCCCGCAACGTCATCGATGGCATGGAGCAGCAGCTGCAGCGAGTCGGTCGGACGCAGGTTCGCGCGCAGGCCATAGCCGTCGGCGACCCAGTACACCTTGCGGCGATAGGGATAGAACGGCTCGCGCGCGATGACGGCGACTCGGGTCGCGCCGGCCTTGCGCGCATCGACGAGGACCGCGCGTGCTTGAGCGAGCGTCGTGTCGGGGTGCAGGTGCAGCGAGATCAGGTTCGAGTCGCCGCGCAGCTCGCGGAGCACGTCGATGCGCTGCTGGTTCGGGCCGTAGCTGCGGCCGCCGACGACGAGCTCGCCGCGGGTCGACAGCGTGGCCTCCGGCAGGCCCGGGTCGTCCTCGGCGGCGGCGCCGGCGACCGGCCAGTTGTCGGGATCGGCGGCGCGCTCGATGTCGACCGTCTGATCGGCGGCGACGCGATCGAGGCTCTCCCACGCGAGCACCGCCTGATGCCAGCCCGGATCGGTCTTGCACGGCAGGCACTCGGCGACCGAGGTGCGCGCGCGTTCGGTCGCGCGGCGGATCGCGAGCGCCTCGATGATCGCACCCTGCATCTCGGGGACGATCGACTTGCACTCGCGCGCGAGCGGATCGCCGCAGAGCCGGACCATGTAGTCGTCGGGGCTCTCGCCGGGTTTCGGCGCGAGCTCGGGCGACTTCGCATCGCGCACCGCGAGCAGCGTGTCGGCGGCGATCGGCGGCGCGAGCAGCGTCGGCCAGACGGTGAGCGCGAGCTTGTCGATGCGCTCCTTGATCGACTTGCCCTGCTGCGCCTGGACGGGGCCGAGCGCGAGCACGATCATCTTGAGCTCGGCCTCCTTGCCGACGGTGCGATCCATCTGCGGGCGCAGGATCGCGACCGTCTGCGCGAGGTCGGCGTAGGCATCGGGCGTGCGCCCGGCGGCGACGAACTTGTCGACCGCCGTGACGAGCGCCGAGTGCTTGTAATCGGCGCCGGGAGTCTTGCTCACCTCGATCTTGTCGCGGCCGCATGCGGCAACGATCACGACGAGGCAGAGTCCGACACGACGGGCCAACATGGCGTCCACGACTGAGCTAGCAAGGTGGATGCCCAGCCCCCTGGGCCCACCCCCTTAGGTTCTCACGTATGCCGCGTCGAGGCAGCGCGCCAGTTTCTCGGACGCGAGGTCTGTGCCGAGTGCCACGATGCGCCCGTTCTCACCGAGATAAGCGTCTGGTTTCCGGACTGGTTCCGACGAGACCCGAAGACCTACACGGTGAACGGCAAACCATGCGCCGTCGTCAGCCCTGACGATTCCCTTGATCCTCACGTAGTTGGCGGGCAGCTCGGCGAGCTGATCCTCCAGTTCTTCGAGATCGAGGGGGCTCTCGACCGTCAGATATGTGGTGTCGACCCCATGCACATGACTGTCGGTATGCCGACAGCTGTCGTCGTGCACGTGGCCGTGCGCCGGCACGTGCTCGACGTCGGGATCGGCGAGTGTCTGCTCGAGCCACTCGGCGTGATCGTCCGTCGAACCGACGCGAACGAGCGCCCTGGGCGCGATCGCCTGGGCGGCCGCGATCGCTGGACCCGCATCACCGAGCTGGGATTTCGTCACGAGCAAGACGTCCGCGTACGCGACCTGCGCATCGACGGCATCGGTCACCGCGCGCGACGCGAGGAAGTTCGTCGCGTCGACGAGCGTCACGACCGCGGCGAGGCGAACCTTCGACGCCACCGGCTCGCGCTGCAGCGCCCACGCGATCGGCAGCGGCTCGGCGACGCCGGTCGTCTCGAGCACGATCGCCTCGAGATCGGGATTGGTCGCGAGCAGATCGAGCAGCGTCTTGTCGAGCTCGTCGCCGAGCACGCAGCAGACGCAGCCGCCGGGCAGCTCGATCTGGCGTGCCGCATCGCTGCCGAGCAGCGCGCCGTCGATGCCGACCTCACCGAGCTCGTTCACCACGATGCCCAGCTTGGGTGCGGAGCGCGATGTGGAGCCCTCGTCGCGGGCCGCGCGTCTCGCGAGCAGGCGATTGACGAGCGTCGTCTTCCCCGAGCCGAGGAAGCCGGTCACGATCACGAGCGGAACGCGCACCGGGGGAGGCTACCCCGGTTTCATCTCGCAGACGACGACGCGGCGCTTGCCGGCGGAGGTCAGAGGAATCTCGTCGACGACCTCGATCGAGAATGGCGCACCGGGCAGGTAGCGCTCGGCGTGCGAGCGCAGGATCTGCTCGGCATGGCCCGGCAGCTGCCGGCCCTCGAACGGCACGACCTTGAAGATGACGCTGCCGTCGGCGCGCTGATGCACCTGGAAGCTGCGCGCGACGTTGCCGATCGTCGAGAACAGGATGTTGAACACGAGGCCACCGACGGCATTTCCCTTGCCGTCGTACATCGTCTCGGTGACGCGGCCCTGCACGCCCTTGATGCGCACGAGGCCCTTGCCGCACCTGCAGACCTCGTCGCCGCCTGCAACGGCCAGGTCACCGTTGACGTACCGGATCATCGGGCAGGCCAGGTTGTGGAGGTCGGTGATCACGACCTCGCCGGTCTCGCCGGGCTTTGCCGGGCGGACGCTGCCATCGCGCTGGCGGACGACGACCTCGACGAGCATGTTCTCCATCGACGTGTGCAGGCCGTCGTGTGCCTCGCACTCGGACGCCATCAGCATCACCTCGCGGCACCCGTAGGTATCGAACGCGGCGCCGAAGGCCTTGTCGATCTCGGCGCGGTCGTGCGGCAAGAGCCCCTCGGCGCCGGTGAGCACCGGGATGTTGTCCCAGTCGCGAAGCCCGCGATCGTTGATGAACCTCGCGAGGGCGCCGGCGCCGCTCGCGTACGCGATGATCGACTGGGGCTTGAACTCGCGGATCTGGTCGACGACCGCCATCAGCGCGTCTTCTCCGCGCGGCGTGCAGTCGATGAACACGTCGCGCTTGAACAGCCGGTCGGCGATGATCTTGGTTCGCTTCCACCACGTCGCCGACGACAGCGGCACGAAGCCCCAGTAGTGCAGCGTGCGGTTGCCGAGGCGATAGCCGCCCCAGCCGTAGCCGCGCATGCGGATCGCGTCGCGCCAGTGCCGGGACTCCGCGTTGTAGAGCACCTCGACCGGCTGGCCGCTCGATCCGCTCGTCACCTTGCGGATCACCGCCGCCGGCGGCGCGTTCGCCGTGCGATCGATCATCGTCGCGCGCAGCGTCGGCCGATCGAGCAGCGGCAGCTTCCCGAGATCCTCGGGGGACATGATGTCCTCGGCGCGGAACCCGCGCTCGTCCATCACGCGCCGGTAGTAGCTGGTGTGGCGGTACGCGTGGCGAACGAGCCGGCGCAGGAGGCCCGTCTGCAGCTCGCGGAGCTGCGCCGGCGACCACGTCTGCGTCTCCTCGAGGTAGCGAAGCAGCGGGACCGTCGGCCGGCCGCGCACCGCTTCGAATGCCGGGAAGAGCGCCTTCGAGAGGAGCTGGCCGTAGAGGTCGCTCATGCCGGTCGCTCCACGACGACCACCTTGCGCTTGCCCGCCGCCGTGAGGGGGATGTCGTCGACGTACTCGATCTGGAATGGCGCGCCCGGCAGGTACTTGTCCGCGAACGCGTGGATCGCCTTGCTGTTCTCGGCGGGCAGCTGCGCGCCGATCGTCGGCACCACCTTCATCACGACGCTGCCGTCGAGCCTCTGCACGACCTGGAACTTCTTCGCCACCTGATCCATCACGCCGAACAGGATGTTGAAGACCAGGCCGCCGACCGCGTTGCCGCGGCCGTCGCGCAACGTCTCCGTCGTCCGGCCCTCGATCGGCCCGATCTTCGTCAGGCTGCGGCCGCACGAGCACACCGCCGGCTCGTGCGCGACGGCGAGATCGCCGTTGACGTACCGGATCATCGGGCACGCGAGGTTGTGGAGGTCGGTGATCACGACCTCGCCGGTCTCGCCCGGCCGCGCGGGCCGCATCGTGCCGTCGGCCTCGCGGACGACGACCTCGACGATCATCGTCTCCATCGAGGTGTGCATGCCCGCATGTGCCTCGCACTCGGACGAGATCAGCATCACCTCGCGGCAGCCGTACGTCTCGAATGCGGGACCGAACGCCTCCTGGATCGCGGCGCGATCGTGCGGCCACAGGCGCTCGGCGCCGACGAGGACGGGGAACGACTTCGTCCACGTCCGCAGCTTCTGGTCGTTGATGAAGTGCGCGAGCGCCGCCGCGCCGGCCGCGTACGCGACCATCGCCTGCGGCTCGAACCGTCGCACGTGATCGACCGCGGCGCGCAGCGCTTCCTCGCCGCGCGGCGTGCAGTCGACGAACAGATCGCGCTTGATCATCCGATCGAGCGCGATCTTCTGGCGGTGGGTCCACGTCTTCGCGGGCGGGCCGAAGCCCCAGTAGTGCATCGTGCGCTGGCCGAGCTGCCAGCCGGCCCAGCCGTAGCCGCGCAACCGGGTCGCGTCGCGCCAGTGTCGCGACTCGTGGTTGTACTTCACGACGACAGGCTCGCCGGTCGTCCCGCTCGTCGATTTCTTGATCGCGACACCCGGCGGGGCTCCCGCGAGGCGCGCGTCCATCGTGGCGCGCACCGTATCCCGATCCAGAAGCGGCATCCGCGCGATATCGTCGACCGATTCGAAGTCTTCCGGCCGCAACCCACGCTCGTCCATCGCTTCGCGGTAGTACGCGGTGTGTTGGTATGCATGCCGCAAGAGACGCCGCAGCATGCCCGTCTGCAGATCGCGGAGCGCCTCGAGCGACCAGCGTTCGGTCCCTTGCAGGTACCGGAGGAGAGGCACGGTGGGTCTTCCACGCGCTGCCTCGAATGCGGGGAACAGAGCTTTCGCGAGCAGCGGACCGTAGAGATCCATGACGACGTATCTGTTTAACATCGAGGGCCCGTGCTGACACGTCTCCGCAAAAAGAACCTCCACCAGTGGCTGCCCGATTACGCACGCCACCTCGTGCGGCGTGCGCGCACGCCACAGCCGGGCGGTCCGCGACACATCCTGTTCGCGCTGTGCGATCACTACGAACCACATTGGGGCCGCGCTCCCGACGACGTCGCACGCGATCGCGTCGACGTGTGGGCCGATCGCTACCCCGCGCTCGGTGAGTTCCGGGATAGCGACGGGCGCCCGCCTCGACACGGCTGGTTCTTCCCGGGCGAGGAGTACAAGCCGCACTACCTCGATCAGCTCGCGAAGCTCGTGCGCGCGGGGTTTGGCGAGGTCGAGTTCCACCTCCATCACGACGGGGACACCGCGCACACGCTGGCGCCGCGCATCCAGGAGCATCTCGACACGTTTGCCGAGCATGGCCATCTGTCTCGAAAGGACGGGGGCTACCAGTGGGCGTTCATCCACGGCAACTGGAGCCTCGCGAACGGCCGCCCCGACGGAAAGTGGTGCGGCGTCGACGACGAGCTCGTGATGCTGCACGAGCTCGGCTGCTACGTCGACCTCACGTTCCCGTCGGCGCCCGACCCGTGCCAGCCCGACAAGGTCAACCAGATCTACTGGCCGGTCGGCGATCTGACGAAGCGCCGCAGCTACGAGCAAGGCGAGCGCGCGAAGGTCGGCGCCGCGTACGACGATCGCCTGCTCCTGATCACCGGCCCGCTCGCGTTCGCGCGCAAGGGCACGCTCGGCATCCGCCTCGAGAACGGGGCGCTGACCGGCAACGATCCGCCGACCGCCGAGCGCGTCGACACCTGGGTCGATCAGGGCATTCACGTCGAGGGACGACCCGAGTGGGTGTTCGTGAAGGTCCACACCCACGGCGCGATCGAGAAGACCGCGGCGTCGTTACTCGGCGACGGTGGCCGGGAGATGCACGAGGCGTTGCAGCGCTACAAGCAGCGCGGCGACAAGCTGCACTACGTGACGGCGCGCGAGATGTTCAACGTCGCGCGCGCCGCGATGGACGGCAAGACCGGCGAGCCGAGCGACTTCTTCGACTACATCGTCAAGCCACCGCCGGTCGCCGGCTAGCTACCGTGCCGTCGCGCAGGACACGGTGAACGGACGGACCCCATCCTCGTTCTCGGTCATCGCACCGCGGATCGTGTCGCCCTCCAGGGCGAGCCCGAGGTAGGTCTGCGCCACCTCGCCGAGCGAGGCGCGACCCGTGACGCGGCCCTTCACGTCGAAGCGCAACACGCGCGGCTTGGTTCGCGAGCTCGCGGGTGCGTTCGCCGAGAAGCCCTCCTCGCCGGCGAGCACGTACGCGCCGTCGACGAACAGGAGGCTCGCCGGGTAGATGAGGTCGTCTTCGCGCGAGAACGTGACCGCCGGCGCGAGGGGCTTCGCCGTCTCGTCGATGCGGACGAACCGGATCTCGTGGGTATCTGGCACGGCGTTCATGTGCATGACGCCGCAGCCTCGACAGGACCCGGACGGCGAGTATGCCGGCCGACCGTAGTCTCCCCACTCGGCGGCAATCGCGACCGCGGTGCCATCCCAGGTGACGGCCAGGCGACCGTACGGCTGCCTGAAGACCTCGACGCCGAACCCTCGGCCCTGCCCGCTCGCCACCGATCCGTTCGCATCGATCCGCAGCGCGAGCAGCTGCTCCTCCAGGCCCTTGCCCGAGAGGAGGACCATCCAGCCCCCCGACGGCACCGCGACGAGCGCCAGGTCGCGATAGCTGAAGATGCTGGAGAGGCTGCCGAGCTTCGAGCTGCGCGGTGTGCCGTCCTCTTCGAGCACCGTGAACATCACGTCGCTGTTGTTGGTTCCATCGAACCAGACGATGCCGATGCGGCCGGCCGCGTTGACGGCCGCGCGCGCGCGCGTGTTCGTCATCACGCGATCGCTCAGGGGCGGCGCCTTCACGAAGCCGCTGCCTCGATCGATCCACGACACGAGCTCGCTCTGATAGCGCCGGCCGTCGTCGGTCGTGTGGACCCCGACGATCACGGACAGCGAGCCCGCCGTCGCGGCCGTCAGGATCGTCGTCTTGGCGGAGTCGGGCAGCACGTGGCGCGGGCCTCCGGGACATGCCGAGTCGATCCCGATCGCCTCGCCATCGCTCCACAGGACCGACGACCCGAGGACGAACAGGCCGTGCTTGCGGCCGCGAACCAGGTCCGGACCTTGCTGGATCGCGAGCTCGCCGCACGCTGCCCGCTGCGTCGGACAGGACGGTGCGAGGCGAATCGCCGGCGCGGCCGAGCCGGCCTCCGGGGCCGTCGCCGGCGAGGAGCGTCCAGGCGAGGAGGAACCGCACGCCGCGACCACGAGTAACCCGAGCATTTGCCGACCCATGCGCGGGTTATAACGAACACCGCTGGCGAGCGTGACGTGAAGAATGCGCGAACACGCGCTCGCCGGCGTGACTCCCATGGGTGGACGGGGATGGCTGACGCGAGCAGGGCTACGACAGCAGCGCGAGGAGGTCGTCGCGTGTGATCGACGCGGCACCGCCGGTCTCGCTGAGCGCGGCATCGGCGAGCTTGCGCTTGCGGTCCTGCAGCTCGAGGATGCGCTCCTCGAGCGACTACGAGCGGTGATTCGCTCCCATGTCGACGCGCATCGATCAGGCCGCGGCCTTGATCTCGGCGGCCTTGATCTCGTTCACGCGCTCGCGCTCGGGCGCGACGGCCTGATCGCGGACGTGGCGCGGCACGCCCTCGACGTCCCACACGAGGCGCAGCTTCTCGAGGCTCTTCAGCACGTAGTAGCTGACGTCGACCTCCCACCAGAAGAAGCCCTGGCGCGCGCTGCGCTGGTAGTGGTGGTGGTTGTTGTGCCAGCCCTCGCCGAACGTGAGGATCGCGAGCAGTGGGTTATTGCGCGAGTCGTCGGTCGTCGCGTAGCGGCGCGAGCCCCACACGTGCGCGAGCGAATTGATGCAGAACGTGATGTGCCCGCACGCGACGCCCGGGACGAAGAAGCCCCAGATGAGCGCGGTGCTGCCGCCGATCGCGAACAGGATCACCGCCGACAGGATCGCGAGCAGCAGATCATTGTTGTTGAGGAAGCGCAGCTCGGGATACTTCGCGAAGTCCTTGATCCGATCGTAGTCGGTCGCCTTGTGGCGCTTCGCGAGGATCCACTGCATGTGCGACCACACGAAGCCGCGCTGCCGGGGCGAGTGAATGTCCTCGGGCATGTCGCTGTACTTGTGATGGCGGCGGTGATGCGCGGCCCACCAGAGGGGGCCCTGCTGCAGCGCCGTGATCCCGAGGACCGCGAGGAAGAACTGGAAGGCACGGCTCGTCTTGAACGTGCGATGCGAGAAGTACCGGTGATAGCCCGCGGTGATCGCGAACATGCGGACCGCGTAGCTGCCGAGGAGCCATGCAAACGCCGCCCAGCTCCAACCCACCACGATGGCTCCGACGACCGCGGCGACGTGAACGCTCCAGAACGGGACGTTCTCGACCCAGCGTGGGCGATCCGCTTGTTCACCCGTGAAGTCGGCTGACTGCATGACGATCAAGGTGCCGCCTGCAGCCCTGTCAGGTGGTCAGCGTTGGAGCAGCATCTGTGCACGGTTCTGCGGTGAACGTGACCCGATCATGACGGAAGCGATTCATGACGCGATCGGTCGCCCATCTTGTCGATGCTCGCCGGGCTTCGTCCACCGGTCCCTTCATTAACTGGAGACCCAGGCAATGTACGAGGCCGCCCGGGATCGCCGGGACGCTGGCACGGTGTCGGTAAATATCTCCCTGCTGCCGGGCGGGTCGAGAGCGGCATTCGTCGACGAATTCGAGCGTTCGCTGCCGGTGCCGCCGCCTGTACCCAGGGGTGGCTCGACCGCCGAGTTTGTCGAGGTCGCCCTTAAATCCGGGATATTCCTCGGGCTATAATAGTCGCGTGACGATTCCGGCGGGGACACTGGTCCCGCGCGACGCTCGTGATTTCGGCAGCTATCAGCTGCTCGCGAAACTCGCGACCGGCGGCATGGCGGAGATCTATCTCGCGCGACCCTCGTCGTCACCGATCGGCTCGAAGGATCTGATGGTCCTCAAGCGGATCCTCCCGCACCTCGCCGAGGACGATCACTTCGTGACGATGTTCCGCGACGAGGCGGACCTCGCTGCCAAGCTCGTCCACCGCAACGTCTGCAACGTGCTCTCGTTCGGGCAGTTCGCCGGCACGTGGTTCATCGCGATGGAGTACCTCCACGGGGTGCCTCTGTCGCGGATGATGACGAAGCTGTCGAAGGCATCGAAGATGCTCGACTACCGCATCGTCGCCGGCATCATCTGCCAGGCATGCGAGGGCCTGCACTCCGCGCACGAGGCGCGCGACGGCAGCGGCGCCCTGCTCGGCGTCGTCCACCGCGACGTGTCGCCGCCGAACATCATGGTGACCTCCGACGGCACCGTGAAGCTCCTCGATTTCGGCATCGCGAAGGCCCGCGGCGCGAACTCGCGCACGCGCACCGGCACGGTGAAGGGCAAGAACGCGTACATGAGCCCCGAGCAGATCCTCGGCAAGCCGCTCGACCGCCGCAGCGACATCTTCGCGCTCGGCGTCGTGATGTACGAGATGCTCGCGATCAAGCGGCTGTTCCATCGCGACTCCGACTTCCTGACGTTCAAGGCGATCACGGAGGAGGCGATTCCGGACATCCGTGATCGTCGTCCCGACATGCCGCCCGGCATGCGCGCCGCGCTCGTCCAGGCGATGGCTCGCGATCCGGCCGGCCGGTTCGATACGGCACAGGGCTTCGGCAACGCGATCAAGAACTCGGTGGCGACGATCGGCGGTCCCGCGTCGCCGGCCGAGCTCGCGCGCCTGCTGTTCACCGACTTCGGCGACGAGATGGCGTCGCGCGACGAGATCCTGAAGGCCGCAGACGATCCGAATGCGGCGCCGATCTCGATCGGCCCGTCGGGAACGCCGCGGCCGACGCCGCCGCCGATCCCGCAGCGCCCGCCGCAGCTCGCGGCAAGCGGCGAGATGCACCACGCGACGCCGTCGCGGATCAAGCGTCCGACCGGCTCGATGACCGCGTCGCCCGGGACCGGCGAGGTCGGCGTGCCGTCGATGATCGTCCAGCAGCACCAGACCGGTCGCGTGACGCTGCCCGATCTCGAGAACGTGCTCGATCTCAGCGAGAACGTCGGCGCCGACGCGTGGATGGCCGAGGGCGGGACCGATCTGCTGTCGTCGCACCGCTGGAAGTCGCTGCGCAACATCTTCATCGCGATCCTCGCGATCGCCGTGCTCGGCGTCGGCATCTTCATGTTCACGCGCGCGACGAGCAAGGGCGAGGACACGAAGGTCGTCACGCCGGCACCCGCCGACGCGTCGGTGAAGCGCGTCGCGCCGGTCGCGCCGCCCGACGCCGAGGAGATCAGCAAAGAGGATATCGTCGCGCTGTCGAAGTTCGGGTTCTTCACGATCGACGCGACCGCGAAGACGACGATCTACGTCGACAACGTGCGCTACGGCGAGACGCCGATGAAGCGCCTGCCGCTCGCGCCCGGCCCGCACAAGGTCAAGGCCGTGACCAAGGGCAAGAAGGCGCGCGAGTTCATGATCACGATCATCGGCGGCCGCGACACCGAGCAGGATACGATCGAGTGGTGAGCGCGTCCGAGCTGGCGGCTGCCGCCGGGCTCGGACTCTCGCTCGGGGTCGTCACCGGCATGCCGCTCGGGGTCGTCAACGTGGCGATCGTCGACGCGGCGACGCGCGGCCGCACGCGCTTCGCGACCGGCATCGGTATCGGCGGCGCGCTCGCGGACTCCGTCCACGCGGCGATCGCGTTTGCCTCGGTCGGCCACGTGCTGTCGCGCTATCCGTCGGCAACTCGCGTGCTGTCGATCGTCGCGGCACTCGTCGTCGGCGGCTACGCGGTGGTCGCGTGGCGCATGCGAGACCGGCCCGCGGCGCGGGCGCCCGGCCGCTACGGCATCGTCACCGGGCTGCTCCTGACGTTGCCCAATCCCGCCGCGCTCGCCGCGTGGATCGCGGTCGCCGGCGCGGTGTGGCCGACGATCCCGCGCACCGCGGCGATCGTGCTCGCGGTCGGCGTCGGCATCGGGTCGGCGGTGTGGTTCGCGGCGCTCGCGCGCGTCATCGCGAGTCTCCCTCCGCAGCATCGCGTGACGCGCGTGCTGCCGAGGATCGCGCTCGTCGTCCTCGCCGCGTTCGCCGTCGCCGGGCTCGTGCGCGCGCTCGTCTAGGACAGCGGCGCGGGGCGAATGCTCGAGATCTGCAGGCTCGACTCGGGGCTCGTCACGATCTGCACGCGATCGCCGGCGGAGAATCGCGGCACGAGCTCGGCCGGTCCCTGGAACTGCAGATCGGCGAGGTTCTTCACGTCGAGCTCCTCGCCGTCCTCGTCGAGGGCGCGCTCGATGTCGAGCTGGATCTTCGCGACCTGGCGACTCGTGACGTGCTCGAAGCGAGCGACGAGCGTATGCAGCTCGATGGTCAGGATCGTCCCGACCACCCGGAGACCTGCATCGATCGCCATGCGCTCATACTACGCTCGGCGCTTTTGTTCGCCTATCGGGGCGGGCCGACTTCGATGCCGTCGACCGCGCGGGCTACGTAGATCACCTCTTCGTCTCCCGCGGAGAGATCGTGCTGCGTGCCGGCAGGTTGGACCAGCTCGTCGCCGGGCCGAAGCAACTTGCCCGAGTGATCGCGCAGCGTTCCGCTGAGGATCACATTCACTTCTTCGCCGCGGTGCGTATGCCACGGGAACGTACAGCCAGGCGCGATGCGAACGAAACCGCAGTCGGCTGCACTACAGGCGGGGCCGCCAGCGAAATGGATCAGACTGATTCCGGGGATCGGATGCTCCCAGGATGCATCGCGCTCGACGAGACCGAGCAGCTCGCGCGCGCGGTCGATCGTGACGTCGAACAGCTGTGCGATCCGGCTCGCCAGCTTCTCGAACCGGCCGCCACCGACGGACGCGAGCAGGCGCGCCTTCACGTCCGCCGCCGGCTCGATGGGTGCGACGAGCGAGTAGTAGGAGTCGAGCTCGGCGGCAAGCGCACGATCTCCCTCGACGGCGCGCTCGACCTCGGCGGCCTCGGCCGGCTCGAGCACGCCGAGCGCGTAGAGCGGGAGCAGCTCGCGGATGTCGCTCATCGCCCACCTCCGGCCAGTCCGTCGCGCAGCCGCCTGAGGCCGGCCGCGAGGCGCGACTTCACGGTGCCGATCGGTACCGCGATCTTCGCGGCGATCTCCGAGCACGAGAGGCCCTCGAAGTACGCGAGCTCGACGACCGTGCGCTGGTCCTCGCCGAGCTCGGCGAGCGCGCTGCGGACGCGCGCGTGGTCGGGGCTAGTGCGCTCCGACTCGTCGACGACGATCTCGAGCCCGGCGTCTCCGGCATTGCGAGAGACGCGGGCGGACTTCTGGAGGTCGAGGGCGCGCGAGCGCATACGAATCGCCAGCCAGGTACGAACCCGACCGCGCTTCGGATCGAAATCCTTTGCGTGTTTCCAGGCTTCGAGCAGCACGTCGTGTAGTAGATCCTCGGCCTCGCGGCGCTCGCGGACGATACGGAGCGCGACCGCGAGGAGGACCCCCGCGTGTCGTTCGTAGAGCCGGGCGAGTGCCCCTCGGTCGCCCTCGGCCATCGCGGCGACGAGCGCGATGTCCTCGGCCTCGTCGCCACGCTCCATGCGCTCGCGACCGTACCACAGCCTTTGGCTTTGCGTGGTTGGCGGCTATAAAGGCCTGTCTACGGCTGTTCGATGAGTCTCCGAGAAGCAGTGAAAGAGGACGCGACGGAACGCACCTGGTCGCAGGGCGTCACGCTCGCGCGCGAAGGTCGCGTCACGGGACGTGGCCGGTCGGGAGACGAGATCGAGCTCGAGGTCCGCGTGCCGGGTCGTCCGACGCCGTTCGAGGTCGTGCTCGACCCGAAGAACGGCGAGTGGCAGTGCAACTGCACGAGCAAGGAGCCGGTCTGCTCGCACGTCGTCGCCGCGGTCCTCGCGACCGAAAAAGCCGGAGGCGCGCTGCCGACGAGCACGAACGCCGGCGCGACGGTGCGCTACCTGCTCGAGCCCGACCCGGGCGGCGTCAAGGTCGAGCGCATGCTCGTCCGCGACGGCAACAACCAGCCGCTGACGCAGTCGCTGATGACGCTCGTCGGCACCGGCAAGGCCTCGCACATCGCGACGATCGAGGCAGACCTGCTCGCCGATCAGGTGCTCGGCGTGCGCACCGTCGTCTCCGGCGAGAAGGTCGATCGCCTGCTCGAGATCCTCGCCGAGGCGCGCGACGTGCGCTGGCGCGGCGATCCGATCAAGACGAGCGGCGAGCCGGTGCTCCCGCGCGCCGTCGTCGAGGACACGGCAGATGGCGTGCGCGTCCGCATCGTGCGCGACGAGATCGTCCGCGACGTCGTCGCCGTCGGTGTCGTGCGCACGATCGACGACGTGCTTCGCCCGATCGGCGCGATCGATCTCGGCGGCACGCGCTTCGACAAGCTGCCGCAGACGTTCGAGGTCCCGCGTGCCGCGATCCCCGAGCTCATGGGCAAGACGCTGCCCGCGCTCGCGCAGCGCATCGCCGTCGACGTCCGAGCGACGGCGCTGCCGCGGGTCGGCAAGCAGGAGCAGCCGCGCATGCAGCTCGACGTCGAGCAGGACGGCGACAAGCTGATCGTGATGCCGACGCTCGTCTACGGCGACCCGCCGCGCGCCCGCGTCGACGGCCGGACGTTCGTCCACATCGAGGGCACGCTGCCGATCCGCGACGAGGACGCCGAGCGCCGCCTCGTCCACCGCCTGCGCGACGAGTTGAACCTCGTGCCCGGCCGCCGCGTCGAGCTCACCGGACGCGAGGCATTCCTGATGCAGCAAGGCCTCGGCTCGTGGCTGCGCAGCGACGCGAAGGCCGCGGCCCAGGCAAACGCGAAGGCCGTCTCGCTCGACGTCCGCCTCACGATCGACGGCGATCGCCTCGACGTCGACCTCGAGGGAAGCGGCGGCCGCGCAGCCTCCGTCGGCGCGGCGCTCCGCGCGTGGCAGGCCGGCATCGACGTCGTCCCGCTCCAGGGCGGCGGCTGGGGTCGCGTGCCGATGGAGTGGTTCGACAAGCACGGCGAGCGCCTCGCCGACCTGCTCGCGTCGCGGACGTCGGACCGCAAGGTCCCGATCTACGCGCTGCCCGATCTCGCGCGGCTCGCCGAGGACCTCGATCAACCTCCGCCGCCCGAGCTCGATCGCCTGCGCCCGCTGCTCGAGGGCTTCGAGGGCATCCGCCACACGAAGCTGCCGAAGGGCTTCGTCGGCGAGCTGCGCCCGTACCAGCAGAGCGGTGTCGACTGGCTCGCGTTCTGTCGCGAGGCCGGCCTCGGCTGCGTGCTCGCCGACGACATGGGTCTCGGCAAGACGATCCAGGCGCTCGCGTCGGTCAACGGCAAGACGCTCGTCGTCAGCCCGAAGTCCGTCCTGTTCAACTGGCTCGCCGAGGTCCAGAAGTTCCGCCCCGACCTCCAGGTCTCGACCTACGCCGGCACACGGCGCGCGCTCGATACGACCGCCGACATCGTCCTCACGTCGTATCCGATCCTGCGCAACGACATCGAGGTCCTCGCCGGCGTGACGTGGGACACCGTCATCCTCGACGAGTCGCAGACGATCAAGAACCCCGACTCGCAGGTCGCGCGCGCGGCCTACAAGCTCAAGGGCAACTGGCGCGTGACGCTCTCCGGTACGCCCGTCGAGAACCGGCTCGACGAGCTGTGGTCGCAGCTCCACTTCACGAACCCCGGCCTGCTCGGCGGCCGCGCCGACTTCCAGGAGCGCTGGGCCGAGCCGATCAACCTCGGCGACGCCGGCGCCGCCGCGCGCCTGCGCGAACGCATCCGGCCGTTCGTGCTCCGCCGCATGAAGCGCGAGGTCGCGACCGAGCTGCCACCGCGCACCGACGCGATCATGTACGTCGAGCTCGACGAGGCCGAGCGCACCACGTACGACGCGATCCGCGCCGCCACGCAGCGCGAGATCGTCAAGCTACTCGAGTCCGGCGGCGGTGTGATGGCCGCGCTCGAGGCACTCCTCCGGCTCCGCCAGGCGGCGTGTCACCAGGCGCTCCTGCCGAACGGCATGCGCGGCGCCGCGTCGCCGCAGTCCTCGTCGAAGCTCGAGCGTCTGATGGAGGCGCTCGCGGATGCGGTCGCCGACGGTCACCGCGCGCTCGTGTTCTCGCAGTGGACGTCGCTGCTCGATCTCATCGAGCCGCACCTGCGCGCGGCGGACACGAAGTTCGTCCGGCTCGACGGCTCGACCGTCGATCGCGCGGCGGTCGTCAACACGTTCCAGGCCGAGGACGGTCCGCCGGTCATGCTGCTCTCGCTCAAGGCCGGCGGCACCGGTCTCAACCTCACCGCCGCCGATCACGTGTTCCTCGTCGATCCGTGGTGGAACCCTGCCGTCGAGGATCAGGCCGCCGACCGTACGCACCGCATCGGCCAGGACAAGCCGGTGATGGTCTATCGCATGGTCGCGCGCGATACCGTCGAGGAGCGCATCCTCGAGCTGCAGGACCGCAAGCGCAAGCTCGCCGATGCCGCGCTCAGCGAGGCCGGCGGTGCCGCGTCGATCACGCGCGACGATCTACTCGCACTGCTGAGCTGATCAGTCGCAGGTAACCTCGACCCATCCGACGCCGCCGAACGGACGGTCGGAGGGAACGAGGTCGAAACGTCGCGTTTCCTGAGGCGCGACGTCGACGCGGTCTACCGCCGTTCAGGTCAGCGGCGAGAGGCGCAAGATCTTGCCGTGCACGTCGCCGGTGTCGGGATCGATCGCCGGATCGATGAACAGGCGCGTGACCGCCGTGTTGCGCAGACCGTCGAGCATCTCGTCGCTGATCAGGTTGCCGACGTCGAGGCCGACCGCGAACAGCTCCTCGCCGGTGCCCATCGCCTTGGCGAACTCCTCGGCGGACTGGCCGGTCGAGAACAGAAACCCGTACGGCCGGCGGCACCACATGTCCCGACCGTTCGAGGTCAGGTACCAGATGCGAGGCGGCAGCACGTCGACAAGCTGCTGCAGGGTGACGTCGTCGGCCATCCGCGTCTTATACCGGAGGGCCCGCATGTTCGCACCGTGCTGGAGCTGACCAAGTTCGATGGGCTGGTGCCCGACGCGCGTGCTAGCGTCGGCCGCATGATTCGCCTGGTAGTGATCGCGCTCCTCGTCGCCGCGTGCGGGCCGGGCTCCCGCGGCGGACCGAACATGAACAACCGGATGAGCGGTCCGGAGCCGGTCGCGCAGGCGTCGGATGTCGTGTCGACGGACATCCTCAACCGCGAGCCGGTCGCGAACACGGCGCAGGTCCAGCACATCCTGATCGGCTGGAAGGACCTCGAGGCAGCGCACGACGAGCGCGCGCAGAAGCGAACGAAGGCCGAGGCCGAAGCCGAGGTGAAGTCACTGCTGACGCAGATCAAGGCGGGCGCGGACTTCGCGATGCTGATGAAGGCGCACTCGGAGGATCCGGGCAGCGCGACGACCGGGCGGTCGTACACCGTCTCGCCGGACGCGCAGCTCGTGATCGAGTTCAAGCAGCTCGGGTTGCGGCTCGATGTCGGCGAGGTCGGGGTCGTGCAGTCGGACTTCGGCTTTCACATCATGAAGCGAACCGAGTAGGCCCGTGCTCGCGACCACTGCGGCGATCTCGTTCGGTCTGCTCGTCGGCGCGCGACACGCGTTCGAGCCGGATCACCTCGCCGCGGTCTCGACGCTCGTCGCCGACGCGAAGAACCCGCGCGGCGCGACGATGCTCGGCCTTCTGTGGGGGCTCGGCCACACGATCGCGCTGCTCGCGGTCGGCATCGCGCTCGTCGGCATCGGCGGGGCGCTGCCGGCGCGCGTCGGCGTCGGGTTCGAGCTCGCGGTCGCCGCGATGCTCGTCATCCTCGGCCTGCGGTCGATGATCCGCGGCGTGCGGAACGTCGACGGCCACGCGGGCACGCACCGCCACGGCGGCGTCGAGCACGCGCACCACGGCGCGCACGCGCACGTCCACGTCGGCACGCGCGCGATCGCGTGGCGCCCGTTGACGATCGGGATCGTCCACGGCCTCGCCGGCAGCGGTGCGCTCACGGCGCTCGCGTTCGCCGAGCTGCCCGATACGCTCGCGCGCATCATCTACATGCTGCTGTTCGGTGCCGGCTCGATCGCGGGCATGGCGATCGCGACCGGCATCGCCGGGGCAGCACTGCAGCGGATCTCGCGCGGCGACGGCACGCGGCGCTGGCTCGCGATCACGACGGGCTTCGCGTCGTGTGCGTGCGGCGTCGTGTGGGCGCTGCCGCTGGTCTAACCTTAGATCCGGCCGGAGATCTTCGCCGCGAGCAGCATCGGCATCACCTGCTGGAGCGCGCTCGGCTGGTTCTGGTTGGCCTTGGCCGCGTCCTTCAGGTCGCTCTGGATCTTCGTGAGCGCGGTCTTCAGCTGCTCGTCGCGCGTCTGGACGCCACCGTGGACCGCGACGAGGTCCGCTGGGGCGATGGGGGTCAGGTCTGGCTTGGACATGGCCGGCGCGTAGTTCATGCCTCGTGCCCGTGCGCGCGCCCGGGGGCACCGGCTCGTTTCGCCGATCTAGCTCCCGGTGCAACCGCGGTAGCCGCTTCCGGGGGGTTACGAGCTGTCACCGGCGAGCGGCAGCTCGGCCTCGGGGATCGACACGACGAACCTCGCGCCGCTCGCGACCTCGTCGCAGCGAATGGTGCCGCCATGCGCCTCGACGATCTGCCGGCACACGTAGAGGCCGATGCCCGCACCGGCCGGCTCGGTACCGTCGCCCGGGCGAACGTGCGCGACGCGGAAGAACTTCTCGAACACGCGCTCGCGCAGATCCGCCGGAACGCCCGGGCCGGTGTCGGCGACGGACAGCTCGACGTTGCCGGCGGTGCGATCGATCGCGACGGTGATCCGGCCGCCCGGCGGCGTGTACTTGATCGCGTTCGTCAGGAGGTTCGAGACGACGACGCCGAGCCGCATCGGATCGCCGCGCACGGAGGCGTCGGCCGCCGCCCGGGTGACCTCGATCGCGAGCTCTCCGTCGGTGGCACGCGGCTGCAGGCCAGCGACGATCTCGTCGACGACGCGCACGAGCTCGACGCGCTCCATCGCGAGGCGAAGGCGGCCGGCTTCGATCCGCGTCAAGTCGAGCAGGCGCTCGATCGTGCGCGAGAGCTCCTCGCACCCCTGCACGGCCATCGCGAGGATCTCGCCGTGGCGAGGCGACAGCCGGCGCGCGTCCTCGCCGAGCAGCAACAGATTGAGGCGCAGCGTCGTCAGCGGCGTCTTCAGCTCGTGCGACGCGACCGCGATCAGCTCGCTGCGCAGCGTGTCGATTCGAACGAACTCGGTGATGTCGTGCAGCACGGCGACCGCGCCTGCCGGGCCGTCGGCGAACGGAATCGGCACGGCGGCCGGCAGGAACGTCCGGCGCTCGCCCTTCTCGACGACGAACGCGTCGGCGAGGTCGGGACGGCGCGGCGCGATGCCCTCGAGCGCGTCGCTGATCTGGTGAGCAGCGCTCTTCGGCAGGCGCGCGTACGACTGGCCCTCCTCGACGATCGCCTCGCCGTGGCTCGTCTTGCCGAGCACGTCGCGCGCGGGCTGGTTCATCGACGCGACCAGCCCGGCGGGCTCGATCACGATCACCGGATCGGGCAACGCTCCGATCGTCGCCTCGAGCGTCTCCTTCGCGCGGATCACCTCGCCGAGGTTCGAGCTCTGGAACGCTGCGAGGCTCTCGGCCATGCGGTTGAACCCGTCGGTGAGCTTGCCGATCTCGTCGGGCGCGCCGCGCGCGACGCGAGTCCCGAAGTCGCCGCGCCGCATCGCCTCGACCGACGAGGTCAGCGCGCGGATCGGCCGCAGCACGCTGCGCGCGAGCACGAGCGCGACACCCATCGCGACACCGACGGCGACGAGCGAGACGAGCGCGACGATCCATGTTCCGTGCGAGGCCTCGTCGCGCGCGGCGACGCCGGCATCGCGCAGACCCTGGAAGCTCCGCTCGCGCAGCGAGGCGCACGCCTCGACCGCGCGGCGCAGCGCCGGGTTGACCTCGGTGTGGTAGCGGTCGCGCGCGTTCGTTCCGGCGACGCCGTCGACCTCCTCGAGCAGCGCGTCGCCGCGCGCGCGATACGTTTCGACATCGGCGCGCAGTGCGCTCGCGATCACCAGCTCGTCCGCGGGCGCGAGCTCGGTGAACCGCGTGAACGCGTCGTCGAACGTGCGGCGCTCGGCGGCGAGCTCGCTCTTCGCGCGGCGGCCGTCGCCGGCGACGGCGATGAGCAGCGCATCGTCCTCGCGCTCGAG
>JAEWJO010000075.1 GCA_023386455.1 Pseudomonadota bacterium | reverse complement strand
CTCCGCGGCCTCGCCGCCCGACGTCTCGCTCGCCGGCGTCTCGGCCGGCGCAGGCGAGGGCGACGATCCGCCGGCGGCCTTGCGTGCGGCGGCCGCATTGCGGAGCAGGAGCGGCGAGAACTCGGTCAGCGTCTTCATTGCACTGGCTAGCTACACCAAGAAGGCACCTGGCGCCAGAGCCAAGGGGGCGCCGAAAAACAAGAAACGCCGACGGAGGACCCGCCGGCACTTCAGAGGGGCTCGGACGAGCCGAAGGCTCAGCCGCCCGCGCCGACCTCACCGCTCGCCGAGGCCGAGACCTCGACGGAGACGGAGATGTTCGCCTGGATGTGCGTCGCGGCGTTCACGGCGGCCGCCACCTGGCCGCTGATGCACAGCGCCTGGTCCTTGAACGAGTTGACGAACTTCGGACCCATGCTCTTCAGCTCCTTCGCGGTGCCGACCGTCGTCTCGACGGCGGCCTGGAGCGGCGCGAGACGCGCCTTGACCGAGAGCAGCTTCGGGAAACCGGCCTTCATCGCGTTCAGCGTCTGCTCCGCCTTCGACTTGTCGACGACGAGCTTCGCGTCGAGCGTGATCGACAGCTCGGGCTCGGTGCACTGCATGTCCGCCGACGCGTGCGCCTGCGCGCTCGCCTTGCACTGACCCGACGCCTTGACGTCCGCGTGGCCTTCGCACGAGCCGTGACAGGTGCCCTTGCACTCGCCGTTGCACTCGCCGCCACCGCCGCTGCCGCCGGTACCGGCCTTCGCGCCACCGGCGCACTGACCGTCACACTTGCCGCGACAGACGCCCGAGCAGGTCGCGCCGACATCGGCCGTCGCCTTGCCCTCGCACTTGGCAGCCGCCTCGGCGGTCGCCTCGACGCTCACCTTGCAGACGGCCGGCTTGTACTTGATCTTGAACGCGCTCTTGTTCTTGACCGCGACCTTCATGTTGTCGCGGTACGCGCCCCAGACCTTCGCGCAGACGTCGTTGGTCTCCATGCCGTCGGAGAAGTCGGCATCGCTCATGCCGAGCTCCTTGCCCATCATCTTGCAGCTGGTCTTCACGACCTCGACGGTCGCCTGGCTCTGCTTCTCCAGATCCTGGACGGCCATGAGGAACGCCTTCAGACGCGCACCAGCCTCCGATGCAGCGTAGTTGCCGCACGTGTTCGGGTCGACCATGCCGGACTCGCCGCCGAGGCCACCGGGAACGTTACCGCCACCGGGGAGGCTCGAGCCACCCGGGACGCTCTTGCCGCCGGGCAGCTTGCCGCATGCCGACAGCGCGACCACAACAGCACCGACAAGGAAACGAGATGCACGCATTTCAGGGCTCCTCTTGATTGCCCTGTATCGATATCAGCAACCCGCTCCCGCGTGGCGTTCGCGGACCCGGAAAAACGCTGATCTAACGGACAGCGCGACTGCCAAGCCATGGACGCAGACGTACGACATCGGGATCGGCACTGCGCTCGTTCGTGCGAGGTGACGTCGAGGCCGCATACACGAGGCACTCGTTCAGCGGATCGAGCTGCAGCGACGTCACCGTGAACGCGGGTGCGGGAACGACGATCGATTGATCGACGTTCGTGCGGGTGTCGACCTCGACGAGCTGCACGTCCGTCATCGCCGCGCCCTTCAGCGCGACGTGGAACTTGCAGCCGCGCGCGTTCGCCTTCTCGTTCAGCTGATCGAGCACGAGCGTGCTCGTCGCCGCCGTGTAGACGAGCGAGTAGCGCGGCCAGTCCGGCTTGCCGCTGCCCTTGATCCACGCGGCGACGTACGCGTCGAGGTCCTGACCCGTCGAGGCCTCGAGCGCGGCGATCACGTCGTCGACGCCGATCGCGTGCGCGTGGCCGAGCAGCATCTTGATGGCGGCGAGCACTTGCTCGCGCGACGTCATCACCTCGAGCTGGCGAAACAGCACCATCGGTCCCGGCCCGTAGACGTCGCCGTAGAAGTCGAACAGTGCGGGCTCGTCCATCGGCACCGGCCAGTACTGCGCGCCCTGACCCGACAGCTTCCACACGCCGGCGGTCTGCACGCCGTTCTTCCCGGGCGACGTCATGTCCTCGTACACGTACGTCAGGTACTCGGCCATCGACTCCTTCCACACGAAGTCGTAGAGCCCGGCGAGCGTCGTTTGATCGCCGGCCCACATGTGCGTGATCTCGTGATCGAGCGTGTGCGCGAGCTCGTTCCAGTACGCGCCGCGCGTGATCCGAGCGAGGCCGTCGTCGAGGACGATGTTGCCCGGGTGCTCGAAGCCGGCCCAGTACGTCGGCGCGGTCAGGATCCGCAGCTCGTCACCGAACGGATACGGCCCGAACTGCGATTGCATCCAGTCGACGAAGCCCGCGTGATACGGGACGTCGAGCAGCGCGTCGGTCATCGTCTGGGCGCGGTCGTACAGCGTGACCTTCACGCCGCCCCACGTGCCCTTGTCCGTGACGGTCCATGCCGGATACGCGGCGACGCCGAACGTCGAGTACGTCGGTCCGCCCTCGTGGTCGAACGCGCAGACCGTCTCGGTCGGGCTGACTTCGGTGATCGTGCCCGGGCACCGCGCCTTGAACGTCGCCGGGTGTGTCACCGTGAACGTGTACGTCGCGAACTGATCGGGCCGGTTATCGCACGGACCGAATCGGTCGCAGCCGCCGACCCAGCTCACGAGGTAGTAGAACGGGTTCTGCTGCGCGTCGTTCGTGATCGAGTAGCCGACCTGGCTGTCCTCGAGCGTCGCGAGCGGGATGGTCATGTCGGTCGCGAGCGTCACCGTCGAGCCCGTGTCGTACCCGCTGCCGCAGAACGTCGCGGTCGAGCCGTCGAGCGTCGCCGATACCGACTTGCCGTCGATCGTCGGCGCGGCGAACCCGTCGGTCGCGCGGAGCGGCAGCGTCATGCAGTCGCCGCCCTTGTCGATCGCGATCGTCAGCTCCGCGTGCGCGGCGCGCGAGTCGATGTCGAACGCGTAGTCGTAGTGCGTGACGTGGAGCTCGATCGTGCCGGGCGGCCCGTCCTCACCGCAGGCGGCGAGGACGAGCATGACGAGGAGGGCGCGGCGCATGGCCTGCCATACCACGACGCGTGTTCACCGTGCCGAACAACCGGTCACGGCGCGATCACGTAGCCGAGCCTGCGCACGAACGCGAACCCGCTGCCAGGGTTCGCGATGGCGGACACGTAGTCATCGCCGTTGCGGTACATGTTGAACGCGATCGTGCCGGGTCGCTGCGTGTTGAACAGGTAGCCTTCGCGCGCGCCGATCACATGGTCCTTCGTGACGCCGGTTCCCATCGGGCTGAGTGGCGCGGTCACACGATCACCGGTGACGGAGCTCTCCTGTTCGAACACCTCGATGACGTCGGACGCGGAGAGACTGCCCGGCAGGTTGCGCAGCAGGATGCCGTCGTCGCCGACGTAGGTCGTGTAGTTGCGGAACGGCACGATCGTCGTCGCCTCGTCGATGTAGCCCGCGACGGTGGTCACGAGGTTCCCGTTGCTGTGCCGCCAGCGGCGGAGCGCGAGGTCCATCGGAAGCGATCCGTTGACGAACCGGGCACCCATGCCCGCGAGCTGGTTGACCGTCAGATCGTCGCAGTAGACGGCGCGCGCGTCGTCGCTGACGCGCGGATCCGGCAGGTCGTTCGGACAGTAGCCGCCGGTGGGCAGGCTGGCCCACCGCAACCGGCTGAGGCAGATCGCGGGCCCGTACTCCTTCCACGCCGCCTCGAAGTAGAACTCGTCGGCCGGCGGCCAGCTCGCATCGGTCGGCTTCAGGATCGGCAACATCGGCTGCGCGGTCGCGTCGGGCTTCGCACCGGGAATGAAGTCGCGGATCACGATCGGTGTGAGCTCGCGTGTATGCGGAACGCCGTTATCGCAGTAGGTCGCGTTCGCCATCTCGGTGCAGGCTTGATGGTGCTTCCACGCGGAGCTCGTCGGGTCGTCGCTGCCCGGGTACCCCCAGTCGACGCACTTGGCGGTCACGCCACTGTGCACGCACCCGAACGTCACCGCCTGCGCAGGTGCGTGGTAGCGACGCAGCGACCAGCGGCCGGCAAATGGTAGGGCGTAGCGATCGACAGTCGGATCGCAGTACGGATCCCAGTCGATCCCGTTCGAGCTGTACTCGAGCTCGTAGCGCGTGGGGCCCGTCGCGGCGTCACGGATCCTGAGCTTCGGTACGCCATTCTGATCGGCGAACGACATGTCCTCGAGGTCGTCGCCTGAATACTCGAGCCCGTGTGCATCGCTCGCGATCAGCGCCCCATTCACGACCGACACGGTCACGGCTCCCACGCCGGGGATGGTCGCGTCGAGCCCGACCGCGAAATGCCAGCCGCCGGCCGCGAGATCGTCGGCGACATTTCCGAGCAGATAGCGCCCTTGCTCCTCCTCGTCGGGCCTCAGGGTGGAAGCCGGCGCCGGCGCGTCGCTGGCGCAACTCGGCAGGAGGGCAAACGAGAGCAAGATGATCAGGGTTCTCATCGTGCTCCTCGTCATTTCAGGCATCGTGCCAGCCGTGCGCTGCGGGCGCACGCTTGTTTGACGCGCGGCTCGCCATCGCCGCCCGCCGGCGGGCCGAAGTTGCACGCCGAGCTAGCGCGCCGTTTCGGCACTCGCGCACACGCGCAGCCCGACGCGAACGCTGCGCAGCGAGGGCTCGCCGGCGGTGAAGTTGGTCGCCCGCGCGGTGATCATGCCGTGATACCAGCTACCTCCCTTGAGGCCGGGATTGCCATCCGCGCCGCGCACCCACTCGGTCGCGTTGCCCGCAAGATCGGCGACGCCGAACGGGCTATCGGACGCCGGAAACGACCCCACCTCGTCGGGTCCGAATGCGAGCGAGTCGCGGCCGTAGGTGGCGTCGATGTTCGCCTGCTGTGGCGCGAGCACATCGCCGGTCGGAAACGCGCGACCGTCCGCGCCGCGCGCCGCACGTTCCCACTCGTGGAGCGTGCACGGTCGTGCGCCGACAACGCGGCCAGTTCGAGCGAGCCACGCGGTGTATGCGATCGCGTCGTCCCACGAGATGCCGGAGACGGGCAGCCGCTCCCATCGCGCGGACTGCCGAGCCGCGCGGTGATCGTATTCGATCGGAGCGCCTTCGTCGGCGATGTACGGCTTGCTGGTGGGCTGCAGCGTCAGCCTGAAGCGGCCAGCTTTCTCGTCGATGCGAATGCTCCCGCTGGCGCCCGCCGTCGTGCGCGGCATGCGCGCGGCACGTTCGTCGCCCGACAGCGTACGGAGGTATGCGAGCCACTCGCCAAACGTCACCTCGGTCCGCGCGATCAGGTAGGCCTCCGTCGAGACCTCGTGCAGTGGCTGGGCGCGAAAGAACTCGCGGCGCACCGCCTCGTCACCGTCGGCACCGTAGAGGAACCGACCCGCCGGCACGTGGACGAAACCGGCGGGGACCTCGGCTGCCAGCGGTAACGCGAGGTGGCGCTCGAGGCGCGCTCCGCGATCGATCAGGATCGGATCGCGAACGACGAGGCCGTCGGGCATGGCGATCACGATCACGTACGAACCCGCAGGCAGCTCCATCTCGGCGCGCATGCCGGTCCGCGTGAACATGGGAAACGCGTCGAATCCGCCGGCGATCGTCGGCCCCGGCGCCGTGCGATGCGCATGTACCGCGATCTGTCCCGCACGATCGAGGTCGACAACGAGTCGGCCGGCGGACCCGGTGGCGGCTGCCGGCGCGAACGTCGCGAGCCGGCGCTCGAGCTCGTCGGCGCGGAGGCGATCGCGCTCTGCCGTCGCGAGCGCCGCGTGGGCGGTCAGTACCTGCGCCATCTCCCGCCGCGCAGCGCTCGGCTCGAGCAGGTTCGCGGCCTCGAGCTCGGCGGTCGCATCCGCATACGCGTCGTGCGCGAGCGCGCCGAGCCGCAGGGCCTCGGCCCACGACCGCTCGCCGGCCTCCGGGTCGTTGCGATCGAAGCTCTCGAATGCCGACGAGCGCGCACGTGACGCATCGGTCGCAAGCGCATCGGCGCGCTCGAGATGCATCGTCGCCACGTGGACACGCTGTGCGACCAGACGATCTCGGCGGCGCGCCGCGTCGAGCTTCACCGTCGCGACGATCGCGAGCGCGACGAGCGGTAGCGCGGCGATCGCGGCGACACGCGCGATCCGGCGGCGCCGGTTTTGCCGGCGTGAGGCGGTCACGAACTCGCGCTCGCGCGGCGTCAGGTCGGTGAGACCGCGGGCTTCGTCGACCTGTTGCCGGCTCCACAGCAGATCGGCGCGACATCCGAGCCGATGCCATTCGGCCGCGCTGGCGAGGAGCCGGTTGCGAATTCGCTGATGTCCCGCGGCGGCGTCGAGCCAGTCGCGAAGCGTGCCCCAGCTCCGGATCATCGTGTCGTGGACGAGCTCGTAGGTCGGCGCCTCGGTCGTGTCGCGGGCGAGCACCACCCCCCCGCGGAC
>JAEWJO010000073.1 GCA_023386455.1 Pseudomonadota bacterium | reverse complement strand
AGCTCCGCGGGCTGGGGGGTTGGGTGGGCTAGCAGGGCCGGTATGCGCGCGCGCTGCGACGGCTCGCGCTCGAGCGCGACGATCAGCGGATAGGTCATCTTGCCTTCGCGCAGGTCGACGAGCGGATCCTTGCCGGTCTCCGCGTTCACCTCGGTGCCGGCGAACCCGGCGAAGTCGAGCTCGTCGTCGACCGCCTGGAACGCGACGCCGAGGTGAAGACCATAGCGCTCGAGCGCGGCCTCGCAGGTCTCGTCGAGCCCGGCGCAGCGCGCACCGGCGAGCATCGCCCAGCGGAACAGGGCCGCCGTCTTGCCCTCGACGATGCGGAAGTACTCGTCGCGATCGGCGACGACGCGACCGCGGCGCTCGAGCTGCAGCGACTCGGCGAGGATCATCTCGTCGATCACGCCGAGCATCCGATCGAGCACGCCATCGATCCCGGTCGCGGCGATCCGGCGCAGCGCGGCGACGAGCAGCCAGTCGCCGGCGAAGATCGACGCGGCATTGCCGTAGACGACCGCGGCGGTCTGCTGGCCACGCCGGCGCTCGGCGACATCGACGACGTCGTCGTGGAGCAGCGTCGCGGTGTGGACGAGCTCGACGGCGACGGCGAGACCTCGCGCGCGCGGCGTGAAGCCCTCGCCGAACTTGCTCGCGAGCACGACGCACATCGGGCGCAGGTGCTTGCCGCGCAGATCCAGCAGGTGGTGCGCAGCGGACTGCACGATCCGCGCGCCGCGCGGCAACGTCGCGAGCTCCGCCTCGAAGTTCACGAGGTCGGCGCGAACCCAGCGACCGAGATTTGCGAGCCGCGTGCGCAGCTCCGCGGCGCCGCGAGCGCCACTCACGCTGGCGAGACGATCGAGGACGTTCGCGTGGGGGGATCCGGGGGGATCCACCGGATGTGGCGTGACTTCGTATGCGACCGTCATGGGCACGAGCTCCGATGCTTCAAGACCTTTCAAAGATTCTTGAAACTTCCGAGAGAAGCAACCAGGATCGGCAACTTCTCGTTATTCCGGAGCTTCGATAAGCGAGAGGACGGGCTGTGGGGACCAAACAGGACAGGCCCTGCGAGCCCCGCTACCATTTTGCTCTGTGGTCAACGCGCGCCGAGGTCGCGACCAGCGGCTTGTCAGCCGGTGTCGGGTCGAGTTCGACCGGCCGAGTGGCGCCGTCGAGGCGGAGACCGAAGATCTCTCGGCGAACGGCCTGTTCATCCGGACCGACTCGCTGCTCCCGGTCGGCGAGGAGACCGAGATCCGGCTGACGCTGCCGGACGGCACGTTCCTCGCGTTCAAGGGCCGCGTCGCCCACATGCTGACGCCACACGCCGCGCGCGCGCTCGGCCGGCACCCCGGGATGGGCTTCGAGCTCGCCGGTCCCGAGATGGCGCCGGCGCGGATCGAGCTGCGCGCCCACCTCGACTCGCTGAAGGTCGAGATCACGAGCCCGGGTCTGTCGACGACGACGCAGGCGATCATCGTCGAGCCGAGCACGCCATTGCGCGCACGCATGCAGCGCTGCCTCGAGGGCGCCGGCTTCAAGATCACCGCGCTCGCATCGATGCCCGATGCGCTCGACGCGTGCACGCAGTGGCGGCCCGACGTGGTCGTGAGCGCGGCGGTACTCGACATGGGCATGACGGGAATCGATCTCGCGTACGCGATGAGCGAGCACGCGACGCTGTCGGACGTGCCGCTCGTGATCACCGGTGACGACGGCGATCTCGCGCGACTCGAGGCGTATCGCGCGGGCGTGCGCGACTACGTCCCGCGGCCGTTCCTCGACGAGGAGCTCGTGATCCGTGTCCATCGCGTCGTCGCGCCGGTCGCGCCGATCGCGAACCCGGGACTGCGCGGCAACCTCGTCGACATCGGGCTCGGCACGCTGCTCTCGCTGTTCGAGTTCGAGCGGAAGTCGGGGATCCTGCTGCTGCTGCGCGACGGCGAGATCGCGCGGCTGTTCGTCTCCGAGGGCAAGATCCTCAAGGTCGAGGCAAACAGCGTCGCCGTCGGCTCCGGTGCGCACTCTCTGCCGAAGCAGCGGTTGATGCAGCTGCTCGACTGGCACGTCGGGACGTTCGAGTTCTCGCCGTGCTCGATCGGCGGACGCGACGAGCTGCACACGACGGTGACGCAGCTTCTGCTGGAGCACGCGCGCGTGCGGGACGAGCAGAATCCCGACCGGACCTCGAAGATCCGGCGCTGACGCACGCTGTCGCAGCACTGTCGCACTTCTCGTCGGCGAGACGTTCCTGCAACATGGCGGGACGAGCGGGGTCAACCGCTCGTGAATGGTGTGGATCACGGGCGCATGCTTCGCCTCGTTACTCTGATGATCTGTGTAGCGGCGGCGGCGGCGGTGGCTGACCCGCTTCCCGCCGGCGTGCGCGCGCACGCAGCACGACGCGACGGATCGATCAGCATCGACGGCAAGCTGAGCGAGCCCGCGTGGGCCTCCGCGGAGAAGCAGAGCGGCTTCATCCAGCGCTTTCCAAAGGACGGCGTGAAGCCGTCGCACGACACACAGTTCGCGCTGCTCTACGACGACGACGCGATCTACGTCGGCGTGTGGGCGATCGATCCCGAGCCCGCGAAGATCCGCCGGCTGCTCACGCGCCGCGACGTCCAGGTCGCGTCGGATCTCGTGATCCTCGGCATCGACTCGTATCACGATCGCCGGACCGCCTACACGTTCCAGCTCAATGCCGCCGGCGTGCAGCGCGACACGTTGATCTTCGACGACGTCTCCGAGGACGACACCTGGGATGCGGTCTGGACCGGCGATTCGGCCGTCGACGATCACGGGTGGACCGCAGAGTTCCGGATCCCGCTGAACCAGCTCCGGTTCGACAACGAGAACTCGGAATGGGGCTTCCAGATCGTTCGCATGATCGGCCGCACGCAGGAGCAGAGCAGCTGGGCACCGTGGCCGCGCGCCGCGGCTGGCATCGTCAGCCGGTTCGGCACCGTCGATCGCATCGAGAAGCTGAAGCCGGCGCGCCGCCTCGAGCTCCTGCCGTATGCGAGCGGCGGCGTACAGACCGAGCCGATCGAGGAGGGCGATCCGCTGAACGCGCGATCGTCCGCGCTCGGCAACGTCGGCCTCGATCTCAAGTACGGCCTCGGTCCCGCGTTCACGCTGTCGGCGACGATCAATCCCGACTTCGGCCAGGTCGAGGCGGATCCTTCGCAGGTGAACCTGTCGGCAAACGAGCTGTTCTTCGCGGAGAAGCGGCCGTTCTTCGTCGAGGGCGTCGACCTGTTCAAGCTGCCGATCGGCAGCGGCGGCAACCTGATCGAGGGCGCGTTCTACAGCCGCCGCGTCGGTGCGGCGCCCGACGAGCCCGACATGGACTACGACTACATCACGGCGCCGACGTCGACGACGATCTACGGCGCCGCGAAGCTGACCGGCAAGACGCGCAACGGCTGGTCGATCGGCGTGCTCGATGCGGTCACCGGCAGCGAGGAGGCGACGATCGTCGATGCAGCCGGCATGCAGAGCTCGCCGGTCGTCGCCGCGCTGACGAACTACGCCGTCGGCCGCGTCAAGCGCGACCTGCGCGAGGGCAAGTCGAGCCTCGGCGCGTCGGTGACCGCGGTCAACCGCCAGCTCGACGGCACGCCGCTCGCGGATCTGCTCCACGATCAGGCGTACACGGCGGGCGCGCAGTTCACGCACAAGTGGGACGACAACAAGTGGGAGATCGATCTCCACGGCGTCGCGAGCCGCGTGCACGGCAGCGAGGCGGCGATCGCGAACACGCAGCAGCTGAACCGCCACCTGTTCCAGCGTCCCGATGCATCGCATGTCCACCTCGACGAGACACGCACCAGCATCGGCGGCGCCGGCTTCGACTGGCTCGTCGGCCGCGACGGCGAGACGAAGCACGTCCGCTGGGCCATCGGCGGCGATCTGCGGACGCCGGGCCTCGAGCTGAACGATGCGGGCTTCCAGTTCTACTCGGATCGCGTCGAGAACTGGCTGTGGGGCGAGTATCGCGACGAGGAGCCGACCGATCGCGTCCTCAACTGGCGCACAGAGATCATCCTGTTCGAGCAGAACACGCTCGAGCCGGAGCTCGTGACCTACGGCCTCAACGCGAACATCAACACGCAGCTGACGAACTACTGGTCGTTCTTCGGAGGCCTGCACTGGGAGGCACCCGGCTACGATCCGATCGCGCTGCGCGGCGGCCCCGCACTCCGCACGGAGAACCGCTTCGCGGGCAACGTCAGCGTCGCGACCGACTCGCGCAAGAACGTCCGGCTCGAGCTCGGCATGGACGCGAATCGCGATCCGGTGGTCGACACGATGCAGTTCGGTCTCGGCGGCGGCGCGACGATCCAGGCGGCGTCGAACATCGACATCTACGTCGGGCCGTCGGTGATGTCGCGGACCGATCCGATGCAGTACGTCGATCAGGTCGACGACATGGCGGGCAGGCCGCACTACATCTTCGGACGGATCCAGCAGACGGTCGCGGCGCTGACGATGCGGCTCAACTGGACGTTCTCGCCGAAGCTGTCGCTGCAGGTCTACGCGCAGCCATTCCTCGCCGCCGGAACATTCAGCGAGTACAAGGATGTAACCAACCCTCGTGCGAAGACTTACGAGGACCGGTTCGTCGCGCTCACCGGCACCGAGGGCCTCGATTTCGAGAGACCCGACTTCAATGTCGGCGAGTTACGGTCGACGGTGGTCCTCCGGTGGGAGTATCGCCCTGGTTCCGCGATCTTCGCGATCTGGAGCCACGGCCGGACCAATGAGGTAGACAGTGCGTTCGATCCCACGAAGGATCTCGTGGATCTCGCGCGTGCCCCTGGCGAAAACGTCGTGATGGTCAAGGCGAACTACTGGATCGGCCTGTGACGATATAATGTGCGGCGATGGAGCCGGCCTCGGCATCCGAAGCACGGCGCTTCGGGAAGTACACGCTCGTCGCGAAGCTCGCGACGGGTGGTATGGCCGAGATCTTCCTGGCCCGGCTCCACGGCGATGGCGGCTTCGAGAAGCTGGTCTGCATCAAGCGGATCCTGCCGCACCTCGCGAAGGACCCGCAGTTCGTCGCGATGTTCCTGGACGAGGCCCGCGTCGCCGCGCGCATCTCGCACCCGAACGTCTGTCAGGTGTTCGAGCTCGGCGAGTGGAAGGGCCAGTACTACATCGCGATGGAGTACCTCGAGGGCGTCCCGCTCTCGGTGTTCCGGCGCGGCGACTTCTATCCGATGCCACCCGATCCGAGGTTCGTCGCGGGCGTCGGCGTGCAGGCGTGCGAAGGCCTGCATCACGCGCACCTGTTGAAGCGCGCCGACGGCGAGCTGCTCGGCGTCGTCCACCGCGATATCTCGCCGTCGAACCTGTTCGCGACGACCGACGGCATCGTCAAGGTGCTCGACTTCGGCATCGCGAAGGTCCAGGACGCGTCGGCTCGCACGAGCACTGGCGCGGTCAAGGGCACGTACGCGTACATGGCGCCGGAGCAGCTGCGCAACGACAACATCGACCGCCGCGTCGACGTCTGGGCGATCGGCACGGTGCTGTGGGAGACGCTCGCGCAGCGGCACCTGTTCAAGCGCGACACCGAGTTCCTGACGTTCGAGGCGATCACGAAGGATCCGATTCCCGACATCTGCGAGGTGCGTCCCGACGTGCCGCCGCTGCTCGGCGACGTGATCGCGCGCGCGCTGTCGCGCAACCCGGCCGATCGGTTCTCGACGGCACGCTCGCTCGGCGAGGCGCTCGCGCAGGCCGTCGGTCCGCTCGGCGGACCTCTCAATGCCGCGGCGCTCAGCGACGAGGTCTCGCGGTCGTTCGAGGCGACGCTTGCCGAGCAGCGCATGCTGCTGCGGATCGCACGCGAGGGTGGCCAGTTCGATCTCGAGTCGACGAGCCCGCTCGTCGGGCACGGCACGAAGCTGTCGATGACGCCGGTGTCGACGATCCAGCGGCGCGCGCAGGACGCGCAGCAGGAGGTCGCGAACTACGTCGCGGCGACCGCGGCGATCGATTCGCTCGTCGACGACGAGTCGCTCGAGACCGAGCGTCCGCTGCGGCCGGGGACCGATGGTTCGTTCACGCCGGCACCGCGCCGGCGCACGTCGCAGACGCATCATGTCGAGCAGGACGAGAGCGGCATCCTGATCGCGCCGGCGCCGCTCCGTCGCAGCGACGAGCAGCCCGTGGTGCGCCGCACGTCGCAGCCGTACGCCGTCGCCCCGCGCGAGTGGCGCTACGACGAGGCCGCGCCTGCAGCCGCGAAGGTGCCCGTCGACGCGCGCGCGGCAGCGCGTCCGGTCGCACCGTCGAAGCTGCCGTGGCTCATCGCGCTGATCTCGATCGCGGCCGCGGCGGCGACCGGCGTGATGCTCTACATCAAGCTCAGCGAGAAGCGCGCCGTGGTGCCGACGACGGGCTCTGCGGACGTCGCCGCGGTGACGCCGCCGGCGGTCGCTGTGCCGAGCGTCACGCCCGATGCCGCGGTCGCGGATGCAC
>JAEWJO010000741.1 GCA_023386455.1 Pseudomonadota bacterium | reverse complement strand
GATCCACAGCGTGTTGATGCCGAGGTCGGTGAAGTAGCCCTCCTCGATCTTCTTCGTGAGTCCGACGAAGTCGCCGCCCTGATACTGGCCGGGCTGCTCGACGCCGGAGATCGGTGCGTTGTTCGCCGGCGTGCCGTCGGCGAAGCGATCGATCATCACGAAGTACATGATCGCGTCGCGCCAGTCGATCGCCGGGCGGGCGGGGCACTTGTCGCAGTCGGCGCGGACGACCGAGTTGAACGCGCCGAAACCGTCGGGCGACTTGCGCGCGTTCTCGGGGTCGGCGATCCAGTTCCCGTCGACGACAAACTTGTAGACGATGATCTGGTTGTCGGTGACCGGGACCGTCGCGTCGAAGCCATCGCCCGATCGGGTCATCTCGATGCCGGCGGTCCAGCCATCGAGAGCGAAGTCACCGCGCAGCGAGACGCTCGTCGCGTTGCCACGGAAGTGGATCGTCGTCGTGCACGACGGCACGGGCGGACAGGCGGGACCATCCGAGCCGGCGTCCGTGCCGGCATCGCTGCCGCCGCCGTTCAGGTCGGGATCGTGCGACGACGGGCAGCCGGCGAGGACAACGAGGGCGGCTGCGACGGCGAAACGCATGCGCGAACCCGCATCAAGTCGCATGCCAGCAGGGGAGTCCAGGACAATCGATAGTTGCTGCAAAAACGGCCGGTTCCTCGTTGCCGATCGCAACGCGAAAGAGCTGCGGCCGTCGCGACTTGCGGCGAATCGCCGAGATGGCCGATTGTCTTGCGGGCATGCTTCATGCTCGGCTGCGCCGGCCAATGCGTCGCGCGTCCGCACTGTTCATCCTCGCGTTGTCGGCGGGTCGGGCGTGGGCGCAGCCGGCGCCCGCGGAGAAGCCGGCGGAACCGGCACCCGGCGAGCAGCCACCGACGACCACGCCGACCGACGCACCGACGGTGCCCGCGGCGCCTGTCCCGGCCGAGCCCGAGCGGCCGACCGCGCAGCCGCCCGAGGCCGCGCCCGTGGCCGCGCCGGAGAAAGCGGTCCCGGTCGCGTGGTCCGAGGTCGATGACCGGCCGAACCGCGATGCGGGCTTTCGCTTCGGCTCGTATGGCCGCGTGCTCGCGGGCAGCGATCTGCGCGGCGGCAAGCCGGAGAAGGTCGCGATCGTCGCGCATGCACCGCGCATCGTCGAGCCGAGCTACGTCGAGCTCGAGCTGTCGTACGGCTTCGACAAGCTGAAGGGCACGCATCGCCAGATCGTGCTGCGCCCGATCGTGACGCTCGCACTCGACGGGACGCTGTTCCACGACACCGGCGAGTTCGACGCGCATCCGGCGCTGCGCAACATGTTCCTCGACGCGCGCCTCGGTCGCGATCTCACCGCGTGGGTCGGCTCGCGGATGTATCGCGGCGACGACATCTACCTGTTCGACTACTGGCCGCTCGACGATCAGAACACCGTCGGCGCGGGCATCAACTACCGGCCCGTGTTGCCGTTCCGCGCGGCGGGTGGCGATGGGCCCGGCGACGTCTTCGACCTCGCGGCGCACGTCGGGTTCAACCGGCTCCTCGACGACTTCCAGTTCCAGCAGATCGCCGTCGCGAATCCCGTGCAGGGCGCGACGACCGTCGACCAGCTCAACCGCCAGCGCACCGTCGCCAGCGCGACGGCGGGCTACACGATGATGCCGAAGAGCGGCGGCATCGGCGCGAAGGTGAAGCTGCACGGCGAGTACCACACGCTGCCGTCGGGCACGCGCAAGCGCATGGACGGCACGCTCGAGGAGCTCCCTGCCGACACCGGCCTGCTCGTCGGTGCCGAGCTCGGCGTGTTCGGGTTCGACAAGGATCCCGAGCATCGCAACCACCTCAACTTCTTCATGCGCTACGCGAAGGGGCTCGCGGCGTTCGACGAGCTCGCGCCGCCGACGACATTCGGTCCCGAGCTGAAGACGCAGCGCGCGAACGAGCTCACGTTCGGCCTCTCGGGCAACATCGACCTTCCGTACGGCAACATGATGGTCGGCGCGCTGTCGCGCCGCTTCATCGATGCCGACGAGAGCAGCGACGATGCCGACGACGGCTGGGAGTACGCCGTCGATGCGCGGCCGCTGTTTCGCGTCGTTCCCGACTGGTTCGTCGGTGCCGACGTCTCGTACCAGGCGCGGTTCCCGAAGGGCATCAACCCGATCACGCTGACCGCGGAGGACGCGTCGGTGTTCCAGATCGCGCCGATGCTCGTGTTCTCACCGATGGGGCCGTCGTCGTACGACCGCCCGCAGATCCGCGTGTTCTATCGCGGCGCGCACCTCGACCAGGGCGCGCTCGATCTCTACGTCCCCGACGATCCGCGGCACAGCCGCGAGTGGGTCCACTTCCTCGGCTTCGCGGCCGAGTGGTGGTTCAACTCGTCGACCTACCACTGACGCGACCGAACCGAGCGACTACGGCAGGTTCGGCAGCGGGCATTTCGGCAAGCGACTCCATGGCCGAGCGCATGTGCTCGGTCACCAGATTGCGCGCGCTCGACAAGCTTGCCGCCGCAAAGCACCTGCTACTGGCAGCTGTGGCACAGCGAGGGCGCCGACGTGCAGCCGAAGCCGCTGCGACACGCGAGCGAGCTGCACTGGACCGAGCCGCCCAGACACGACTGGCTGCCGGTGCACATCACGTCGCACGCGCACGAGTTACCGCACGCGACGTTCTTACAGGACTGCTGGCCACTGCAGGTCAGCGTGCACGCACCGGGGCCGCACGCGACGCTCTCGCACGACTGGCGGGACGAGCACGCGATCGTGCACGACGCGCCCTGCAGGCAGTTGATGCCCTGGCGGCATGCATTGTCGTTGTTGCAGCGGATGTCGCACTTGAAGCCGGCAGGGCAGGTGATCTGCTGGTTGCAGGCGCCGTTCGCCATCGCACAGTCGATGATGCAGCTCTTCGTCGTCGTGTTGCACGACGTGCACTGGGCCGGGCAGCTGTTGCCGCCGCCGTCGGGCGTCTTCGGCGCATCGACCTTGCCGGCGTCGACGATCGTGCCGCCGGTGACGCAGAACCCGTCGCTGCACGTGCGGCCAGAATCGCAGTCGCTGTTCTTCGTGCACGCGAACTGGTCGCTGCGATGGTTGATCGAGCAGCTCGTCGCGGCCGACAGCACGAGGAGCAGGACGACGCTCGCGCCGAACAGGGCGGCCTTCATCGCGCACCGCCGAACGAGAGCACGACGCCCGCACCGTGCGGAAACACCGCGGGCGCGACGACGGCCTGCTGCGTGCTCGTCGAGCGACGGCCGCGCCAGTAGTAGTAGCCGCTGACGCCACCGACGACGAGGCCGGTCAGGAAGAAGAGGTTGCCCGCGCCGGCATAGGCGTCGGCGTCGCCCTCGAGCTCCTGGAGATGACGGAAGTCGGCCGCGGTGTTCGCGGGCGCGTTGTCGATGTCGTCCTGCACGCCGCCGGCCTGCGACCACATGATGAACGAGAGGACGACGAACGCACCGCCGGCGGCCATGCCGATCTTCTGCAGGCGGCGATTGCGCGGGTTGCCGTCGTCGCGCGGCAGCGGTGTGACCTGGTTCGTCGGCGCGGCAGTGACGGCGGGCGTCGTGTCGATCGGGGCCGTGCTCGTGTCGGGTGCGGCCGGGGGCGTCGTCGTCGTCGTCTCGGGCGGCGCCGGCTCGGTCACGGTTGGCTCGAGCGTCGTCTCGAGCGGCGGCTGCGGCTCGGTGCCGAGCGCGCTGCCGAGCGCAGCGCCGGTTGCCGCGGCCGAGGCCTTGAGGCCGAACATCGGGCCGAGGTCAGCATCGATCTTCGCCTCGGGTGCCCTGCCGGCGACGATCGTCGTCTGTGCGGTCTTCGGCGGCGCGCCCTTCGCGATGCGGCGCACGGTGACGTTCGTGCCGTTCGTCGTCGCGGTCGCGGTCGTCGCGACGATCTCGTCGACCCCGAGCGTCGCGAGCACCTCGTCCTTGCACGAGGCCTCGCTGAGGTTGCAGCCGACGACGGCCGCGGCATCGGTGAACGTGATGTCGCCGCCCTCGACCTTGCCGTCGAGGTTCTTGGCGAGCCGGAGGACGTGCGTGTCGATGCTGGTCCGCGTCGACGCATCGGCGGTGCCCTCGGCGCGCATCACGAGGATGTTGCGCGGACCGGCGCTCGCCGTACCGGCGGCAAGCGCGACGAACACGAACGAAAAGACCGCGCGCTTCATGATCCCAACCTCTCGAGGCGACCGCGGATGTTATCCGCATCGCCGGCACCGGGCGCGAGCTGCAGGTACCGACGGTACGCCGCGCGCGCCTGGTCTCGTTCGCCCATCTTCTCGAACACGAGGCCGAGGCCTCGCCATGTCGGCGCGTAGTTCGGGTTGCCCGCGAGTGCAGAGCGCAGCGAGGCGAGCGCGCCGCTCGTATCACCGCGCGCGAACTGCTGGAGGCCGTTGCGATACGCGGCCTCGTAGTCGGCCTTGCCGGCCTTCGGCTCGGCCTTCGCGACGGTCTTCGGCTCGGCCTTCGTCGACTTCGGCGTCGTCTTCAGCGTCGTCTTCGGCGTCGTCTTCGCGACCGTCTTCGGCGTCGTCTTCGCGATCGTCTTCGGCGGTTCGGCCTTCGGCGTCGTCTTCGCGACGGCCGGCTCGGTCTGCGGCGCGGTCTGCGCGACGGTGGTCTCGGTCTTCGGCGCCGTCCTCGCGACGGCGGGCTCGGTCTTCGACGCCGGCGCGGTCGTGGTGCTCGTCGCGGCGTTGGCCGACGCCGTCGCGGTGTTCGCGGTCGCCGTCGTCGCCACGTTCGCCGTCGTCGTCTGCGGCGCCGGTGTCGCAGACGTCGTCGCGGTGGTTGCCGTCGCGGGCGGGTTCGTCTCGCTCCCCGCGGCGTTCGCCGGATCGGTCGGGTTGGTCGGCGCGGTCGCGACG
>JAEWJO010000717.1 GCA_023386455.1 Pseudomonadota bacterium | reverse complement strand
CTCGAGCTCGCCGTCGCGGCGACGGCTGCATTCGAGCCACGCGCGCGCAGCCCGACCGAGTGCAGCGCGTTCTGCGTGTGGATCGCGGCGAGGACCGACAGCTCCTGCCGGCACGATCGACACGCGTCGATGTGGCGATCGGCGGCGCCGAGCTCCGCGCTCGCGAGACGACCGTCGACGTACGCGGCGAGCGTGTCCGGATCGAGGTGCCCTGTAAGCTCCATCACGCCCGTTACCGCCATGCTACCCTGAGGTCCTCTCCCCGTGGCCAGCGAACCGAGCGTTGATAGCGTGCTCGCCGACCTCGCGGAGGTCATCGTCGCGCAGCACGCCGTTGCGGCCGCGGCCTGGCCGACGTTCGCGCTGTCGCTCGATCGATATCGCGTGCAGCTCGCGAGGCGCGTCGCCGACCGCGCCGGCGAGGATGCCGAGCACGTCGTGCGGACGATGCCGGCGGCGGATCTCTATCTCGCGGCCGCCTGCGAGAGCGGCGATGCAGCCGCGCTCGCCGCGTTCCGCGACGTCCACGTGCCCGCGCTCCGTCAGGCGCTCGGCAAACTCGCGCTGTCCGACGCGACGATCGACGAGGCGGTGCAGCGCGTGCTCGTGATGGTGTTCGTCGGCGACGGTGGGCCGCCGCAGATCGCGAGCTACGCGGGACGCGGCACGCTGCGCAGCTGGGTCCGCACGATCGGCGTGCGCACCGGGCGTCGCCTCGCGGGCGTCGATCACGACGCGGCGCCCGGCGACGAGGAGCTCGCCGGGTTGCCGGCCGCGGTCGGCGATCCCGAGCTCGAGATGCTGCGCGCTCGCTATCGCGATCAGGTGAAGCGCGCGTTCGCGGCCGCGTTTGCCGAGCTGCCCGAGCGAGAGCGCAACGTGCTGCGCCAGTACCACATCGACGGCCTCACGATCGATCAGCTCGCCGCGCTGTACCAGGTGAACCGGGCGACGACCGCGCGCTGGGTCGCGGCCGCGAGGCAGGCGGTCGTGGCGCGGACCCGCGACCAGCTCGTCGGCCAGTACGGGATCGCTCCCGCGGAGGTCGACTCGATCATTCGACTCGTCCGGTCGCAGATCGACGTAAGTGTGCGAGAGACCGTTCGCTGAACTGCATTCTTCGATGCGACAATTGGCCGGATCCTCCTACCAGGGGCATGCACGCCCGGCCCGCCGACCTGGATACCTCGAACGATGTGCTCACCGGAGGCGCGCTGTACTGCCCGACGTGTGGCGATGGGTTCTCCTCGCTGTGCGCTCACTGCCCCGAGGACGGTAGCCCGCTCGTCGCCTGGCCGATCACCGACGACCCGCTGATCGGCGCGCTGCTCGACGGGCGGTTTCGCATCCTCCAGTTGCTGGCCGAGGGCGCGATGGGCCGCGTCTACGAGGGCGTGCAGCTGCCGATGAAGCGACCGGTCGCGATCAAGGTGATGCGCGAGGAGTTCTCCGGCGATCCGACGACGACGCAGCGGTGTCTGCGCGAGGCGCAGCTGCTGACGCGGATCGCCCACCCGAACATCGTCGACGTGTTCGACTACGGCGAGACCGACGAGGGCTGCTTCTACCTCGTGATGGAGCTGCTGCGCGGCAACACGCTCGACGCGATCCTGCTCGACGCCGGCACGTTCTCCGTGCGGCGCACGTGCGAGGTCGGGCTCCAGATCGCCGACGCGCTCGTCGCCGCCCACGCGCAGGGTGTCGTTCACCGCGATCTCAAGCCGGCGAACATCATCTTGCTGGCGGCGCTCGGCGACTGGGTGAAGGTGTTCGACTTCGGCCTCGCGAAGGCGCTGCGCAATGACCCCGCGTCCGAGCTGACGAACGTCGGCGCCGTGCTCGGCACGCCGCTCTACATGGCGCCGGAGGCGATCCGGTGGAACGCGACCGATCCACGCAGCGATCTGTATGCGCTCGGCTGCATCCTCCACGAGCTGCTGACGGGCTCGCCACCGTTCGAGGGCGCGTCGAGCAACCTGGTGCTCGTCCGCCAGCTCAACGATCCGCCGCCGGACCTGCCGGAGACCGTGCCCGCGCCGCTGCGGGAGCTCGTCCATCGCCTGCTCGCGAAGAATCCCGAGGACCGGCCCGCGTCGGCACTCGAGGTGCGCGCCCACCTCGAGGCGCGGCTCGCCGGGGAGCTCGGCAGCGACGAGGTCTTGACCCTGACGCACGCCGCGCTGCCGACGGTGATCAAGGCGTGACGGCCGCATCCGCGGATCGCTGACTTCGTGATCCCTGACAATGCGTTGTCAGGTTCGAAACCCTCGCCGTCCCGGCAGCTTGACACCTGAACATGCGCTCCGTAGGGTGTCCGGCCTATGGGTCGCTCTTCGCTTGGTCCTGGTCGTAACGATCCGAAGCGGGAGCCGGACATGATCGTGGTCGAGGGTGCACGCGAGCACAACCTCGTCGTCGATCACCTGGAGCTGCCGAAGCACCGCCTCGTCGTGATCACCGGGCCGAGCGGCTCCGGCAAGTCGTCGCTGGCGTTCGACACGCTCTACGCCGAAGGTCAGCGCCGCTACGTCGAGTCGCTGTCGGCGTACGCGCGGCAGTTCCTCGGCCAGATGGAGAAGCCGAAGTACGAGCGCATCCGCGGCCTGTCGCCGACGATCGCGATCCAGCAGAAGAGCGCGTCGAGCAACCCTCGCTCGACCGTCGGTACGATCACGGAGATCTACGACTACCTGCGCGTCCTCTACGCGCGCGCCGGCGAGCAGCGCTGCTACCAGTGCGGTGGACCGGTCGGTGCGCGCACCGCGAGCGAGATCGTCGACGAGCTCGCCGGGCTGCCCGACAAGACCGCGGTCACCGTGCTCGCGCCGAAGGCCGAGAACCGCAAGGGCGAGTTTCGCGAGCTGTTCGCCGAGCTGCGCAAGGCCGGCTTCGTCCGCGTCCGCATCGACGGCATGATCGTCCGCCTCGACGACGTCGAAGCGCTCGAGAAGCAGAAGAAGCACTCGATCGAGCTCGTGATCGATCGGATCACGATCAACAAGGCAGACAAGGGCCGGCTCACCGACTCCGTCGAGACCGCGCTCCGCGAGGGCAAGGGCAAGATCATGGTCGACGTGCCGGGCGAGAAGATCCCGCGCGTCTACTCCGAGGCCAACGCGTGCCCGACGTGCGGCATCGGTTTCCCCGAGCTGTCGCCGCAGAGCTTCTCGTTCAACTCGCCGCTCGGCATGTGCGTCGAGTGCAACGGCCTCGGCGAGCGGCTCGCCGCCGATCCGGATCTCGTCGTTCCCGACCCGACCCGCTCGATCCGCGATGGCGCGGTCGCGGTGTGGGGCGAGGCGATCGCGAAGGACTCCGGCTGGACGACGAACATCGTCAAGGCGCTCGCGAAGTCGTTCAAGATCGATCTCGACAAGCCGTGGAACAAGCTCGGCGAGAAGCAGCGCGACATCCTGCTCCATGGCACCGGCGACAAGCGCGTCAACGTGACGTGGGAGGGCCGCCACTCGACGGGCGAGTGGGCGATGCGGTTCGAGGGCATCCTCGCGCAGCTCGAGCGTCGCCACCGCGAGTCGAACAGCGACCGCACGAAGGCGCACTACGAGCAGTTCTTCCGCGCGATCCCGTGCGTCGTGTGCCACGGCACGCGCCTGCGGCCCGAGTCGCGCGCGGTGTTCGTCAACGAGAGGGCGATCGTCGAGGTCACCGGCATGACCGTGCGCCAGGCGTACGAGTTCATCACGTCGATGAAGCTCACCGGGTCGCGCGCGCAGATCGCCGGCGAGGTCCTGAAGGAGATCAAGAACCGGCTGTCGTTCCTCCTCGACGTCGGCCTCGACTACCTGACGCTGCATCGCGCGGCCGGCACGCTATCCGGCGGCGAGGCCCAGCGCATCCGGCTCGCGTCGCAGCTCGGCAGCGAGCTGTCCGGCGTGCTCTACGTCCTCGACGAGCCGTCGATCGGCCTGCACCAGCGCGACAACGAGCGCCTGATCAAGACGCTGCATCGCCTGCGCGACCTCGGCAACACCGTGCTCGTCGTCGAGCACGACGAGGCGACGATCGAGGCGGCCGACTGGGTCGTCGACTTCGGTCCCGGCGCGGGTCGCCACGGCGGCCGGGTCGTCGCCGAGGGCACGCCCGACGACGTCAAGCGCGTCCCCGCGTCGATCACCGGCCGGTTCCTGTCCGGCGCCGAGCGCATCGAGGTCCCCGAGACGCGTCGCCCGCCGACGAGCTGGGTCAAGCTCTCGGGCGCGCGCGAGCACAACCTGAAGAACGTCACCGTCAAGATCCCGCTCGGCGTGATGGTCGCGGTGACCGGCGTGTCGGGCGCGGGCAAGTCGTCGCTGATCAACGCGACGCTGCACCCGGCGCTCAACCGCATGCTGCACCGCTCGATGGATCGCGTAGGCCCGTACGACGAGCTCACCGGCCTCGGCCAGATCGACAAGGCGATCGTGATCGATCAGCAACCGATCGGTCGCACGCCGCGCTCGAACCCGGCGACGTACACGAAGGCATTCGATCTGATCCGCGAGATGTTCGCGCAGATCCCGCAGGCGCGCACGTACGGCTATCAGGCCGGCCGGTTCTCGTTCAACGTGTCGGCGAAGCAAGGCGGCGGCCGGTGCGAGGCGTGCGAGGGCGCGGGCGTGCGCGAGGTCGAGATGCACTTCCTGCCGAACGTGTTCGTCACGTGCGAGGTCTGCAAGGGCCGCCGCTACAACGACGCCACGCTGCGGGTCGAGTACAAGGGCAAGAACATCGCGCAGATCCTCGACACGCCCGTCGAGGAGGCGCTCGAGATGTTCAAGCACCACAAGCAGCTCGGCCGGATCATGCAGACGCTCGTCGACGTCGGGCTCGGCTACGTGTCGCTCGGCCAGCCGGCGACGACGCTCTCCGGCGGCGAGGCCCAGCGCGTGAAGCTCGCGCGCGAGCTCGCTCGCGTCCAGACCGGGCGCACGCTGTACCTGCTCGACGAGCCGACGACGGGCCTCCACTTCGGCGACGTGAAGAAGCTCCTCGAGGTGCTGAACCGCCTCGTCGACAACGGCAACACGGTGCTCGTGATCGAGCACAACCTCGACGTGATCAAGACCGCCGACTGGATCATCGACCTCGGTCCCGAGGGCGGCGCCGCCGGCGGCGAGGTCATCGCGAGCGGCACGCCCGAGGACGTCGCGCAGAACGAGCGCAGCTACACCGGACAGTTCGTCAAGCCGCTGCTCGAGCGCGCGCGGCGCCGGCCCTCGTCGGCCAGCGGCGGCGGTGGCAACGGTCGCTCGTCCTCGCGCCGCAACGGCCGCGGCGTCGAGGCATCGGGACCCGAGGCCAGCAGATCGATCGCCGACTCCGCGGGCCGAGGGTTCCCCTCGCGCGCGGCGACCTGACACGTCTGCGCCGCGGCACCGTTCGCTCGCCGTAGCATCACCGCACGCGACACGCTCGATGTCGGAAATGTGGGTCTCGACCGACGTCGCGAGGTTATCCGTGCGCGACGACTCGTCGGTGATATCCGGATCTCGAGGCACGCGGCCTGCACCCGTGCGGTCGCGTGATGCGACAGGAGCTCGAGACCACCCTCCAGATCCCGCGCGACGAGCTACTCGGCTTGCTCAACACGATGGACGCCGTCGAGAAGCAGCGCATCACGGCTCGCTTCCCGGCGGTGGTCCCGGACGCGGTCCCGGATCTGATCGATGAAGCCGTGGCGCACGTCGCCGCGGTCTCGACGCCTGCGCCGATCCATGCGCCAGCGCTGGCCGAGCTGCAGCTGCCCGTACACGTGACGCCGCCCGGCACCGGCGTGTCGGTCGGACGGACGACGCTGACGATGTTCCGTCCGCGACTCCCCGTGATCGCGATCTCGTTCGCTGTGACACTGGCGCTCGGTCTCGTCGCGTTGATCGTGGCCTGAGTTACGAGATGGATCCGAAGACTGCACCGTCGGGTGATGTCTCACTGTGACTTCACGATCGAGAGGCGTGACGTAAGAATCTGGGCGCGTATCGTGCCTCCGTGGTTGTCGCCGTGGAGCCCGAACTCGACGCGCGCAAGGTGCTGTCACTGCTTCCGTATGCGGTGATCGTCGTCGACCGCGAGTGGCGCATCACGTTCGTCAATCAGGAGGCTCACCGGCTGCTCGGCCAGACCGGCGCCACCCTGTGGGAGCTCTGCCCCGAGCTCGAGTCGACGTCGTTCGGGACGGCGTTCCGCTACGCGATGGCCGATCGCGCGGAGCTCCTCAGCGAGAGCACGTTGCCGAGCGTCGGCTGGCTGCAGGCACGCGCGCGTCCGGTGCCCGACGGCAGCCTGCTGATCACGCTCCGCCAGATCCAGCCCGAGACGTCCGAGGCGCTGCAGGCTCGCCAGGCGCTGCTGGTCGGCGAGATCGGCTTCGCGCTCACGCGGCCGGGCACGCTCGAGGAGAACCTCCAGAGCTGCACCGAGGCGCTGGTTCGCTACCTCGATGCGGCGCTCGCGCGGATCTGGACGCTCGATGCGGCGAGCTGCGAGCTCGTGCTCCAGGCGTCGAGTGGCGATGCCGTCCCCGACCCTCTCGAGCGCATTCCGATCGGTCGCGCGAAGATCGGCAAGATCGTCGAGCGAGGTGCGCCGTATCTGACGAACGACTTCGCGAACGACAACCGCGCCGGCAATCGCGAGTGGGCGATCCGCGACCGGATCACCTCGTTCGCCGGCTACCCGCTGCGGATCGACGGCAACGTCGTCGGCGTGCTGTCGGTCTACGGCCGCCATACGTTCGGCCGCGAGGTCGAGTCCGCGCTCGCCGCGATCGCCGACTCGATCGCGCTCGGGATCGAGCGCAAGTCCGCCGACGAGGCACGGCGCGCCGCCGAGGCCGAGCTGCGCGCCAAGGCCGAGCAGCTCGAGCTCATCAACGAGATCGGCAAGAACCTGACGAGCGAGCTCGAGATCGGGCCTCTCGTCCAGCGCGTGACGAACCTCGCGACGCGGCTCGCGCAGGCGTCGTATGGCGCGTTCTTCTACAGCGTCGAGGCGGACGCGTTGCGGTTCACGCAGGTCGCGCTCGCCGGCGCGGTGACGCGCGAGCAGCTACCTGCCCTGCCCGTCGAGCCGACGCAGCTCGCACCGTCGGCGTTCCCATCGCTGCAGACCGCGAGCTTCCTCGCCGTTCCGGTCATCGCGCGCGGCGGCAAGCCGATCGGCGCGCTCGTCTTCGGTCACGAGGAGGCCGGCGCGTTCACCGAGGCGACCGAGCGCCTCGTCGCCGGCGTCTCGGCGCAGGCCGCGATCGCGATGGACAACGCGCGGCTGTTCAGCAACGCGCGCGTGCTGATCGGCGAGCTCGAGAAGACCAACGCCGAGCTCGATCAGTTCGCGTACGTCGCGAGTCACGACCTCAAGGCTCCGCTGCGCGGCATCGCGAACCTGAGCCAGTGGATCGAGGACGACCTCGGCGACAAGATGGACGAGCAAGGCCGCTATCACATGGATCTGTTGCGCGGCCGCGTGCGCCGCCTCGAGAACCTGATCGACGGCATCCTCCAGTACAGCCGCGCCGACCGGACCGAGGGCGAGCTCGTCGAGGTCGACGTCGCCCGGTTCACCCGCGAGCTGTGGGAGCTGCTCGCCCCGCCGGTGAACGCGACGCTCGTGCTCCACGATCTGCCGACGCTGCAGACCGCGCGCATCCCGCTCCAGCAGGTCCTGATGAACCTGATCGGCAACGCGCTCAAGTACAACCAGGGTCGCGCGCTGACGGTCGAGGTCGGCGCGCGCGTCGAGGGCGAGATGTGGGCGCTGTACGTCAAGGACGACGGCGTCGGCATCTCGCCGGAGTTTCACAAGCGCATCTGGGGGCTGTTCCAGACCCTCGAGCCGCGCGACAAGGTCGAGAGCACCGGCATCGGCCTCGCGGTCGTCCGCAAGATCGTCGAGGCGCGCGGAGGTCGAGCGTGGATCGAGTCCGGGGGCGGCGCCGGCGCGACGTTCTATTTCACCTGGCCCGCTACCGACACCACCACGAGGCAACGCCATGGATGATCGCGTGATCAACATCCTGCTCGTCGAGGACGACGACGTCGACGTCATGACCGTCAGGCGCGCGTTTCAGAAGGCGAAGATCACGAACCCGCTCTACGTCGCGCACAACGGCATCGAGGCGCTCGAGCTGCTTCGCAAGCAGGACATCCCGGCGACGCGCCGGCTCGTGCTGCTCGACGTGAACATGCCGAAGATGAACGGCATCGAGTTCCTGCGCGAGATCCGCGCGGATCCCGCGCTCCACACGATGACGGTCGTCGTGCTGACGACCTCCAACGAGGAGCGCGACCGGATCGAGGCGTTCAAGCTGAACGTCGCCGGTTACCTGCTCAAGCCCGTCACGTTCTCGCAGTTCGCCGAGGTCATGACGACCATCAACAAGTACTGGGCGCTGATGGAGATGCCGTAGCTCAGAAGCGCAGCGAGAAGCCCGCGACCGCGCCGTCACCGGCGCGCGACGGCACGACGTACGGGGTCAGCTGCGTGTAGCGCGGCACCGGCATGCCGAGGCGGTAGCGCAGCTGCGTCACCTTGCGGTTGTGCTCCGCGGGGCCGGCGAACGCGTCGACGACCTCCCAGATGCGGAACACCATGATCCCGATGACGCCGCCGGCGATCATCACGCCATAGGTCGCGTCGTTATCGTTGTTCGACTCGTAGCAGTCAAAGCACGACTCGTCGACCGCGCCGACGACGCCCCAGATGATGAGGCCGACCGAGGCCGCCTCGCCGAGCGTGAAGATGTAGCCCTTCTCGCTCCAGCGCCCCTGCACGGCCTGGCCGATACCCCAGCCGAGGAACAGCGACGCGAGTCCGCCGCCGATATGCGCGCCATCGCTGATGTAGCCGCGATCGAGCAGGTACTGCTCGTCGACCGTCAGCTGGTACTGCATCACCGGGCGCTGCGGCTGCCAGCCGTAGCCCTGCTGGGGATACTGCTGCTGCGGGTACGGCTGCGGTTGCTGGGGGTACTGCTGCGGCTGCTGGGGATACTGCTGCGGCTGCTGCGGATACGGCTGCGGTTGCTGCTGCGGCGCCGGCTGCTGGGGCGGCGGCGGCTGCTGCGGATCGCCCCCCGGCTGCGCATACGCGCTCGAGCCAGCAACCATCACCATCAAGCAAAGAGCGATCGGCGTGCGCATGCGCGCATCCTCTCATAGCTCGTCGGCAGTGAACGACAGGACCTCGCCGATCGTGTCGGCCCCTGTGGCCAGCATCACGAGGCGATCGAACCCGAGCGCGATGCCGGCAGAAGGTGGCAAGCCCTCGGCGAGCGCGGCGAGCAGCTTCTCGTCGAGCGGGTAGATCGCCCGGCCTCGCTCGGCACGCATCCGGAGGTCGTCTCCGAACCGCGCGCGCTGCTCCGTGGCATCCGTCAGCTCGTCGAATGCGTTCGCGAGCTCGATGCCGCCGACGTACGCCTCGAACCGGAGCGCCGTCTTCGGATCGCCGTCCTTGCGGCGGGCGAGCGCGGCAAGCGGCGCCGGCCAGTCCTCGAGGATGATCGCGTGATCGAGCGCGGCGATCGCCGGATCGACACGGGCGAGGAACCCGGCGAAGAACGCGTCATCCCACGCGGTCCCGTCGGCGACGTCGATCCCGGCGGCGCGGATCGCGGCCACGAGATCGCCGGCCGGCTCCGCGCCGTCGACCGCGATGCCGGCCCACTCCTGCATCGCCGCGCGGACGGTCATCCGTCGCCACGGCGGCGCGAGGTCGATCGCCCGGCCGCCGACGTGCGCGACCGGCTGCTTCGCGATCGCCGACACGACCCCGGCCACGAGCTGCTCGGTGTCGTCGATGATCGCGTCGATGCCCGCGAACGCGCGGTACCACTCGACCATCGTGAACTCGCTCGCATGATGCGCACCGCGCTCGTTCGCGCGGAAGCACTTGCACACCTGATAGATCCGCTCGAAGCCCGCCGCGAGCAGCCGCTTCATCTGGTACTCGGGCGACGTGATGAGGTAGCCGCCGCCCGCGTGCACCGCCTCGAGATGAATCTCGAGCCCCGGGCTCGGCACGAGCAGCGGCGTCTCGACCTCGAGGAAGCCGCGGCCGGCGAAGAACGTGCGCAGCGTCGCGAGCGCCGCCGCGCGCGCGTGCAGCTTGTCGAGCCGGCCGCGCGGCATGCGCATGACCTCGCTGCCCGGCGCGGGATAGTCGCCGCCGGTGAACGCCCGGATCCGCGCGGGCCGATCGACCTCGACGTGATCGCCGGGTCTCCAGTCGCGCAGCGGGTGCGTGATCGTGAGGTCGAAGCGCTCGGTGCGGACGACAGCGATGTCGCCGTCGATCGCGATCACTCGACCGCGGGTCGCAGTCACGTCCGTGGCCCGCGTGGGCTCACTTCGCGACGCGCTCGACGTACTCGTGCGTGCGCGTGTCGATCTTGATCATGTCGCCGATGCGGATGAACAGCGGCACCATCACCTCGGCGCCGGTCTCGACCGTCGCGGGCTTCTGGACGTTACCGCTCGTGTCGCCGCGGACGCCGGGCTCCGAGGCGGTGACCTCGAGGAACACGAACGTCGGGAGCGTGATGTCGACCGGGCGCTCGTTGAAGAACACGACCGTGCACGGCAGGTTGTCCTTCATGAGGTCATGGGCGTCGCCCACGAGATCGGTCGAGATCGAGACCTGCTCGTAGTTCGTCTGATCCATGAACACGAGATCGCCGCCCTCCTTGTAGAGGAACTGCATGTCGCGGGTCTCGACGTTGGCGGGCTCCAGCTTCTCACCCGATCGGATGTTCCGCTCGACGACGGCACCCGTCAGCAAGTTCTTGAACTTGGTACGGGTGAACGCCGCGCCCTTGCCAGGCTTGACGAACTGGAACTCGATCACGGTGTACGGGTTCCCGTCCATCAACACCTTGAGGCCCTTGCGGATATCCGACGTATCGTACATGGCGCGTTCGTTTACCCCGCGCCGTCCCGACCTGTCAAACGCCTTCCGTCGGCGACGAGTCTTGCCGGTCGGCCCCGTCTATGCGACATCCTCGCGGTGGACGCTGCGGCGCACTATCGCCAGCTCGTGCAGCTGGGGCGGGAGGAGTTCCTCGCCGCCGCCGCACCGGCCGCGCTGGTCCGGTACCGCGCCGAGCCGACCGCGGACGTCGTCAGCGGCGTGACGACGCTGTCCCTCGACGACGACATCGAGGCGACGATGCCGTCGGGACGCGATTGGGGCCTGAGCCCGACCGACGACGTCGACCTCGAGGTCTACCCGCTGACGAAGAAGCCGCAGGCGTCGTTCCCCGATCGCATCACGATCGGTCGGACCGGAAACAACGACATCGTGATCGCCGATAGCTCGGTGTCGCGGCTTCACGCCTACGTCCGGCGCGAGGCGACCGGCGCCTGGGTCGTCGCCGACGCCGGATCGAAGAACGGGAGCTGGTTGCGCGGCCAGGTGCTCGACGCGCGCCGCGAGAAGCCGCTCGCATCGCGCGCGCTGCTCAAGCTCGGCGAGATCGAGCTGACCTTCTTTCTCGCGAACGATCTGTTCGCGGCACTGGGTGGCACATGAGCGAGTGGGATCAACGAACGCTCTGCCCCGACGGCGCGTGCGTCGGCGTGATCGGAGCCGACGGTACGTGCAAGGTCTGCGGCCGTGTCGCGCCGAACTGGGGCGACGAGCGCAAGCGCGGGCTCGCCGACGAGACGGCCGACGAGGCCGCCCCATCGGACGAGGATGACGACGAGTACGAGGATGACGACGAGGATGACGAGGACGAGGAGGAGGACGACGGTGCCGAGGAGACCGAGTCGGCCGGCGAGTGGGACGACCGCAAGCTCTGCCCCGACGGCGGCTGCGTCGGCCTGATCGGTCCGAACGGTACGTGCAACGTCTGCGGCCGGAGCGCCGCATGACACGCGCGACGATCGTCGGAGCCGGTGGCCTCGGCGGTCCGCTCGCACTGTCGCTCGGCGCCGCAGGCTTCGATCTCGTGATCGTCGATCACGACAC
>JAEWJO010000688.1 GCA_023386455.1 Pseudomonadota bacterium | reverse complement strand
ATGGAGAACAGAGTCGATGAGATCGATCGCGCTGCTCGTGTTCGTTGTCGCGTGTGGCAAGTCGGAAGCGCCCGCCAAGCAGGAGGCGCCGGCGGCCGGATCCGCTGCGGGCTCGAGCGCAGTCGGGGCGCCGCGCGAGATGGCGCCGGTGGCCGCCGACGACTGGACGACCCGGACGCTCGTGCCGACCGACGCGATCGTCGACGGTGTCGCGTTCACGATCGGGATCCCCGAGGGCTTGCCGAGCCAGGAGCCCGGCGTCTGGGCGGACGCGCGGGTCGGAGAAGATCTGACGTTCCAGGTGTTCACGACGGTGCTCGAGGGCCGGCTCGTGACGTCGATCGACAAGGCGAAGTACCACTCGACGGCGCACGTCGGCGAGACGAAGTTCCTGCGTGCCGAGGCAACGGACGACGGGTTCGCGATCACGGGTGCACCCGCAGAAGACGTCATCGAGGCCGCGACGTTCACGAAGGCCGGCGACGGCTGGCTCAAGTGCAAGGCGACGCGCTCGGGGCAGGATCGAAGCGAGGAGGCGAGGGCGCTCGTCGAGGGGATCTGCGATTCCGTCCTGCTGAAGTGACCGGCGCGCCGGCCCCGATCGGCTAAGGTGGGGCTCTGTCGGTCGAGAAGTGCCAGCGCTGCCTGCTCCAGCTGCGCGTCTGCCTGTGCGCCGAGATCCCGGTGGTCGCGACGAAGACGCGCGTCGTGATCGTGCGCCATCACCTCGAGAAGTTCCGATCGTCGAACTCGGGGCGGCTCGCTCACCTCGCGCTCGGCAACAGCGAGATCGTCGATCACGGCGGAGCGGGTGGACCCGCGCGCCTGCACGATCTCGAGGGCGCGTGGCTGCTGTACCCCGAGGGCGAGCCGATGCACGCGGCTCCGGTGCCGCCGCCGCGATCGCTGATCGTGCTCGACGCGACGTGGTCGCAGGCGCGCCGGATGTATCGCAAGCTCGATCAGCTGCGCGGACTGCCGATGCTGCGGCTGCCCGACGCACCGGTGCCCGCAGCACGGCTCCGCGCGTCGCCCGGTGAGGGCCGGGTGTCGACGATCGAGGCGATCGCGCGCGCGTTGCGGATCCTCGAAGGCGACGATGCTGCAAGCGCGCTGGAGCGGCTTTTTGCCGTCGCTGTCGAGCGCGCACAGTCGATGGGCCGCCTGGGGCCGACGACAACGGGGATGAGTTAAGCTCCTTCACAGTGAGTGCCACCGAGGCCAAGCAGGGCCGCGCGGGAGTCTCGATCTCCGCGAAGCTGATCCTCACCACGTCGGTCGTGGTGGCGGTCGCGGTGGCCGCGGCTACCTGGTTCAGCCAGCGCACGATCGACGAGCTCACGACGACGCAGATCGGCGCGCGGCGCACCGCCGGCGAGAAGTCGATCACGCGCGAGTCCGAGCTCGTCGTCCAGGCGGTGGCGACCGCGGTCGCGCTGCCGCTCGCGCAGTCGACGTATCCGGACATCAAGCCGGCGCTCGATGCAGCCGTCCGCGACGATCATGCGAGCGGCGACGACCGGCTCCAGTGGCTCGTCGTGACGGACTCGACCGGGCAGATCGTCGCGGCGACGCAGAAGGCGCCGAATCCGGTCGTGCTCGCGGACTACGAGAAGCTGATCGCGACGGGGACGAAGAACGGTGAGGTCGTGCACGCGCGGATCGGCAGCGGATCGGACTGGGTTTACGGCGCGGCGATCAAGCTCGGAGACAACGCGGTCGGCGCGCTGCGCATCGGCGTGTCGACGGCGGGGCTCGAGGCGGAGCTCGCGAAGTCGATCGCGCAGGCCGACGAGCGCAGCAAGGCGTCGCAGAAGCGGCTCCTGCTCATCGCGGTCGTCGTGCTTGGCATCGGCGTCGTGTTTGCCGCGCTCCAGGGCGTCGGCCTCGCGCGCCCGATCCGCGCGCTGACGGTGCAGGCCAAGCGGATCGCGAGCGGCGATCTGAAGACGCGCGTGCCCGATAGCCGGCGCGACGAGCTCGGTGTCCTCGCGCGCACGTTCAACGTGATGACGGACGAGATCGTGCGTCTGCTCGCCGAGCAGGCGCACAAGGTGTCGCTCGAGAAGGAGATGGAGCTCGCGCGGCAGGTGCAGCAGGCGATGCTGCCGCCGACGGCACTCGACCAGCACGAGAACCTCAAGGTCGTCGGTTACTGCATGCCCGCATCGCAGTGCGGTGGCGACTGGTGGATGTATCGCAAGCTGACCGGCGGGCGGATGCTGCTCGTGCTCGGCGACGCGACGGGACACGGCATCCACTCCGCGATGATCGCGGCGACGGCGCGCGGTGCGGTCGAGGCGCTCGCCGCCGTCGACGAGCGGCTGCTGACGCCCGACCCGGTGCTGCGCGCGATCGATCACGCGATCCGGATGGTCGGTGACCACAACGTGCTGATGACCGCGTTCGCCTGCGTGTTCGACTCGCAGACCGGCGCGCTTCACTACGCGAACGCCGGGCAGAACTTCCCGTACATCGTGTCGCTGGGCAACGCGCGCGTGCTCGAGCGCGCGAGCATCATCGCCGCGAGCGGCAACCCCCTCGGCGATCGCAACATCGCGATCGAGATCCGGCGCGGGCAGCTGCAGATGCGGCCGGGAGATCTGTTCGTGTGCTTCAGCGACGGTGTCGTCGAGCGCGCGAACCCGGCCGGCAAGCTGTTCGGCGATCGCCGGCTGCGTAACGCGCTGACCGGGCAGTCCCTCCCGGACGACACAGCGCTCGTCTCGCTGCGCGACCGCGTGATCCAGGCCCTCGAGAGCCACGCCAACGGCAAGCTCGCCGACGACGACATCACGTTCGTGCTGTGCCAGTACGATCCGCCGGCCGCGCGGACGAGCACGCAGTCCGGTTTCGGTCGAGGTGCCGCGTGAAGCGCGCGCTCGCCGCCGGTCTCCTCGCGCTGTGTGCGGTCGCCGGGACCGCGTCCGCGCAGCGCGTGAACCAAGGCGAGGACGAGAGCGCCGCGTTCGTCGAGGAGGGCCGCCGCGCGCTCCGCGATGGCGAGCTCGACGATGCCGCGAAGGCGCTCGATCAGGCGCTCGCGCTCAACCCTCGCCGCATCGAGGCGTACGTGCTGCGCTCGGCCGTCTATGCCGCGCGCAAGCAGTACAAGGACGGCATCGCGCTGATGCTGCGGGCGCAGCAGCTCGCGCGGAACGATCCGGACGTGCTCGTCGCGCTCGGCTCGCAGCTCGTCCTGTCGGGCGACGCGCAGGGCGGTGTGCCGCTGCTCCAGCAGGTCGTCGCGAAGGAGCCGACGCGCTACGACGCCCAGCTCCTGCTCGGCCACTACTTCCACGACACCGGCAAGTGGCCCGACGCGATCGCGGCGCTCGAGGCGTACTTCACGAGCCGGCCGGCGGCGCTCCAGCGCGAGGATGGGCGCCACTACATCGAGCTCGCCGATGCGTACCTGCGCTTCCGCCAGCCGAAGAAGGCGCTCGCGCTGTTCACGACCGCGCAGAACGCGAGCGGGCGGGGCGGCGACCTGCGCGCGCGCATCGGCATCGCGTGGGCGACCGCGGCGCTCGACTGCAAGAAGGCGCGCGGCCTGCTCGACGATCTGAAGCCGATCGCCGACACGTTTCCCGAGGTCTGGCTCGTCGACGGCCAGTGCGCGCTCGCGCTCGGCGATACGAGCGGTGCGCTCGGCCTCGGGCGCAAGTACCTCGACAGGACGCCGAAGGGCAGTGCCGCGGGACACGCGCTCGTCGGCGAGGCGCAGGCCGCGCGGGGCAACCTGGCGGAGGCACGCAAGGAGCTCGAGACCGCGGCATCGCTCGAGCCGCAGCGCCGGCGCTGGACCGTGCGGTTGGCCGTCGTGCTGCGGCGCGCGAGCCTCGCGGCCGATGCGGTCGTCGCGCTCGAGAAGCTCGGCCCGCCCGAGACCGCCGCGATCGATCCGGACTGGTGGGCCGAGCTCGGCGAGGCGCTGCTCGCGCAGAACGACGCGGCCAAGGTCGTCGAGCGTCTGACGCCGGTCGCCGCCGAGCTGACCGGCCACGCGCCGATCCGGGTCGTCCTCGGCGCTGCCGAGCTGCAGGTCGACACGCCCGAGCTCGCGATGAAGACGCTCGAGGAGGCCGAGCGCATCCAGAGCACGCCGCGCAGCCGCAAGCTGCTCGCGCAGGCGCTCGTCGCCGTCGGTGCGGCGAAGCTCGTCACCGGCGATGCGGCCGGCGCGGAGCCGCTGCTCGCACGCGCCGACGAGGTCGATGGCAACGCGAGCGTGTGGAAGAACCTCGGCATCGCGCGCCTCGCGCTCGACAAGAAGCAGGACGCGGTCGCCGTGCTCGACAAGGCGGTGAAGGGCGATGGCTCGCCGATCACGCTGATGCTCGCTGCACGCGCACACGCAATCTCTGGCGACGTCGCCGGTGCGCGGCCGCTGTACGAGCGCGCGCTCGCGGGTGACAAGGCCAACGTGGAGATCGCCATCGACTGGGCGGCCTCGGAG
>JAEWJO010000666.1 GCA_023386455.1 Pseudomonadota bacterium | reverse complement strand
CGTCGATCGTCTGCGAGCCGATCTCGCGCGCGACGCTCGCCGTCACCTCGCGACCGATGCGAGGCGAGGCCTCGACCAGCTTCTCGGTCTCGCCGAACAGCGTGACGATGTCGTGAAGCCGGAACGTGAAGTCGTCTGGCGTCTCGATCACGTTGCCGTCGCGGATGACGCGCTCGACGGAGCCCAGCGGGAACCGGCGCCGGACCTCGCCGAGCGAGTGCCCGACGAGCGCGGGCTCGGTGATCTCGTACGCGCGCACCACGCGAGCGATCGGCGGCGGCGTGCCGAAGAACTCGGCGGTCGAGCCGGGGAGCGGCGCATCGCTACCACGGCGAATCGAGGCCTCGAAGTCCTTGGCCGCCTTCACCGTGTTGCGCCCGAGGATGTCCGGCAGCTTGATCATCACGGCGAACAGCACGACGCTGAAGCAGTACGTGAACGCGAACGCGGTCGACAGGTTCGAGACCGCGTCCGCGCTCGTCACGCCCTCGGGCAGCTTCGTCGCGCCACCGGTGATCGCCGCCTGGGCCGCGCCGAGACCGGGCGTCGCCGTGTTCGAGCCCGCGAAGATGCCGGCGTTCATGCCCGGCGCGAGCGTGAACACCTCGCGCACGAGCAGCATCAGGCCGACCGACACGATCGGGATGAACAGCCCGATGATGATGAAGTTCTTCGCGTCGCGCCGGATCCCGACGAGGAACTGCGGCCCGACCTTCATCCCGACCGAGAACATGAACAGGTTGAAGAAGATCGTGCTCGCGAACTCCGGGATCTGGAACGCGACCCCGTAGCTCGCAGCGATGACGCTCAGCGTGATGCCGACGATCAGGGTCGCGGCCGTCGACCCGAGGCCGATCTTCTTGATCTGCACGCGACCGAGCGCGTACCCAGCGGCGACGACGAGGAAGAGCTCGACGAACGTCTGGCGCGATAGCCACTCGAGGATCCAGCGCATGACGTGCTCAGTACTGCGTGAACAGCTTCTGCACCTGCTGCGGGTCGTGCGTCGACAGCAGGGCCAGCTGCGTCAGGACCCGCGACTTGCTCGGATTCAGCTCGCCGGACGCGACGAAGCCCATCTTGTCGTCGTCGACCTCGGCGTTGCGCATCACCATGCCCGACGGCAGGCGCGTGCTGCGGACGACGACAACACCCTTGCCGCTGGCCGCCTGGAGCTTGCCGAGCGCCTCCTTCGTCATGTTGCCGTCTCCGACGCCCGCGATCACGATGCCTTTCGCGCCGTTCTGGATCGCGGCATCGATGAGCGAGGCGTCCATGTTGGCGTGGGCATAGAGGATGTCGACGCGCGGCAGCTGCGTGCGGCCCTTCACCGAGAACTGCGAGCTCGTCGTGTGCCGCTTGTCCATGCGCTCGAACCACGTCAGCTTGCCCGACGCGACGAGGCCGGCGAGCCCTCGCTCGGGGCTGTTGAACGTCTCGAGGTTCGTCGTGTTCGTCTTCGTGACGTTGCGCGCGTTGTGGATCTCGTCGTTGACGACGACGAGCACGCCGCGGCCACGAGCACGCGGATCCGCAGCCGCCGCGACCCCGTTGTAGAGGTTCGCCGGGCCGTCGGCGCTGATCGCGGTCGCCGGCCTCATCGAGCCGACGAGCACGACCGGCTTGTCGCTCTTGACGACGAGGTTCAGGAAGTACGCGGTCTCCTCCATCGTGTCGGTGCCGTGCGTGATCACGACGCCGGCGACCTCGGGATCTGCGAGCACCTCGTTGACGCGGTTGGCGAGCTTCAGCCAGACGCCATCGTTCATGTCCTGGCTGCCGATGTTCGCGACCTGCTCGCCCGTGAGGTCGGCGAGCCCGTCGAGGCCGGGAACCGCCTTGATCAGGTCCTCGACGTTGAACTGACCCGACGTGTAGCCGTAGCCACCGGCGGTACCCGCGCCGGCGATCGTGCCGCCGGTCGCGAGGATCACGACCCTCGGCCGCGCGGGCTGCTGCCCCTGCACCGACGTCGGCGTCTCCCGGATCGTGCCGATCGGCGCGGGCGGCTGGGACGGCGGCGCCTGCGCGAACGTGATGGAGCCGGGGCCGAGCGCGAGGGCGACGACGGCGACGATCGGGACGTAGAACACGCGATGACTCATGAGCGTCTCCTTAGTGAGCGTTCCGCCAGCGCTCGACGGCGTTGGACACGATTTCCTTGAGATCACGGCCGATCTGCTCGTAGTCCTCGGCGTCGAGGTTCGCGAGCGAGACGCGTACCGACCACGGCGGCCCATCGAAGCCGCTGCCATTCAGGAGCACGGTTCCGTAGTCGCGAGCGAGCCCGATCACGACATCGATCGGATCGCGGTGCTGCAGGACGTAGTCGACGAAGTCGGCGCCGATGACGTTGCGCCCCCACGCCTCGAGATCGAAGTCGGCGTAGTAGCCGACCCGGAGCGGATCGTCCGGCAGCTCGAGCTCGAGCCCGCGCAGGAGCGCGTTGAACCGCTCATGAATGATCTCGCGGCAGCGCCGCTCGTACCGGTCCGCCTCGTCGACGAGCGCGAACAGCGAGAACATCGCCATCTGGACCTGCTGCGGCGTCGACAGCCCGGCGGTGTGATTGAGCGCGACGTTGCGGCTGTCGGCGACGAGCCGATCGATGAACTTGATCTTCTCGGGCTCGGTGGAGAGCGTGCTGTACCGCGTGTGGAGCGCGGCACGTTCGGCCTCCGGCAGCGCGGCGAGCTTCTCGTCGATGACGTTGTCCTCGTGCAGGCCGACCACGCCGAGGCGCCAGCCGGTGCAACCGAAGTGCTTGGAGTAGGAGTAGACGAGCAGCGTGTTGCGCGGCAGGTCGGCGGCGAGCGACCGGAATCCATCGACGAACGTGCCGTAGACGTCGTCGGTCAGGATGATCAGGTCGGGCCGCTTCGTCCTGACCAGCTCGACGAGCTTGCGCTGCGTCTCCGCCGCGATCGCGAACGAGGCCGGGTTCGACGGGTTGACGAGGAAGAATGCCTTGATCGCCGGATCGAGGAGCTTCTCGAGCTGATCGTCGGCGTACTGCCAGGTGTGGCGCACACCCTCCATCGTCGACTGCGCGATCTCGACCGTCTTCAGATCGAAGTCCTCGAGGTGCGGCAGCTCGACGTACGGCGTGAAGACCGGCGTGCCGAGCGCGATCGTGTCGCCGCGCTTCAGGATGCGGTTACGGAAGAGGCTATCGAACACGTAGCACATCGCCGCGGTGCCACCCTCGACGGCGAACAGGTCGAGCCGGCCCTCCGGCGGCCGGTCGTCGAACATCACCTTCTCGAGATAGCGCCGGACGGTCGCCTCGCAGTGGACGAGCATCCGGTCGGGCTCGGGATAGGTGTCACCGATGATCCCGTCGGTGAGCTCGTGAACGAAGCTGTCGGCGTCGAACCCCAGCGCGCGCACGCCGTAGTCGATCGCACGCGACAGCATCTGCGCTCCGGCATCCTCGGCGTGGTCCTGTACGAACTCCGCGAGCCGATCCGCGATCTCGGTCTCGTGCGGCATACCGCCCAGGTCGGGCTCGTCCCAGACGAGCTTGGATTCGAGCATCCCGAATCGCCCGAGGAGAAAGAAGGACTCGCGCGGCGTCGTCGCGACCCAGTTCGGATTGCCGCGGCCGGCATTCAGGAACTTGTGGGTTGCTGCCTTGGATTGCGTGAAGTCTTTCGCGTACCGGATGAGCTCGTCCTTGAGCTCGAACGGGCTCAGCTGGTCCAGTGCGGACGTCTCCATATGTTCCTCCGCTCGGGCGTCGTCTTCTGTAGACGAATTGCAAGCGAGGGGCCCGGCGCGCGCCCGCGAGACACGCTGTCCGTAGCACCCGCTTCAGAACAGCGCGCGCACGAGGATCGAGACGAACGCGACGATGCCCGTGACGATCAGCGCGATCGCGACGACGATCGCCGCGGTCTTGTGTGGACTGGCGTCGGCGATGTCCTGGAACTGGGGCTCCTCGAGGTGACGGACGACCGCCGTGAACTCGTACAGCGCGATCGTCAGCGCGATGACACCCGTGCCGATGAGTGCCAGCCCGAGGAAGACCGGCGCGTTCGGCAGCCGCGGCGGCTCGAACTCCTTCATGCCGACGAGGTGCTCGAAGAACTGCACGATCGTGAATCCGAAGCCGATCATCGATGCGGCGGTGCGCAGCCACGCCATGAACGTGCGGTCGACCGCATAGCGCGTACGCAGCCACGCGAAGTGACTCTCCGCGGTGGGATTCACGTGGTACTGGGCTGCGCGCATGATCTCGCGCGATGCATCGCAGATGCCGGCGCGCACGTTGCATCGTTTCTGCCCATGCTCGGATCCCGCGCGATCGACCGCGATGCTTCTCCGACAGACAGCGAGTCCGAAGGCCTCCGAGAGCGAATCGGCGCGGCGATCGGGAGGTGGTGGGCGCCATACGTCGCCGCGGTCAGCCGCGCGCGCCAGGGCCGGATGTTCCACCCCGAAGGTCAGACGTTCGAAGGCTGGGTCGAGCCGGTCCTCGACAACGAGCTCGCGCCGCTCGGCCGCGAGCTCACGGGCCGCGTCCTGGTCCGGCTCTCGGCGGCGTTGTGGCGCGGCGGCTTCGAGTACTTCGACGTCCTCGGCATGGCGCTGCGATTCCGCCGCGGTCCGAGCCCGGTGTTCGACCACGTCGCGCATCCCGGCGACACCGATCTCCTGACGGCGACGATCCGCAGCCCGCTGACGATGGTCGCCGCGCCGTTCTTCACGAACGCGCACGACTTCACGACGAATCGCTACTGGGCCGTGTCACCGTTCGAGCACGAGGTCGGCCGGATCGAGATCCGTCTCGTCCCCGACCATCCCGTCCACCTCCAGGGGCCGCGGGCGACCAAGCTCGCGCGCGCCGTGGAGATGGGACGCGCCGCGTGGTGGCTCGAGGCACGGCAGACGCTCACGCTGCGCTGGCGCAAGGTCGCGCGCATCCAGCTCGAG
>JAEWJO010000664.1 GCA_023386455.1 Pseudomonadota bacterium | reverse complement strand
CCACGAATATCAGCGTGATCAATCGTCGGCATCACCTCGACGGCTTCCTCGTCGACTCCAACTCACATCACCGAAGGCTCGCACCACGAACGAATAGAACTTGAACGGTCACTTCATATCAGCGCTTGTACTTGATGAGCCAGTCGAGCAGCGAGCGGACGCGCTTGCCGTACGGCGGATAGAACCGCTCGAGGATCGACAGCCGCGGGTTCGTGAACACCGGGCGGAGCTTGCTGAACTCGAGGAAGCCCTCGTGGCCGTGGTACTGGCCCATGCCGCTCGCGCCGATACCACCGAACGGCATGTCGTGCTGCGCGACGTGCATCATGCAGTTGTTGACGGTCACACCGCCGGAGATCGTCGAGTACAGCAGCTTGTCCTCGGTCTCGTGATCGTCGGTGAACACGTAGAAGCCGAGCGGGCGGTCCTTGCCGTTCACGTACGCGATCGCCTCGTCGAGCGAGCCGTACGTCTTCACCGGCAGGATCGGCCCGAAGATCTCGTGCTGCATCACGACCATGTCGTCGGTGACGCCGAGCACGAGGTGCGGCGGGAACTTTCGCAGCGAGTCGTCGAACGTCGCATTCGGGATCAGCGGCACGATCTCCGCGCCCTTCTGCTGCGCGTCGACGAGCGTCGCCTTCAGGCGCGCGTACGACTTGTCGTCGATCACGGACGTGTACTGCTGCGAGCCGATGTCGGGATACCGCTTCGGCATGATGCGCTGCGCGGCCGCGACGAACGCGTCGCGCTTGCCCTCGGGCACGAGCACGTAGTCCGGCGCGAGGCAGGTCTGGCCCGCGTTCAGGTACTTCGCGTACAGGATCCGCGACGTGGCCTCGTCGACGTCGAAATCGTCGCACACGATCGTCGGCGACTTGCCGCCGAGCTCGAGCGTCACCGGCGTCAGGTTCTCCGCGGCCGACCGCATCACGGTCCGGCCCGCGTCGGCCGACCCGGTGAAGATCAGATGATCGAACGGGAGTGTCGAGAAGTCCTGTGCGCGCACGCCCGGCAGGATTGCGACGACATCCTCCGGGAACACTGCGCGGAACTTGTCGGCGAGCAGCCGGCACAGGTTCTGCGAATTCGACGCCATCTTGATCATCGCGCGGTTGCCCGCCGCGAGCACGCTGGTCAGCGGGCTCATCGTGAGGAACAGCGGATAGTTCCAGGGCGATACGATGCCGACGACGCCCTTCGGCATCGGCACGACGCGATTGGCGCCGGTCGCGAACAGGATCGAGACGTGCCGGCGCTGCGGCGTCATCCACTTGCGCAGGCGCTTCCGCGCGTCGCGGATCCCGTCGACCGTCGTGAACAGCTCGGCCATCAGCGTCTCCTCGACGGAGCGATGGCCGAAGTCCGCGCTGATCGCCTCCGCGATCTCCTTGCTGGACTCGACCAGCAGCCGGTCGAGCTTCTTCAGGTTGTCGAGGCGTTCCTCGGCACTCGGAAACGGCTGGCGTCGATACGCCTCGCGCTGGAGCTCGAAGACGCGCCGCGCCTCGTTATCGACCGCCGCAACCGTCCGGGACTGTGAAGTCTGCGCCATGAGGACCCTCCGAGGACATGCTTGCCTCCCGGAGCGCGTTCAGGCCAGGCCCGGCGCGACGTAGTTCGCGGCTACTCGTCGACCGCGGACTCGAGCTTGGCAATCGCCTCGTCGAGGATGCCGCGGACCTTCGCCATCGCCCTGGGCGTCAGCCGGCCACGCCGGGCCGAGCGGCGGAACGCGCGGACCAGGCCGCGGATGCGGAGCATGAACTCCCGCAGCTCCTCGGCGTGGTCGCCCCACACGTCCTCGCTCTGCTCGTAGAACGCGTCGACCTCGTCCCGGTGCTCCTCGAGGTCGGCCTTGCCGGCCGCGGTGATCGCGTAGACCTTCTTGTCGTCGCGATCGGTCACCTTCACGTGCCCGAGCTCTTCGAGCATCTGCAGCGTCGGGTACACGACGCCGGGGCTCGGCTTGTAGTTGCCACCCGTGCGCTCGGCGATCGCGCTCATGATCTCGTAGCCGTGCCGCGGCTGCTCGGCGACCGCGTCGAGCACGAGGTACCGGACGCCGCCTCGCTCCGCCCTCGGCGGGCGCTCGCGGAACAGCGACGCCCACTCGCCTCGACGGTCACCGCCGCCCATGCCGCCGGGCCCGCCCGGACCACGTCCGTGACCGCGCCGCCCGTGCCTACCGCGAGGACCACGCCCCGCGAACCAGAATCCAGATCGTTCGTCTTGCATCGTTTTCTCCAGACCATCCGGCGCCGCGTCTGCCGCGCGCCTCGATATGTCTTGTAGATATATCTATAGCGATATCTTCGAGACTGTCAATACCGAGCTAACTACGCGAACCGCGAGGCACGCCGGTGCGCTCGCGGCGATCGGCCGTTTCCCGTCGCGTTACGGCGCGATGCGCGTTCCGCATCGGGAACGGGCTCATGGTCGCGACGGGCCACGGCGGTAGCCTTTGACGATAGGTGCTGTGATGTCCTCCTCGGCTCGCCTCCCTCCTCCCGTCACGGACCGTGCGCCCGCGAGACGCCCGCCGGTCGGGCCGTGGCCTCGCTCGTCGGGACGCGCCACGCCGGTCGAGCTCGCCAGCCGCGACGGCACGCCGCTGCACGGCCTGCTGTGGCG
>JAEWJO010000662.1 GCA_023386455.1 Pseudomonadota bacterium | reverse complement strand
CCACGAATATCAGCGTGATCAATCGTCGGCATCACCTCGACGGCTTCCTCGTCGACTCCAACTCACATCACCGAAGGCTCGCACCACGAACGAATAGAACTTGAACGGTCACTTCATATCAGCGCTTTCGCCGCACGTCGCCGACGCGCAGCGTGAGCTTCTCGCCGTCGAAGTACTCGGCGAGCGGGATCGTGAACTTGCGCGACGCCCCGGTCAGATCCTTCCACTGCTGGGCGTCGATCGTGCCGTGCTCTGCGAGGAACGCGAGCAGCTTGTCGCGGACCGTCGCGACGACCTTCGCGTGCATCATCAGATCGGGCTTCACCTTGATCACCAGCTTCGCGGCGACGAGACGGTCGAGCGCGACCTTGATCTGCGGCTCGGCGATCCCGAGCAACGCCGGTAGCTCCTTCGGCCGCGGCGGTTCGATCCCGGCTGCCTCGAGCGTCGACAGCACGAGCCCTTCGTTGCCCGACAGCGTCGGCGTCTTCGGCGCGGCCGACTTCCGCACGCGATCGCCCGCCGTCGCGACGAGCCCGCGCTTCTCGAGGCCCGCGAGGATCGCGTCGTACGCCCTCGGCGACAGCGCGGCCGGCAGCTGCGTGCGCAGCTCCTCGCGGAGCACGCCGTCCTCGCTGGCACCGACGAGCGTGCCGATCTTCTTCTCGAGCTCGGCGACCGCATTGGCGTGCAGGTAGTGATCGCCGGTCGCGAGCAGCTCGCCCGTCGACACCAGCGTCTGGAGCGGCGCGACGAGCACGCCGGCGGGAACGCCGAGCCGGCGCACGAGATCGGCCTCACCGAGCCCCGCGAAGGCCGAGCTCCGCACGTCGAGCGCGATGCGCTGATCGAGCCGCGCCTGGGCGAGCGCCGCGACCGTCTCGGCGTGCATCGCGCCCTTGCGCGCCTTCGGCGCCATCACGCGCACGATCCGGCCGCCGCCGATCGTCGAGCCTCCCGACGCCGTCTCGACAAAGCCACGCACGATGAAGTGATCGTCGGGCAACGCGCCGAGCGGCGTCGCCTGATCGAGCCGGAGCTGCGCGAGCCCCGTCGCTCCGGGAGCCAGCTCCGTCGGATCGACGAGCACGAGCGACGCGAGCACCTGCGTCGTCGCGTGATGCACGAGGACCTTCGAGCGCGCGTGCAGCGGCCCCGGCGCCGAGCGCAGGTACCGCAGCTCGACGTCGATGATGTGCGAGCCCGCGACCGTGCCCGGATGTGCCACGAGGTCGCCGCGCGCGAGGTCCTCGACCGCGACGCCGCCGAGGTTCAGCGCCGCGCGATGGCCCGCGATCGCCTTGTCGACCGCCGTGCCCTGGACCTCGATTCCGCGCACGCGCGCCGACAGCTCCGTCGGCAGGACGGTCAACTCGTCGCCGACGTTCACCTCGCCGCCGAGGATCGTCCCCGTGACGATCGTGCCGAAGCCCTTCACCGTGAACACGCGATCGATCGGCAGCCGGAACACGCCGGTCGTCGTCCGCGGCGGCAGCGCGTCGATCGTCATCGCGAGCGTCGCGCGCAACGCGTCGAGCCCGCTGTCCGCGACGCCCTCCTTCGTCGAGACCGAGACGATCGGTGCGCCCTCGAGGAACGTCCCGGCCACTGCCGCCTCGACGTCGGCAGTCACCATCGCGAGCCACTCGGCGTCGACGAGGTCCTTCTTCGTCAGCACGATCAGCCCGCGCCGAACGCCGAGCAGATCGCAGATGTCGAGGTGCTCGCGCGTCTGCGGCATCACGCCCTCGTCGGCGGCGATCACGAGCATGACGAGGTCGAGGCCGGTCGCTCCGGCGACCATCGACTTCACGAACCGCTCGTGGCCGGGCACGTCGACGACGGCGACCTGGCGCTCGCCCAGCGTGAGCCGCGCGAAGCCGAGCTCGGTCGTGATGCCGCGCGCCTTCTCGACCGCGAGGCGATCGGTATCGATCCCGGTCAGCGCCCGGACCAGCGACGTCTTGCCGTGGTCGATGTGACCCGCAGTGCCGAGGACGATCGGATGCACGTTGATCTCGACCTTGACCTGAACCCGAACCTGAACGCCACTGCTCCCGTCGACGATCAAGGCGCGACGCCAGCGGAATCACCTCTCGCGGCGAGACATCCCGTAGACGTGAACGTTCGGGTTCACGTTCACGTTCGCGTTCACGTTCACGTCGACGTCGACGTTCTTAGAAGAAGTAGCCGGCCGACATGCCGATGAACGGGAGGGTGCGGATACCACCCTCGATGTTCACGACGGCCTTCGGCGACGGGCGGATCTGGACGCCGATGATCGCGTTGACGACCGGGAACACGGGCGGCAGGTCGTAGTCGACCGGACCGGTCCCGCTTCCCGTGCCCTGCGCGCCACTCGGCGACTTGATGCCGTTCGGGACGCAGCCCGGTTCCGGATTCTCGTTGGTCGCGCCGTTGCAGATCACGTCGTAGTGCTGCAGGCCGCCGGTGATGAAGCCGATGCCGGCACCACCGCCATAGCGCACCGCGACGTACTTGTTGATCGGTGCGTGGTTCAGGAACGTGAACTCGACGGAGAACCAGCCGAGGCTCTTGTTCGCGCGCTCCGAGCTGATGATGTAGTCGGCCTCGGCGCCTGTCGCGACGTTGTCGCCGCTGTTGATCCAGACGCCTTCCTCGGGCTCGATGTGCTCGAACTCGAAGCCGAGCTGGAGCTCGAGGTTACCGCGACGACGCACCAGGTCGACGCCGATGCCGTTGTTGCTCGCCCCGCCGGCGGCGTGCTCGACGAACAGGTTCAGCACGCCGGTCGGCACGAACACCCGGCGGAGCCGGATATCGACGCCGTACTCGAGCGGCACTTCCTTCACGTCCGAGGAGTCGGGTGCGGCCGTAGTCTCCGTCGTTCGCTGCGGTTTTCCCGCATCGTCGAGCGCGGCCTGTCCCCATGCAGTCCCCGTGAGAGCGAGCAAAGTCAGAGTCGAGGCGAAACGCATGATTCCCCCAGCGGAGGGACAATATATACTCTGGCCCACGGAGTCCCGCGTCCGCGGCGGGAAAGCTATGCGACCTGGGTCACTGATCTGCCTCCTCGCGCTCGGCCTCTCGGGGTGTCCCGGCGGCGACGGCGCGCTCGGCGACCAGTGCGCGCGACACAGCGATTGCCACGGTGATCTGCAGTGCGTGTCGAGTGTCTGTGTCGCTCGGTGCCAGCGCGCCCCCGAGTGTGGCGATGGCTACGCATGCGACGAGTCGGGGCTCTGCCAGCACGCGACCGGCGAGAGTGGCGACTCGTGCAAGAGCGAGGTGGACTGCGTCGCCGGGCTGTCGTGTCGGCTCCAGGACGTCCTCGACGACAACGGGGCCGTGATCTCCAACTGCGCCGCGGAGACGAGCGGCCGTCCCGCTGCCGAGGTCTGCAAGGACGACAGCGATTGCCGCAACGGCACGTGCGCGCTCGGCCACTGCATCGACCTGTGCACGAACACGCGCGACTGCGGCTTCGGCACGAGCTGCACGAACATCCCGCGCGTCGAGGCGAGCGGGCGGATGTTCGGCGGCTGCCTGCAGTCGCGAGGCGCGCTGTCGTGGGAGATCCCGATCCAGTCGCCGTCGAGCCAGGTGCAGCTGCCGATCCCGGCGACGGCGCGCTCGGTGTCGGTCTACTTCTCCGTCGAGGATCAGTCCCAGAAGGTCGGCGCCACGATGGTGACGGCGCCGAGCGGCTTCCCGGTGATCATCTCGCCGCAGAGCTACTACATGAACCCGGTGCGGCACCGCCCCGAGCTCGGCCAGTCGGTGCTCGCGATGCCGTCGTCGCCGATGCACCCGCTGCAGGCCGGCGTGTACTCGCTCGTCGTCGGCTCGTCGAGATCCGTGCCCGACGAGAGCGATCCGGACGCGAGCGTCGACGTGGTCGGCACCGCGATCCCGACGATGACGGCGGTCGTGAAGCTCGACTCGAGCCCGCTGCTCGACCTCCACTTCCACTTCCTGAACTTCGCCGAGCATCCCTGCGCCGACGCGTTCGGCGGCACGCTCGACGCGGCGACGGCGAAGGAGGCATCGTTCTTCCAGGACGACTATCTGAGCGCGCTGAAGGACATCTTCGCGCGCGGCGGCGTGACGCTGAACCGGATGTCCTACGACGACATCCTCGATCACCCGGACCTCGACGCGCTCGACGTCAGCAAGGTCGGCTCGCTGCTGTCGCTCGGCAAGGATCCCGTCGGGATCAACGTGTTCTTCGTCCGGACGCTGTCGCCGATCGGGCTGCAGGCCTACGCGCCCAACCCGGGCCCGGCGGGCCTCGGCGGCACCCGGCAGTCGGGCATCGTCATCGGCCTCGACACGCTGTGCTACCGCGGCTGGTCGCAGCTCGCGCGCCTGACCGCCCACGAGCTCGCCCGGTACATGGGCCTCTACAAGAACATCGAGAACGATCCGTCGAACCCCGCGACCCTGTACTACGACCCGATCGTCGAGGGCGACGAGCTCGGCGCCGGGACGGACTTCCTGTCGAACCTGATGTTCTACTCGGAGCGCGGCGGGACCGACATCTCTCCGAACCAGCGCGAGATCCTGAGCCGAAGTGCGGTGCTGCGGTGAGGCTGCTGCAGGCGTCGATCGCGATCGGCATCGCGGCGTTCGCCGCCGTCGCCAGCGGCAGCGTCCCACCGCCCGCGTTCCAGGCGCTGAACCTGCTGTCGAACATCGACACCGTGCCGAGCCGCGATCAGATCGACTTCGCGTACGGCGGATCGCCGACCGACGCGCTGCAATCTCTCGTCGAGCTCTCCGCGAACAGCGGTGCCGATCCGGGGATCCGGCTGCGCGCCGTCTACGCGCTCGCGAAGTACTGCGGTGACGCCGAGACCAGCACGCCGTGCGCCTCGACCGATCTCGCGCACCAGTCGCTGACGTCGCTCATCGCGACGACCTCGGGCGCCGCCTCCGGGACGCCAGTGCTCCTGCTCCGGGCCGCGGTCGAGACGATCGGGCCCATGCGGGTCAGCTCGGATGTCAGCCTCTTGATCCCGCTCCTCGGCCATGGAAGCCGGGACATCCGGGCCTCGACCGCCCGGGCGCTCCAGGACCTCTGCAACACCCAGGCAATCACGCCGTTGCGCCAGCGGTACGCGCTCGAGTCGACGGAACAGGTGAAGCTCGCGATTTCAGAGGCGCTCCGGATCCTGGGGCAATGTTCGTCAAACCAGTGAACTAGCGCACAACCTGTCGGAATGTTTGGTTTGCTGCGCGGCCCTTCTCGATCGTACAATTGCTGTTACCTCGCGACCCGTCCGCGCTGACTGCGTGGGCGAGTGGGGCGTATATGACTACCCGCGACCCACGCTCACGCGTCCCGTTGCGACCGACCGATACCGGCGGCCGCGAAGTCGCTCGCGAGCCGACGCAGTCGCTATCGATCGAGATCGAGCCCGGCCTCGACGACGACGAGAGCGATCCGTCGCATCCCTCGCTCGCGATGGGAACGAGTGGTGATCGCGGCGATCGCACGGGGCGCACGCGGATCGAATCACCGAGCGGTCGCCACAAGACACCGCAACCGAAGTCGACGAAGCCACCACCGGTGCCAGCGCGCGGCACCGAGGATCCCGAGAATCGTCTCAACGCCGTGCTCGGCGCGTATCGCCTCGTCGAGCTGCTCGGCAAGGGTGGCATGGGCTACGTGTATCGCGCGGAGCACGTGAAGCTCGGCCGCGAGGTCGCGCTGAAGCTGTTGCGCGGCGACTACGCGAAGCGTCGCGACGCCGTGCTCCGGTTCTTCCAGGAAGCGAAGACGGTCAATCGCGTCCGTCACCGCAACATCGTCGACGTCACCGACTTCGTCGAGCTCGACGACGGCACGACGTTCATCATCATGGAGCTCCTGCGCGGCCAGAGCCTCGGCAAGTGGGCTCGCACCGGGATCGATCTGCCGCGCGCCCTCGCCGTGCTCGTCCAGATCTGCGATGGCCTCGGCGCCGCGCACGCGGTCGGCGTCGTCCACCGCGACCTCAAGCCCGACAACGTGATCGTCGTGCCGACGTCCGACGGAGCCGAGCTCGTGAAGCTGCTCGACTTCGGCGTCGCGAAGCTGCTCAACCGCGACGACGAGGACATCGGCTTTCAGACCGCCGCGGGCTCGGTGATCGGCACGCCCGCGTACATGTCTCCCGAGCAGGCCGGCGGCATGGCCGTCGATCACCGCAGCGACATCTACTCGCTCGGCGCGATCATGTACGAGCTGTTCTGCGGCCAGCCGATGTTCCGCGGCCGATCGTTCGGCGAGTACGTGCGCAAGCACCTGACCGAGATCCCGATCGCGCCGAGACAGACGCCGAACGGCGCGGCGATCGACCCGGCGCTCGAGACGCTGATCATGAAGTGTCTCGCGAAGGATCCGAACGAGCGATTCAGCCACATCCTCGAGCTGCGCGACGGCCTGCTCCACATGCTCGGCGGCGTCGAGACCAATCCCCCGGGCTACGCGTCGCTTGCAAACAGCGCGATCCGTCCGGCACCGACGATGTCGGGCCAGCTACCGCCGCACATGCTGCCGCTCGCGTCGCCGATGGTGACGACCGCGCCGACCCCGCCGGTGGCGCAGTCGCACGTCTCCGAGATCTCGCAGCTGTCGTCGCACTTCAGCCAGTACAGCGTCACGCCCGCGCCGCCTGCCGAGCCGGCGACGCCGTGGTGGGTGTGGACGGTCGGCGGTGCGGTCGCCGTCGCGCTCGGGATCGGCGGCGCGCTCTGGTTCGCGAGCCGCAGCGAGGAGCCGGCGCCCGAGCCGGTCGCCGCGCCCGCACGCCAGCCGACGACGGCCCCGATTCAAGATCCGCCGAAGCAG
>JAEWJO010000658.1 GCA_023386455.1 Pseudomonadota bacterium | reverse complement strand
CGAGTCATACAAGTCATGTCTGACCCCTGTGCAGCGCGGCGAGCGCACCGTCGGCATCGTCGAGCCCGAAGCAGTCGCCGAGCAGCGCGCGAATCTCGTCATCACTGCCGCTCGTGACGGCGGTGCGAAGACCCATCGCCTTCGGCATGAACGCCGGGTCGGCCATGCGCGACCGGAAGTGCGCGGTCGCGGCCGAGGCCTGCGCCTCGGACAGGCCGAGCAGCTCCTGCAGCACCGACGAGGCAGCGGCCGCATCGCCCTTCATCACGGCGCCGGCGAAGTCGCGGAACGTGACCTCGGCCACTAGAGCTTCAGGCCCTTGACGTGCGCCGCGGTCAGGTCGTGCAGCGTGCGCATCACGCTGTACGCGGTCAGCTCGGCGAGGAGCTTCGTGACCTTCGCGTGCTGATCGTCGGAGAGCGTCGCCTCGACGGCCTTCATCGCGGCGACGAGGTTGTTCTCCTGCTTCTCGAGCTCGTCCTTCGTGACGACGCCGTCGGCGAGCGACTGCGTGAAGTGCTCGAGCTTGCTGACATGCGCGTCGAGGTCGGGGTTGCTATCGGAATCGATCCAGCTGGTGCGGGCCATCGTTCGCTCCTTTATCGCTCTTCCAGGATCTGCTTGATCGCGGTCAGCCGCTCTTGCAGCTTCTCGCGACCACCAAACTTCTCGAGCTTGTCGCGCTTGGCCGGCGGCAAGAACTCGACATCGGTGCACTCGATGATCGCGCTCAGCTCCTGCGCCTCGCGCTCGAGCGTCTGCGTCGATGGCATGAAGCCGGCGAGCGCGGTCTCGATCGCCTGCTTCGTGAGCGTGCGCGAGCCGCCGAGCAGCGAGATGCGGTACGCGCGGCCGATGATGCCCTCGATGTCGGCGCCCGACAGGTTGCCCTGGTGCGGGATCTCCGCCGGCAGGTCCGTCTCGGCGAGCGATGTGCCCGCCTTCTTCGCGAGCACCATCAGCATCGACCGCAGCTCCTCCTGGTCGGTCGGATAGAACAGCGGGATGTGGACCTCGGCGCGCCCCTGTCGCTTGAGGTCGACCGGCAGCTGATCGGGACGCGCGGTCAGGAGCATCCAGATGATGCGCCCGCGATACGCGGTGTCGCCCATCTGCGACGCGATCATCGCGAACACGCGGCCACCGACGCCGGAGTCGCCGCCCTGATCGCGATCGCCGAGCATCGCGTCGGCCTCGTCGATGACGACGACGACCGGCCCCATCGAGCGCAGCACGCCGAGCACGCGCTCGAGGTTGCCCTCGGTCTCGCCGACGTACTTGCTGCGGAAGTTCTTGAGCACGACGGCCGGGATGCCGATCGAGCCGGCGACACACGTCGCGAGGAAGCTCTTGCCGGTGCCGACCGGGCCGCAGAACAGGTAGCCCATGGGCACGGTGTCGAGCTCGCCGCGCTTGATCAGCTCGGCGTCGTCGAGCAGGCGCTTCTTCGCGGCCTCGTGCCCGACGACGGTGTCGAGGCCCCACTTGGGCTCGACGAACTCGAGCATGCCCTGCGCCTGGCGCTCGATCAGGCGCTTCTTCAGCTCCTTGAAGTACGCGCGGTCGAGCCGGCGCGTGCCCTCGGCGGCGGAGCGGACGAGCACCTCGAGATCGGTGAGGCCGATGCCGGCGGTGAGCTTGCCCAGCTCGGGCACCTGGTAGTCGGAGAACGCCGCGACGTCCTTGCCGGTCGCCTTCACCTGCGCGGCGAGGAACGCGGTGCGCTCCGCCTCCGACGGCAGCGGCACCTCGATCTGCGCGACGTGCGGGTTCGAGCTCAGGCGCTCGGCGACGCTCGACAGCCGCGGGTCGATCAGCACGAACGCCAGGTTCAGGCGCTTGATGAACGGGCTCGACGCCCAGTTGAGCAGCGTCACGAGGTGCGTCTGCTCGTTGAGATCGAGGTTGTCGCCGCTCGGCGCGACGTAGCCGACGTGGTCGATGATGATCGCGCAGCGGATCCGCTGGTCGGGATCCGCCATCACGACCTTCTGGATCATCTTGTCGAGCGCGTAGAGCGCGCGCGTCGGTGTGCGCTCGAGCGCCGGGAGATCGCCGATCCATTTGTTCGCGGTCGCGACCATCTCCTGCAGGCGCTTGCTGTTCGAGCCCGCGATCGCACGCAAGCCGCGCGCGAGGTCGTAGTGAAGGACGAGGTCCCAGCGACCGAACAGCTGATCGGCGAGGAAGTCGGCGAGGCCGGTCCAGCGCGGGTCACCGTCAGGCCCCGCGCGCACCACGTCGAACGTGTTGCCGTGGAGCACGAACATCGACGTCGTGCCGGAGAAGTAGAGCTCGGCGAGCTTGGCCGCCCACGCCGGAAAGTGCGCGGGCAGCTGCGTCGCCCTCGTCACGCCGTCGGTGCTGCCGGCGAGGACCTTGCTCTCGTCGGCCACGGCTCACGCCTTCTCGAGCTTCTCGAGCTCCTTGCGTGCGGCCTCGGCCTCGGCGGGCCCGAGATCCTTCTGTGCCTGCTGGACCGGCGTCGTCTCCGGCGCGCGCATCCCGAGGTCGACCTCGAGGTCCTTGAGCGCGTCCTCGGCCATCGACTTCTCGAGCGCCTCTTCCGCCTTGATGTCGGTCAGCCCCTGCTGGGACATGTCGGCGGCGACGCGCGCCTTGCCGCGGTTCGCGTCGATCTTGCGCTGGATGACGTCCTCGATCTGGCCGAAGTTCGTCGTGACGTCCATGTTGAACGTCGACGAGATCTTCGCGATCTCGGCCTCGGCCTCGCTCATCTTCAGATCGGCGTCGTACTTCGCGATCTTGTCCTTGAGCTCGACGAGCTTCTTGTTCGCGTGCTGGATCTTCTTGAGGTTGTTCTGATAGGCCTCCTCGTGCATCGCGAGCTGCTGCTGGTTCTCGGCGAGCTGTGCCTTCGCCTTCGTCAGCTGCAGCGCGAAGGTCGCCGCGGTGTCGCGGTTGCCCATCTTGAGGTAGGCCTTCGCCTGCGCGGTCAGCTTCGTGACGAGCGCCTCGTTGTCCTTCACCTGGCGTGAGACGCGCTCGACGAGACCGCGGTACTGCTCGAGGCCGACGCGCCCTTCCTTGAGCTGCTCGACCGCCTTGTCGTACTCGTACTGCATCTGCGCGATCGGATCTTTGTTGAACAGCCAGTTACCGAGCTTGTTGAACTGAGCCGCGACCGCGCTGAAGAACTTGCCGAGAATCATCGAGAGCCCTCCGTCCAGGGATCGCGAAGGTACGACAAGATCGCCCCGCCGTGTATGCTGCGGACCGCCGTCATGGCGGAGTCGACGCCTTCTGTCGCGCGAGCGCTGGTGAATCCGGTCGGGCTGGGTGTCGCCGCCGGCGGTGCCGTCGTCGCGATCGCGCTCACGAACCCGCTCGTCGGTGCGATCGCGGGCGCGGCGTATGGACTGACGGTGTTCGTCGACGCGCTTCGCCGGTTTCGCCGGAAGGATCGCGCTCGCAAGCAGCTCGTCAGCGGCTTGCCGGATCCCGACGACATCAAGGATCCGACGACGAGGTCGGCGGCGCAGAAGATCCTCGCGGCGAAGGCGAAGATCCAGAAGGTCGTCGACGAGACGCCGCCCGACGTGATGCTGCACATGCAGAAGACCGTCGCGTCGCTCGAGGAGATGCAGAGCTACGCGATCCGGCTCGTCCAGCGCGCCGAGGAGATCACGCGCTACCTGACGAGCGTCAACCTGCCGGCGCTCGTCCAGGAGGTGAAGCACCTCGCGACGCGCGCGACGGCCGCGAAGGATGCCGAGGCCCGGTCGTCGTTCGAGCAGGCGAAGAACGCGCGCATGGAGGAGATCCGCTCGCTCAAGGAGCTGCGCGCGCAGAAGGAGCGGATCGACGCGAACCTCATGCGCGTCGTCGCGGTGCTCGGCTCGCTGCCGACGAAGATCGTCCAGCTGCGCACGCTCGATGCGGTCGCGATGGATCAGCTCTCCGGCGACATCTCGCAGGACATCGACACGATCGGCGAGGAGCTGAAGACGTCGGAGCGGATGATCAAGGAGCTGGTCCCCGCGTGACCGAGCGCTAATCGATCGCGTCGAGCTCCGCCGGTGGCAGCGCGACGTTCCAGATGCGCAGCCGATCGATCGTGCCGAGAAACGGCGACAGGGTGTCGAGGAGTGGCGCATTGCCGCCGATCGCCGCCACCGTCGACGTGCCACCACCGTTGCCGGTGCCGACTGTCTCGACGAGGCCGTCGAGGTAGCCGACGCTCGTCACGCCGTCGTCGATGCACGCGACGTGCGCCCACGTCCCGGGCACGAGCGGCCGCGACACGAAGCCCTGAGTCAGCGCCGAGTTGCAGCCGAACACGAGCGTGCCGGCCTGGTCCTCGACCATGATCGCCCATCGGGCCTCGTGATCGAAGACGAGCTCGAGCGAGCCAGCCGGCGGCAGGTCGGGTCGGATCCACGCATCGAACGTCCACTGCGTCGTCGCGAGCGCCGGCATGGCGAGATCGGCGCGGCTCGACTCGTCCATCTGGATGCCGCGGCCGAAGCGGCCGGCGACGTACGTGACCTGGATGCCGTTCGCGTCATTGCCATGGTTCGAGCGATCGCCGGCGTCGCCCTCGAAGTCGTAGCAGGCGATGAGGCGCGGATCGGCGGCGCACTCGGCGATAGCCTGCTTCGAATCGGCCGAAGCGTCACCACGCGGATCGAACGCGACCCGGCCGCAGCCGAGGAGCCCGATACAAGCGCTCGCCCATGCACGATGCACGGCCCCAGTATGGCAGGGGTCCGCCCCCTACTTCATGGCATCGGCCGACTCAGGCGGCCGGGACGTGCATGCCGACGGTGAAGCCGACGCGCGCACCGCCGCCGGGCCGATCCGAGATCCACGCGCCGCCGTCGTGCGCGACCGCGATCCGCGAGACGAGAGCGAGCCCGAGGCCGAGGCCACCGCCGGTCGACGGCACGAACGCGCGGAACGCGTC
>JAEWJO010000652.1 GCA_023386455.1 Pseudomonadota bacterium | reverse complement strand
GCCTTCGCCGCCGCCGCCGCCGTTCGCGACGACGACGCCGGGGTTCGTGACGGTCGGTGTGTCGAGACCCATGAAGCCGCCCGACCCGCCGCCACCGCCGCCTGACTGGTTGTTCGTACCGCCGGTGCCACTCGAGCCCGACGCGGTGATCGTGCCGCTGATCGTGATCGACGTCTCCGCGATGAGGTAGACCGCGCCGCCGCCGTTGCCCTGCGTGCCGGCCGTGCCGCCGTTGCCGTTCTGACCCTTGCAGCCGCCGCGCAGCGTGTTCGGCACGACCGCGTTCGCCGCCTTGCCGCCGGCGGTGTTCGTGTTGTTCGTACCGCCGCCGTCGCCGCCCGTGCCGCCGAAGCTGCCGCCCGCGCCGCCGCCGCTCGTACCGGGCGCGGTGCCTGCGCCGCACGTCGCGGGATTGGCCGCGGGACCGATCGACACCGCCGGCGTGCGATGGCTCCCGACGTCGAGCGTGCCCTGGACGTCGATCGTGCCGGTCGCGACGAGGACGAGCGGTTTGCTGCCGGTCGCGGTGACGGTGCCCTGGACGGTGATCGTTTGAGCTGCAACGACACACCACGCGGCATTCGCGCTGCCGGTGTCGCAGAGGCTCGACGTATCCGTGTTGATCGCGGCGTTGAGCGTGCGCGCGCCGGAGGGTGGCGCGTTCTGGAAGCACGCCTGGACGAGGCCGGTGCCGTAGCAGTACGTGCCGTCGGGCGATGGCTGGATCATCATGTCGGCGGGGACGTCGGCGACACTGGCATCTTCGATCGTAGACTCGCCAACACACTGACCCGAACGCGATCCGCTGAAGTCGCCGTAGCGCATGCCGGACATGCACGTGCCGTCCGGAAAGGCGCAGTAGCCGCTCGTGCACGTGCCGCCGGCACCGCATTGCTCGTCGGCGGAACACGTGAAGCTCCCTCCGCTTCCGTAGGGGCTGCAGCCGCACCCTAGCGCTGCAGCGAGCGCGCACGCGACGAGGGGGAGGACCCGTTGCGCCATTGCAGACATTGTACTGCAGCCCATGGTCTTTTCGTCTATCGTTATTGAGGGTGCCGAAGGCGGCAGCACAACGGACTCGGCAGTTAGCCCCCGGCGACAAGCTCGGGAAGTACGAGGTGATCCGTCAGATCGCCATCGGGGGCATGGCCGAGCTCTATCTCGCGCGCACGCTCGGCATCGAGGGCTTCGAGAAGCTCGTCGTGTTGAAGCGGATCCTGCCGCAGTTCGTGTCGAACCAGTCGTTCGTGAACATGTTCCTGAACGAGGCGCGCATCGCCGCGACGCTCCATCATCCGAACGTCGCGCAGGTCTACGATATCGGCCGCGACGACGGCGACTACTTCTTCGCGATGGAGTACGTCCACGGCGAGGATCTCGATCACATCTCGATCGCGTCCGAGGAGCAGGGCGTCCCGATCTCGATGGACGCGTCGCTGACGCTGATCGCCGGCCTGTGCGCGGGCCTCCACTACGCGCACGACAAGGCGACCGCCGACGGCCGGCCGTTGCAGATCGTGCACCGCGACGTGTCGCCGTCGAACGTGCTCGTCAGCTACGACGGTGCGGTCAAGCTCGTCGACTTCGGCATCGCCCGCGCGTCGTCGCACTCGGGGACGACCGGCAACTCGCACGGCGGGCTCAAGGGCAAGATCAACTACATGTCCCCCGAGCAGTGCATCGCGAAGGCGCAGCTCGATCGGCGAAGCGACATCTACTCCGTCGGCACGCTGCTGTACGAGCTGACGGCCGGCCAGCTGCCGTTCTCGGGCGAGACCGAATATCAGGTGCTCAATCAGATCGTGAACGAGGATGTTCCGCCGCCGAGCCGCGTCGTGCCGGGCTATCCGGTCGCGCTCGAGCGCATCGTGCTGCGCGCGCTCGCACGCAATCCCGAGCAGCGCTACTCGACCGCGCTCGAGCTGCAAGGCGCCGTCGAGGACTTCGCGCACGAGACGCGCCTTCGGGTGTCGCCGCTCGTGCTCGCCCGCCTCATGGGCACGCTGTTCCCGGCGCGCCTCGAGGAGTGGGATCACGCGAAGGCGCAGGGCGCATTCTTCGTCGAGCAGCACGTCGTGCGCACGCTGATCGAGAGCGGCAAGACACCCGATCGCAGCGATCCTGCGATGGCCGCCGCGATCGCCGCCGCCCAGGCGCGTCAGGACGCAGCGGTCCGCGCCGCCGAGCGTGCCGCGCGCGCCGGCGACGACGACGACACGACCGCGGTGTCCGCGCCGGTCGACAACAACGACTTCCTGACCCCGCACACGGTGTCGGGCCTCACCGACCTCGGCGGTGATACGAGCGTCGGGGCGCTGCCGATCCACACGCAGACGGGTGGCAACCCGTTCGTCGAGCCGACGCCGCCGCCGCTGCCCGACGTGCCGACCGGTCCCATCCGGCCGTCGCAGCAGCGCCTGGCGACGCCGCCTCGCGCGACGACGGCGCGGCCGCAGAGCACGGCGACACCGCCTCGCGGCTCGCCGCCACGCATGGCGACGCCGCCTCGCGCATCCGAGCGAGCGCTGCCACAGCTGCTCGCGAACAC
>JAEWJO010000575.1 GCA_023386455.1 Pseudomonadota bacterium | reverse complement strand
ATCTCGAAGCGGGCCGCGAGCTGGCGCGCGGTCACCTGGCTCGCCCACACCTCGCCGTCGCGCGCGTCGTGCGCGAGGCTCGCCGCCGTCGACGCGGAGTCGGGTCCGGCGAGCTCGGTGTCGGTCGGACGCAGCAGGATGCGCGTCGTGTCGAGACCGACCTTGCCGCCGAACTTCTCGACGAGCGCGAGCGCGGCGTGTGCCGCACGATCCGCATCGTCGCCGGTCGACCGCGACGCGCCGAACAGCGCGACGATCTCGCCCGCCGCGACCCGGATCGGTGTGCCGCCGGCGTCTACGACGATGCGCTCGGCCTGCTCGGTATCGCGGCTGCCGCGGTTCGCCGTCCACACGAGCGCGGTCGTCACGCGCAGCTCCGTGCGCCTCACGACGGGAATCGGTGTCGAGCCCTCCTGCGTCGAGATCCGATCCGCCCGGCTCGAGCCGCGAAGCCCGAGCGACAGCGGCGCGCCACGTGCAGCGTGGGCGAACCCGTCGGTGAACCGCTCGATCGTCGCCGCGCGCTGGGCAGGATCGACAGCGAGCCCGCGCGCGAGCACGCGATCGAGCGCCGCGCGCACGGCCGGCGTCGCGAACGCACCGGGCAGCGCGGGATACGCGGGCGCCCGGCGAGCGAGCTCGAGGGCGAGCTCGATCGTGCGTGCGACATACGGCGGCGAGCCGGCGATCAGCTCGTACGCGAGGCATGCGACGGCGTACACGTCGACACGATGATCGAACGACTCGCCGCGCAGCACCTCGGGGGCGAGGTACGCGGGCGTGCCGACGACCTGGCGGCTCCGGTCGTTCGCGATCGATGCGACGCCGAAATCGGTCAGCACCGCGCGCCCCGCCGACAGGATCACGTTGTCGGGCTTCACGTCGCGATGGATCACGCCGGCCCGGTGCGCGGCCGACAGCGCCGAGCCGACCTGCATCACGATGTCGACGATCTGGGCGAGCTCGAACGGCTCCTCGCGCCCGGCATGGATCGCGGAGAGTCGCTCGCGCAGCGTGTGGCCGCGCACCAGCTCCATCGTGACGAACACGATCTCGTCGTCGGTGCCGAGGTCGTGGACGCGGCACACGTTCGGATGCGAGACGCGCCGGGCGAGCCGGACCTCGGTCTTCAGCCGCCGCTGGAAGTCGGCGTCGCGCGCGAGGTCCGGCCGCAGGACCTTCAGCGCGATGTCCTCGTCGAGGTCGTCGTCGTGCGCCGCGTAGACCGCGCCCATTCCGCCCTGACCGACGAGGTCCTTGATGTGATAGCGCCCGTCGAGCAGCGTGCCCTCGGGCAGCTCCTCGAACGGCTCGAGCGCGGCGAGGCTGCCGTCGGGAGCGATCAGCTGACCCGTGCCCTCCGGGTCGGCCTCGCCGGGAGTCGACGGCGCGCGCGGCCCGGGCGTGCCGGTGTCGACGCCGCTCAGCTCCGACGCGGCCGCGGTCGGCGCGAACACGCTGACGCGCGGCTTCCTCGGCGGTGGCTTGCCGGTGTCCGCGGGCGGGCCGATCAGCGTCTGGTGGTGCTGCTCGACGACCGGCGTGCCCTGGGCGACCCTCTTCGGTGCCTCGGCATTCGCCGCCTCGACCGCTGCCGCGGCGGCCGCACCGAGATCGAGCTCCGTCGGCTTGTCCGTGCGCGCGGCTTCCACCGCCGCTTTCGCTTGCGCCTCGAGATCGAGCTCGGTGCGCGGCCCGGACCCACCATCCCGGTCGACCATGTCCGCCTATCGTAACTCGGATCGCGCCGGACGCGGTTGGTGATGATCGCGTGGGCCTCCTAGCGCCGACGAGCGGGGTTGGAGGTATGGTGCGGCGCATGTCGGTCACCGCAACCACCGCGAAGTGGGTCGAGGAACAGTTCGCCACGTCGATCGTTCCGACGCTCGTCGAGTACATCAAGATCCCGAACAAGTCGGCGATGTTCGATCCAGAGTGGAAGAAGAACGGCCACATGGATCGCGCGGTCGACCTCCTCGCGAGCTGGGCCAAGGCCAACCTGCCCGAGGGCGCGACCCTCGAGGTCGTCCGCCTCGGCGAGCGCACACCGGTCATCTTCATCGACATCCCGGGGACCGGCGGCAAGGCCGGCGACACCGTCATGCTCTACGGCCACCTCGACAAGCAGCCCGAGATGACGGGCTGGCGCGATGGCCTCGGACCGTGGACCCCGGTCATCGAGGGCGACAAGCTCTACGGCCGCGGCGGCGCCGACGACGGCTACGCGATCTTCGCCTCGCTCACCGCGATCAATGCGGTCCGCCGCGACAAGCTCCCGCATGCACGCTGCGTCGTCCTCATCGAGGCCTGCGAGGAGAGCGGCAGCTACGACCTGCCCGCGTACATCGAGCACCTCGCGCCTCGCATCGGCGACCTCTCGCTCGTCGTCTGCCTCGACTCCGGCTGCGCGAACTACGACCAGCTGTGGTCGACGACGTCGCTGCGCGGCCTCGTCATCGGCAACCTCGAGGTCTCGCTCCTCACCGAGGGCGTTCACTCCGGCGACGGCACCGGCGTCATCGCGGCGAGCGAGCGCGTCATCCGCATGCTCCTCGATCGGATCGACGACAGCCACACCGGCGTCGTCAAGCTGCCGCAGCTCGCGACCCAGATCCCGAAGCAGCGCGTCCTCCAGGCCGAGCGCACCGCGCAGGTCATCGGCGACGACGTCTACAGCAAGTTCCCGCTGCAGCCCGGCGTCGAGCCGGTCACGAAGAACAACACCGAGCTGATCCTCAACCGCACGTGGCGCCCCGGTCTCGCGATCACGGGTGCCGAGGGCTGGCCGGCGATCGGCAACGCCGGCAACGTGCTGCGCCCGGTCACGAAGCTCAAGCTCTCGATCCGCATCCCGCCGCGCGTCGACCCCGCCGCCGCGCAGGCCGCCGTCAAGGAGGCGCTCGAGAAGGATCCGCCGTACGGCGCGAAGGTGTCGTTCAGCGGCTCGACCGCGAGTGCCGGCTGGGACGCGCCCGAGATGTCCCCGTGGCTCGAGAAGGCGCTCGCCGACGCGTCACAGGAGCACTTCGGCAAGCCAGCCATGTACATGGGCGAGGGCGGCACGATCCCGTTCATGTACATGCTCGGCGAGAAGTTCCCGCGCGCGCAGTTCTGCATCACCGGCGTCCTCGGACCCGGCTCGAACGCACACGGCCCGAACGAGTTCCTGCACGTCCCGACGGCGCGCAGGCTCACGCTGTGTGTCGCCGACGTGCTCGCGGCTCACGCGAAGCAGTGATCACGCTCGCTCAGGCGGCCGTCTGACCGGCCATGAGCAGGAGCGCCTCGAGGATCGCGATGACGACGATCGCCGCGGCCGTGATCGGGCCGGCCTTGATGGCGATCTCGCGGGTGGACTCGACGGCGGGGCGCTTCACTTCTTCAGACGACATGGGCGGGAACGTACCGCCGGACGCTCGCGTTGCCCATGGGCGCGTCATCATGTCGCGGGCACGCAAAACGCCTGAACGGTTTGACATCAAACGTGCGGGCCTGTCGGGCAAAGCCGTAGCCGTTCACGGGCTACTCCGCGTGTAGCGCCTGGATCGGATCCAGGCGCGCCGCGCGCATCGCCGGATAGAGCCCCGAGGCGACGCCGACGACGACCGAGACGCCGAGCGACAGCGCGATCGACCAGGTCGTGACGACGGTCGGCCACGACGCGTAGCTCGCGACGCCGCGCGAGATGCCGAGGCCGAGCGCGACACCGGCGAGCCCGCCGAGCAGCGCGAGCGAGAATGCGGTCACGAGGAACTGGAACCGGATGTCGGAGCGGCGGGCGCCGACGGCGCGGCGAACGCCGATCTCGCGCGTCTGCTCGAGCACCGAGGCGAGCATGATGTTCATGATGCCGATGCCGCCGACGAGCAGCGAGATGCTCGCGATGAGGCCCATGACGAGGTTGAACAGCTGCTGCGTCTGCTGGCTGTGACGGAGGAGCGCCTCGGGGACGATGATGTCGTAGTCGCGCGCACCGCCGTGCAGGCGGTCGAGCAGGGCGCCGACGACGGCGCCGGTCTCGGCGGCGGGGGCCTTCTCGTCGAGCCGCACGACGATCTCGCCGAGCGGCGACTTCATCGGATCGCGATCGAGCTTGCGCAGGGCGGTCGTGAACGGCAGGTAGATCTCGCGCTCGGTCGAGGAGACCGCGACGCCCTGGACGGCCGCGACGGCGCCGGGCTCGGGCGCGAGCACGCCGACGACCTCGAACCAGACGTCGTTGATCTTGACGTCGTGGCCGAGCGCCGGGTCGGCACCGAACAGCTCGCGGCGGACGCCGGCGCCGATGACGGCGACCTGGCCGTGGTGGGTCTCGTCGGCGAGGTCGAGGAAGCGGCCCTCGGCGAGCGCGAACGGCGTGACCTCGCGATGGCGATGGCTGACGCCGTAGACCTGCGCCTTCGTCTTCGCGCCGGCGCCGATGATCTTGTACGGCTCGATCTCGATGCGAGGCGCGGCGAAGAGCACGCCCGGGACGGCCTCCTCGATCGCCTCGACGTCGCGCTGCGAGAGGCCGAGCGACTTCTTGCGGATCTCCTCGAGCTCCTCGGGCTTGAACGTCTTGCTGCGGACGACGACGTTGCGCGTGCCGAGCCGGTCGATGAGCGCGAGCGCCTGGCGCTCGGCACCCGCACCGATCGAGAGCATCGCGATGACGGCACCGACGCCGAACATCATGCCGAGCATCGTGAGGGTCGTGCGCAGCTTGTGCTCGAGCAGGGTCTCGAGCGCGAGCACGAACGCGTCGACGAGGCGCCTCACCGCTTGCCTGCCTTCTCGGGAGCCTCGGGAGCGCTGCCGCTGCCGGTGGCCTGGTCGACCGTGCGCGTCGGATCGCGCAGCGCGATCACGTCACCGGCGACGAGGCCCTTCGTCACGACGACACGGCCGGACGTGCCGGGACCGAGCTCGACCTCGACGGGCTCGAAGCCGACCTTGCCCTTCTTGTAGACGAAGCTCTTGCCCTCCTTGGAGGCGATCGCCTGGCGCGGCACGACGAGCGCGTCCGCGGCATCGAGGATCAGCGTGGCGCGAACTCGCTGGCCGGGCTTCATGACGTCGTGATCGGTCTTGTCGAGCGCGAGCACGACCGCGAAGTACTGGACCGGTACGCCGGGCTGGCGCGGCTTGGCGAGCTTGTCGACGAGCTTCACCTTGCCCTGGTACGTGATGTCCGGCCGCGACTCGACGACGAGCTCGGCCTTCTGATCGTTGGCGAGGCCGCTGCCGTCGACCTCGAGCACGAACACCTCGGCCTCCATCGTGTCGAGGAGCGGGATCTCGGCGACCTTCTGGCCCGGCCACAGCTGCTCGCCGACGCGCGGCAGCTCGCCGCGCCAGTTGCGCCGCAGCACCAGGATGCCGTCGTGCGGCGCCTTGATCTCCATGCTGTCGAGTGCGGTCTTCGCGTGCGCGATCGCGATCTGCGCCTTCTGCTTCTCGACGGAGATGACGCCGGCCTTCGACTGCGCGAGCTTGCGCTCGATCGCCTTCACGTTCTCGGCGTGCGCCTGCTTGGCGGTCGCGAGCTTCTCGTCGATCGCCGACTCGACGATCGTGTTGTGCGAGAAGATCTCCTCGTCCTTGCTCTGGAACTTGCGCTGCTGGTCGAGCTCGGCGCCCGCGAGCTCCGCGGCGCTGTCGCGACCCTGCACGGCGGTCTTCGACTTGATCTGCTCGCCCGCGAGCTTGGCCTCGGCGGCCGCGAGATCCGCCTGGCCGGTCTTGAGCTCCTTCTCCGGCTGCGACGGATCGAAGCGGACGACGACCTCGCCGGCCTTGACCGACTTTCCGTCGGGCGCGATCCACGCGATCTTCATCGGGCCGAAGCTGCCGCCCGACTGCGGGGCTGCGACCGGCGTCGCCTTGACGGCGCGCATGTTGCCCTCGGCGGTCACCCGGCGCACGAACGCCGACTTCGTCACCGTGTGCGTCGGGATCACGTCCTTGCTCGCGCCACTCCGGCCGAGGAAGAGCCAGCCGCCGACGCCGAGCGCCGCGAGGACGACGAGGATCGCGAGGCGCTTCATGGTTCGCTCCGGTCCGGATCGACGCGCGAGATCTGGTCGCCGGGCGAGAGGCCCGAGGCGACCTCGATCATCGTCGCGTTGCGCTTGCCGACGGTCACCTTCACCCTCGTCACGTCGTCGCCGTCGGCGCGATACACGACCGGGCCCTCCGGCGTCACGAACACGGCCTCGGCCGGGATCTGGATGACGTTGGCGAGCCGCTCGGTGTCGACCTGGCCGCGAAACCGCATGCCGGGCCGCAGCGGCACGTCCTTGCCGGCGTCGATCTTGATCTTGATCTTGACGATGTTGCTCGGGTCCGCCTGCGACTTCGGCGCGACCGCCTTCGCGATCGACTCGACGGTGCCGACGACCTTGACGTCGGGCAGCGCGTCGAGGCGCACCGACACCGACTGGCCGACCGAGACGCGCGCGACATCGATCTCGTCGACCTCGCCGTTGCCGACCATCTTGCCGAGGCCGACGATCTGGATCACGGCCTCGCCGCGCCAGCACGGGTCACCGACCTTCTTCTTCTCGCCGCGCCAGTTGGTGGGATAGACGATCGTGCCCGCGCGCGGTGCCTTGACCTCCATCTTCGCGATGTTGGTCTGCAGCTCCTTCACGCGCCCCTCGAGGTACGCGTGGTGATCGGCGAGCTTCGCGATCTCCGCCGCATCCGAGCGCTTCGCCTGCGCCGCCTTCGCCTTCGCTTGCTCGACGTGCATCTGACCGAGCTCGACGTCGAGTGCGACGACCTTCGCCTCGACCGACGCGACGAGATCCTCGGGCATCGTCGTCTTCAGCGACGCCTTGCGCAGCCCGGCCTCCGCCTCGGCGATCGCGAGCTCCTCGTCCCGACGCGCGAGCGCGGCATCGTCGCGCTTCTTGTCGAGCTTCTTCTTTGCCGCGTCGGCATCGTTCTGCATCGTCTCGAGCTCGCGCATGATCTCCGACGGATCGAAGCCCGCGACCGGCTCGCCTTCCTTGATGTCGACACCCTCGGTCGCGAGGCTGGCGACCTTGTAGCTCCACACGTTCGGCAGCGCCGGCGGCTTGATGTCGGTCGAGTCGACCGCGGCGAGCTCGCCGCTGACCTCGACGCCGATCACGAGATCGGCGCGCTTGACCTCGACGAGCGAGAGCTCGCCGTGTCCCTTCGTGCACGCGCCGAGCCCGAGCGCGAGTCCGAGTCCGAGCCCGAGCGTCCGGAGGAATCGCTTCACGGCGCACCTCCGATTTGCACGGTCTCGCCGTCGCCGAGCCCCTTCGTGACGATACAGCCTTGTGCGTCGCACGAGCCGAGCTCGACCTCGCGCGTCCCGCTCGGTAGCTGCACGCGCGCGGTCTTCTTGTCCTTCTCGAAGCGCAGCGCGCCGCGCGAGACGACGAGGCCGGCTTCGGGCTGGCGGTGCAGCTCGACCTTCACCGACATGCCCGGGCGCATCTTCTCCTGATCGACCTTGTCGAGCGTCAGCACGATCGAGAACGCACGGCGCAGCGACCGGCCCTGGCCCGTCGCCACCGGCATCAGCTCCTTGACCGAGCACGGCAGCGCGAGCGCGGGGAACGCGTCGAGCGTGCAGGTGCCCGTCATGCCGACGGAGACGCGACCGTCGTCGACGTCGGACAGCTCGGCCCGCACCTCCATGCCCGAGCCGAAGTTTGGCAGCGAGACGATGGTCCAGCCCGGCTGACACGTGTCGCCGACCTGGAACTTGCGCTCCTCCCATGGGTGCTCGCCGATCACGATGATGCCGTCGCGCGGTGCCTTCAGCAGCAGGGCCGCGATCGTCTTCTCCGCGGCGTCGATCTCGTTGCGCGCCTTCTCGAGCTCGATCTGCTTCACCTTGAGATCGAGCTGCGTCGCCGCCTTCGTCGAGGCGAGATCACGCTCGGCCGTCTCGACCGCGGCCTGCGCGCGCTTCAATTCGAGCTGGCGCTCCTGCGCGGTGCGCGCGGGCAACAGATCCGCGGGCACGCTCGCGAGCACCTTCGCCTTCTGGAGCGAGACCTGGTTCGCCTTCAGCGTGAACTCCTTCTGCGCGACGTCGAGCGAGCTGACGTCGCGGAACGTCGTCAGACCGCTCTCGGCCTCGAGCAGCGCGAGCTTCTTCTCCTCGAGCGTCGCGGTGAACTGCCCGTTGTCGAACTCGAGCACGCGCTCGCCCGTCTTCACGACCGCGCCGTCCTCGGCCATCCAGCGGATCGGCAGCTCCCACGCATCGGTCCGCGGCACGCGCAGCTCCTCGGCGCTGACCGCGAACAGCGAGCCGGTGACGACGACGCGATCGGTGACCTCGCCGCGCTTCACGGCGGCGGTTCGCGCCTTCTCGACGCTCGAGCCGCGCTTCGCCGACTCCCCGCTACACGCCGCTCCGAGCGCCAGCACGAACGCGAGCATCTTCATGCAGCGCCTCCAAGTGCGATCGTCGCCGCGCCGCGTGCGACCTCGGCGCCGGGACCGTCTGCCTTGATCTTGCCGTCGGCGATCCGGATCGCACGCGGGCACCGCGCCGCGATCGACGGCTCGTGGGTGACGATCACGATCGTGTGCTTCTCCTCGTGGAGCCGGTGGAACAGCGCCATGATGTCCTCGGCGGTCGCCGAGTCGAGGTTGCCGGTCGGCTCGTCGCAGAGCAGCAGGGACGGCTCGCTGACGAGCGCGCGCGCGATCGCGGTGCGCTGGCGCTGTCCGCCCGACAGCTGGAACGGCCGGTGCTTCATGCGCTGGCCCAGGCCGACGCGCGTCAGTGCCTTTGCGGCACGCTCGCGCCGCTCGCGCGCGTGCAGGCCGCGATACACGAGCGGGAGCTCGACGTTCTTCTGGGCAGTTGCGCGATGCAGCAATTGAAAGCTCTGGAAGACGAAGCCGATCTGCTGGTTTCGTGCCCGGGCTCGCTCGTCGTCGGACAGGTCCTGGACATCGCGACCCCCCAGCCGGTAGCGGCCGGCCGATGGCGTATCGAGCATGCCGAGGATGTTCAGCAGCGTCGACTTGCCGGAGCCCGACGTGCCGACGATCGCGACCATCTCTCCGGCCTCGATCGAGAAGCTCACACCGTCGAGCGCGGCGATGCGCTCGTCGCCCATCTGGTAGTAGCGCGCGATGTCCACGAGCTCGAGCAAGGCCGGCATGCGCGGAGCGAGCGTACACCGGCCGTGCCAGACGCGCCCATCACATCTTCGGGAACGTTCCGAATACGTCGAGTGCCAGCCCGTCATTCTTCGCGTCGAGCTGCAACACGACGCTTGTCATGTTGTCACTGCCGAAGGACTCGTCGTCTTCGTCGACGAGCCCGAGTGCCTTCATCCGGGGAACATCGAACGCGAACGATGCCAGCGGCGAGTGCTGCGGGGTCTTCGCATGCACGAGCTCGCGGACACGTTGTGGACTGGTGCGACCCACTGCGACAGCGACGCGGTCGGCGCGCGTCGCGGCGTGGAGCTGCGTCGCGGGATCGAGTCCGAACGCCGCGGTCGGCAGCGCGACCGGCCGGCCATCCGGGACGAGCGCCACACTGCTCATGCCGGGCATCTTCTGCAGGAACAGCGCGATCAGGTCGGGAGCGCGATCCGTCGCGATCACGACCGAGCCGGTGACGTCGAACGGCTCCTTGCGGAAGTCATCGACGGTGAGCGCGAACCCGCGCAGGCCCTGAAACGCCGGTGGCAGCGAACCGCCGACCGCGACGCCGACGTCCGCGAACACCTTGTTGAGCGGATCGAGCCACTCGCACTGGAACGGCCGCGCCTTCGCCCAGGTCACCGCGTCGCGCGCGAGCGGGAGCAGCACGTCGAGGTTCATGGCGGCGCCGAACGCGAACAGCGGGTTGCCGGCCGGCCCCGGGACCAGCTCGGGGACCTCCGCGTGCACGCTCTGCAGCGCGTGCAGGATCGGCGGCGCGACCTCGGCGACGAGCGAGGCATGGAAGCTGTGCCCGTCGAGCGCGTGATAGCCGATGACGAACCTCGGCACGATCTGGACGAGCCGCTCGATGTCGGCCTTGCACACGTCGGAGACCGGGCCCGTCGCGTCGTGGAGCATCGACTCGAGCGGTCCGCGTCCGCGGCCCGTCAGGATCGCCGCGGTCTGGCGCAGGTCGAGATAGCCGAACATGAGGTTCTTGAAGTGATGCGCTGCGAGCAGCTCGCTCACCCGACCGGTCGCCGCCAGCGGATGCTCCGGCTGCCGCGTCCCGAGCAGCAGCGGCAGCGACTCGCCGAGCGCACCGGTCGGCACGACCGCCGCGACCGCCTCGGTGTCGAGCACCGCGGCGACGATCGTCACGCCCTTCGCCGTCAGGCTCCAGTAACGCCGGCCATCACGCGTCTCCTCGACGACGCGAGGCCCGAGGTCTGCCGCCGCGATCAGCCGGCCGACCACGCCGCGCAGCTTCACCGGATCCGCCACCGCGACGCGCAGCACGGGCCACACCGACAGTCCGTAGAACGCGAACCGGCCCGACGGATCGAGCCCGAGGTCGCGACCCCAGTGGGCGAGGTCGTTGCCCTTCAGCTCGTCGAAGAACGCGAGCGCGACGCGCTCGAATGGCCCGAGCGTCGAGCGATCGAAGTCCCGCGGGATCTGCTTCGCCATCTGCATCGCCGTGGCGAGCTTGCGGTCGGTGTACTGGAACCACGCATCGCGCACGCTCTGCGGCAGCGGCTCGAGCTGCGCGAACACGTACGGCGAGTCGGCCGGGACCGCGCCGAGCATCGTCGGCGACGACGTCTGCTTCGCCGACAGCGGCGCGCGCTTGTCCCCGCCCCCACAGGCCTGGGCGACGAGGACGATGACCAGTGATCCGAGCACGCGTGACCGCATGCCCCGACGTTATCAGTTCGTGTCGTTGCCTTCGCAGCGGATGTCGATCTGTCCGTCCTTGACGTCGACATGCGCCACGCCGCCGCTCGTCAGCTTGCCGAACAGGATCTCGTTCGCGAGCGGCGCCTTCAGCGTGTTCTGGACGAGGCGAGCCATCGGCCGCGCGCCCATCGCCTTGTCGTAGCCGTTCTCGACGAACCAGTCGACCGCGGCTGGGCTGACCTCGAGCGACACCTTCTTCTCCGCGAGCTGGCCGTCGAGCTCGTCGAGGAACTTGCGGGCCACCTTGCGGATGACCTCGACCGGCAGCGCGTCGAAGAACACGGTCGCGTCGAGGCGGTTGCGGAACTCGGGCGTGAACACGCGCTCGAGCGCCTTCTTGCCGTCCTTGTTGTCGGCGATCGAGTCGCCGAAGCCGATGCGGCCTGCCGCCATCTCGCGGCTGCCGGCGTTGCTCGACATGATCAGGATGACGTTGCGGAAGTCGCTCTTGCGGCCGTTGTTGTCGGTCAGCGTCGCGTGGTCCATCACCTGGAGCAGGATGTTGTAGAGGTCCGGGTGCGCCTTCTCGATCTCGTCGAGCAGGACGACGCAGTACGGATGCTTGTTGATCGCGTCGGTCAGCTGACCGCCCTGGTCGAAGCCGACGTAGCCGGGAGGCGCGCCGATCAGGCGGCTCACCGTGTGCTTCTCCATGTACTCCGACATGTCGAAGCGGACGAACTCGACACCGAGCACCGCCGCGAGCTGCTTCGCGAGCTCGGTCTTGCCGACGCCGGTCGGTCCCGCGAACAGGAAGTTGCCGGTGGGCTTGTTCGGGTTGCCGAGGCCCGCGCGCGACAGCTTGATCACCGTCGCGAGCGCATCGATCGCCTTGTCCTGGCCGTAGATGAGGCGCTTCAGCTCGCCCTCGAGGTTCGCGAGCTTCGTCTTGTCCTGCGTCGACACCGACCGCGTCGGGATGCGCGCGATCTTCGCGACGACATCCTCGATCAGGTTCGGGCGGATCTCCGCCGGACGCTGGTCGGCGGGCATGAGCCGCACCTTCGCGCCGGCCTCGTCGATCACGTCGATCGCCTTGTCGGGCAGGTGCGAGCCGCTGATGTGGCGCGCGCTCAGCTCGACCGCGGCCTCGATCGCGGCGTCGGTGAACTTGACGTCGTGGTGCTCCTCGTAGCGCGACTTGAGGCCCTTCAGGATCTCGATCGCCTCGGGGACGCTCGGCTCGCCGATGTCGATGCGCTGGAACCGGCGCGACAGCGCGCGGTCGCGCTCGAACGCCTGGCGGTAGTCCTTGAACGTCGTCGAGCCGATGCAGCGCAGCTCGCCGTTCGACAGGGGTGGCTTCAGGATGTTCGCCGCGTCCATCGTGCCGCCGCTCGTCGCGCCGGCGCCGATGATGTTGTGGATCTCGTCGATGAACAGGATCGACGTCGGATCGCCGATCAGCACCTTCATGACGGCCTTGAGCCGCTCCTCGAAGTCACCGCGATAGCGCGTACCTGCGAGCACCGCGGTCATGTCGAGCGAGTAGACCTTCGACTCGAGCAGCGAGTCGGGCACCTTCTTGTCGACGATGCGGAGCGCGAGACCCTCGGCGAGGGCCGTCTTGCCGACGCCCGGCTCGCCGATCAGCAGCGGGTTGTTCTTCCGGCGCCGGCTCAGCACCTGGATCATGCGCTCGAGCTCGTCGGCGCGCCCGATCAGCGGATCGATCTTGCCCTCTCTCGCGCGCTGCGTCAGGTCGATGCAGAAGCTCTCGAGCGGGTTCGAGATCTTCTGATCGTCCTCGCCGTTCTCCTCGACGCCGCGGGTCCGCGGGACCACGGGGCCGCCCGCGTCGACCTTCGACACGCCGTGCGAGATGTAGTTGATGATGTCGAAGCGCGTGATGCCCTGCTTCTCGAGCAGGTACACCGCGTGCGAGTCGCGCTCGCGGAACATCGACGCGAGCACGTTGCCCGTCGTCATCTGCGTCCGGCCGGCGGCCTGCACGTGCATCGCGGCACGCTGCAGCACCCGCTGGAACGCGAGCGTCTGGTCGGGGCCCGACTCCTCGCCGTCCGGCAGCTCCTCGACTTGCTCCTCGAGGAATCGCTCGAGGTCGCCGCGCAGCTTCTCGCTATCGCCGCCACACTTGGCGATGATGTCGGCGCCCGTCGGGTCGTCGAGCACGCTCAGCAGCAGATGCTCGAGCGTCAGGTACTCGTGCCGGCGACCACGAACGTCGTCGACGGCCCGCTGAAGGGTGGCTTGCAGCTCGGGTGACAGCATGTGTCCTCCCCTGAATTGTACGGGACACGGCGGATCTGTGTAGGCCGCCAAGTGCCCGCGATTTCGGGCAGGCGGCAGTCCGGTCCCGCCGGATCAGTCCGTCGGCTCGATCGACAGCTGCAGCGGAAACTGCTGCGCCTTCGCGAGCGACATCGTCTTCGTGACCTTGGTCTCGGCGACCTCGAACGTGTACACGCCCGCGACACCGACGCCGTTGTTGTGCACGTGGCTCATGATCGAGATCGCGTCGCTCTCGTTCTTGTGGAACACGGTCTGCAGCACCCACACGACGAACTCGCGTGTCGTGTAGTCGTCGTTGTGCAGCAGCACCTTGTACATGGGCGGCTTCTTGGTGCGCGTGCGCTCATCGAGCACCAGGCCCGTCTGTCGCTCGCCATCGCGCTTGGGCGGCGGCGGCTTCTTCTCGTCCGACAAGCGGGTCACCATGACTCCAATATTACGAGACTGACGCGGCCTGTGTAGCCCCCCGAACCCCATGAAGCGACCCACATTTTCGGGCAGGTGTGGCCGAGGTCTTCGAGCTATCATGGACGGGTGACGACAACTTGCCTTGCAGTCCACGGCGTCTCCGGTCTCGGTCTCGTCACCCTTCTGACCGCTGGGCTCGTAGCCCTGGCGCCGCGAACGCTGCCATCTCCGACCGCGTCGATGCCCGATCCCTCGCCCGAGCAGCTCGCCGAGGCGCCGGTCGTCGAGACCCAGTCGCTGACGGACGTCGATACCTGCGACGATGCGGGCGTCACCGCGGTCGTCATTCGCGGCCGAATCACCTCGCTCGATCCGGAGATGCAGGCGCACTTCCGCATCCGCCTCGCGGATGTCCCGTCGCGCTACGAGGCGATCACCGGCCGCGACGGCCTGTTCGAGGTGCGTATCCCGCGCCGCGAGCTCGGCGCGACCGATCTCTGCACGCTGCCGCTCCGCGGCCAGCACCCGGCGACGTCCGCCACCGCGTTTGCCGGCTCGCGGATGACCGTCCAGTACAAGCTCTACTTCGAGCACTGACGCCAGCCAGCGCGCACGACGCTGCGCTCGCCACGTACGGCCGGGCGAGGCGCGGATGATGCACTCACCTCGGGCATGAGGCTCGTCGTCTTCGGCCCTACTGGCGCGACCGGTCGTTCTCTCATCGAGCAAGCGCTCGGCGACGGTCACGAGGTGACGGCGTTCACCCGTAGCGAGATCCCCGATCGCCCGCCGTCGCTCCGCGTCTTCTGGGGCAACGTCTTCGACGTCGAGGAGGTCACTGCCGCCGTGCACCGTCAGGACGCGATCGCCTCGTGCCTCGGCAGCCGGCCGTGGCGCCACACCGATGTCTGCTCCGAGGGCGTGCGCTCGATGCTGTCGGCGATGCGCACCACCGGCGTGCGCCGCATCATCGCGATGTCCTCGCAGGGGGTCGGCAACGCGAAGTTCAGCACCCTCGGCAAGCTCGCCGCGCTCGCGATCCGCCGCGAGATCGAGGACAAGCAGCGCATGGAGGATCTCCTCGCCGCCTCCGACGTCGACTGGACGGTCGTCCGCCCCGCGATCCTGACGAACCACGCACCGCGCGGTCGCTGGCGCGTCGCCGACGACGGCTCGATCGTCGGCGGCACGATCCCGCGCGCCGACGTCGCCGCATTCATGCTGCACGAGCTCCGCGCGCGCGACTGGGTCCATGCCGCGCCGACGCTCGTCACCCAGCGACACGCGCATCGAGACGTCGAGAACCGGCCGGCATGGCCGGAGGGTTGATCGCCGCGCGACGACCGCTCTAGTTCGACGTCCGGCGGCGGCGGTAGATCGTATCGATGTCGAGCATGCACTCGATCGACGCGAGTTCGACGCGATCGCCCGCCTTGCCATGCATGGCGAGAGGCCACGTGCCGTCGTCGGCGCGGCGAAATACCTCGATCGAGGGCTCGTCCTGACCGACGATCACGTACTCGCGGAGCGACGGGATCGCACGGTAGAAGCGGAACTTCTTGCCGCGATCGTAACGCTCGCTCGACGGACTCGCGATCTCGACGAGCACGGTCGGGTTGAGCTGGGCGCAGTCATCCTCCCTGTCGGCCTCGATCGGACCGCAGCCGACCGAGATGTCCGGGTACGTGATCACGTTCGGTTCGGCGATCCGGATCCGCGCGTCCGACGTATAGACCTCGCAAGGACGGTCGGTGAGCTGGCTTTCGAGCGATGCGATGATCGAAGCTGCGAGCCGGGCGTGAGTCGTCGTCCCGCCACCCATCGCGAGGATAAGGCCGTCGATGTACTCGTGCTTCACGTTCGAGTAGCGCTCGAGATCGACGTACTCGGCGATCGTGAACCGTCTGCCCTCGTTCTCGTTCATCGGAATGAGTTTACCGCGGTTCAGACTGACCTCACCTGCCGTTTCCGCCGACGCTTGATCGCACGCCGGCTCATCGCTCGCCTCCGTCGAACGTGCCGCTCCCGAACCGACCGGTCCAGCGACCGTCGACGATCGTGTCCATCGAGCCATCGGCATCGCGATCGACCGCCCGCGCCGTCCCGCTGAGCTCGAGCACGAACGGCTGCGCATCGAGCGCGTCGATCCGCTCCTCGATCTCCGCCGCCGCGGCCGTCAGCGCGGTCGTGCACCCGCGCTCGTAGAACGCCGGCGACCCGAGCCCGACCCAGTCCGAGATCAGCGCGCCGAGCTTGGCGCAGTCGGCGAGCCGCGTGAACGCGGCCGTCAGCGTCGACGCGTGCGGCACGACCGCCGGGATCACCGAGCGCTCGAGGCCGAGCCGCAGCATCGTGCCGTACGGCACGGTCAGCGCGTGCGTCGCGATCGACAGCTCGTCGCGATCGACGCGCGTGACACTCGTGACCGCCGGGCCGATCGCCGAGACGTCGGCCGCATCGGCGCCCCAGCGCAGGCCGTCGATCACGCGGATCGCGCGGCCATCGACCGAGACGTCGAGCGCCTCGCTCGTCTCGAACCGGTGCGCGATCCGACCGAGGCCCGTCGCGAGCGCGCGCGTCCCGGTCGCGAAGTTCGGTGCGACCGTCGCGAGCTTGTCGCTGACGTACGCCGACAGATACGGCGCGAGCGCGGTCGCGGTCTCCCTCGTGCGTCCCTCCGGCAGCTTCGCGATGATCCGATCGATCAGGTACCGCGCCGGATCGTCCGCGCCGTTGGTCATCGCGTCGAGCTCGGCGAGCACCGCATCGACTGCCGGTGGCGTCGTCGTCACCGCGAACCTGCTGTGGATCGAGTACTGCCCGGCGACCGCGATCGGCGGCGGCAGCGCGCCATCGGGCGCCGCGGGCTCGCTCGCTGACGCACAGCCCGAGACCAGCAGCGCGCCGGCAGCTGCCGCTGCGACGAACATGGTGAAGAAGGTGGAGAAGACGAGGCGAAGCGAAGACAGGCGATGATTCGACATGGACGCCGCGCACTGCAGCGGCTGTGCCGCTCGACGCGATCAACACCTTCGCGGTGTTGCATCCCACCGCTGTCCGGTCGTCCGAAATTCGCGTCCGAACAGGGGACGACCGGACGCGCGTTATGATGGAAGCAATGTTCGCCCCCCTCGCGGATCCCGAGCTCGTCACCCGGCTGCGCGCGTTCGTCGCCGAGCACCTCGAGCCGACGGCAGCCGCGATCGATCGAGACGATCGCTTCCCGCTCGACGAGGTCCGCGCCCTCGCAAAGGCGGGCTTCCTGTCGACGTTCATCCCGCGCCGTTACGGCGGTGCCGACCGGCCGTTCGTCGCCCCCGTCGCCGTCTTCGCGGCAGTCTCCGTCGCGCGCGCCGCCGTCGGCGCCTCTCTCATCACGACGTTCCTCGCCCAGGCCTCGCTCGTCCTCTCCGGCACCGAGGCCGCCAAGGAGCGCTACCTCCCGCGCTTCTGCGACGGCCTCGTCGCATCGTTCGCGATGACCGAGGCCTCTCACGGCAGCGACGTCCGCACGCTCGACACGAAGGCGCGCCGCACCGCCGAGGGCTGGATCCTCGATGGCGCGAAGGCGTACGTGACCTCGTCGTCGGCGGCCGAGCTGTTCGTCATCCTCGCCGAGGCCGAGGGCGGCATCACATCCTTTGTCGTGCCGCGCGACGCGCCGGGCGTGTCGGTCGAGCCCGCGGCGAACGACGCCCACCCGTTCGGCCTTCGCAACGGCCCGCACTGCACCGTCAAGCTCGACGGCGCGCAAGTCCCGCTCGATCACATGCTCGGCGAGGAGGGCAACGGCATCCGCCACGCGGCGACGAGTCTCGACCACTCGCGCACGCTCGCGGCCGCGATCAGCCTCGGCATCGCGCGCGCGGCGTTCACGGGCGCGCTCGCATGGGCAAAGCAGCGCAGGGCCGGCGGCAAGCGGATCATCGAGCTGCAGGGCATCCAGTGGTACCTCGCGGAGCTCGTGACGGAGCTCGATGCCGCGCGCCTCGTCACCTACGCCGCGGCGCGCGCCGTCGAGCAGGAGCAGGACATCGAGCGCATGCCTGCGCAGGCCAAGCTCATGGCGAGCCGGGTCGCCGTGCAGGCAGCGCTGCAGGCGATCCAGATCTGCGGCGCGCAGGGCACGCTCGACACGCTGCCGTTTGGCCGCTACCTGCGCGACGCGAAGGCCTACGAGATCGCGGGCGGCTCGTCGGAGATCCTGAAGAACACGATCGCGAAGCAGCTGGCGAAGTAGCCGGTGCGCGAGTCCCAGACGAGCTGCCGCGCTACCGTTCCTGCGCGCCGGCAGTTCGCCGGAGATCCTGAAGAACGCGATCGCGAGCAGCTGGCGCACGAACTTCGACACCGACGTCCATACGGCGGTGCAGGCACGCTCGACAGGTTGCGGTTCCTACTCCGGCCCGTGGGGATTGTGGTCGCCCGAAGGTTCTGGCATCGGTGGTGCTCATCGCCGGATTGGCTCTTCGACTACGATCGGGGGCACACGAAGGCACGCCGGATGGCTGTGACGCGGACGTCATGCCTCGGTCTGGCAGCGAGCCGTCCTGGTTGCACCGTGGATCGTGGTGGCATGGAGCGATGGGGCTCAGCTCGTCGCTGCAGCAGCTCGTCGCGATGCCCTCGTGGTGCGCTCACGCGATGCCCCATACACGCGCATCGTCCGCGGGCGCTCGGATCCCGCTCGACAACAATGCGACGGAGCGGGCGATCCGCATGCCCGTCGTCGCTCGCAAGATCACTTCGGCCCGAAGTCACGCGTAGGCACCGAGGTCGCCTCGCACGATCCTCGAGACGAGCAAGCTCACGACCGCCTGAGCACGGTGGCCGCGGTTCGCGTCGAAGTGCTGCTGCCCTGGCGCTTCGCTCCGCAGACGCGCGCCGACCACGTTCTGTGCTGAACCGCATCACGGGCGGAGGTAGGGCGCCGCGCTCGCAAATCACGACGGCTCGAGGTCACGCCGAGGCACCGATGTCGCCTCGCGCGTGTCCACGATCCTCGAGACGAGCAAGCTCAGGACCAGCTGCGCACGGTGGCCGGCGTTCGTGTCGAAGTGCTGCTGCCCTGGCGCTTCGCTCCGCAGACCTGACGCGCGCCGACCACGTTCAGTGCTGAACCGCATCACGGGCGCGGGTAGGGCGCCGCGCTCGCAAATCACGACGGCTCGAGGTCACGCCGTGAGGTGCCGAGGTCGCCTCGCGCGTGTAGACGATCCTCGAGACGAGCAAGCTCAGGACCGGCTGCGCGCGCTGGCCGCGGTTCGCGTCGAAGTGCTGGCCTGGCGCTTCGCTCCGCAGACCTGACGCGCGCCGACCACGATCTGCGCTGATGGATCCGCATCACGGGCGCGGGGAGGCCGTGCCGACGGGACGCGATCACCGCGACGCGGAGCGTGGCGATCGGTCGACGTCATCCGCATTCACAGTAAGTCCTCGCCGCGCCCGTCGTGAGCTTCGCGCGCGCGCGTGCTGCGCTCGCGTGATGTCACTCAGCAGAGAAGCAAGCGAGATTCGCAGCGAGGTTCAGTCGCTGCGCCAAGGTCCAGGTCGCAAGTACAGCAGAGCGCTGCGCGAGCGCGTGCTTGCATGGTTGAAGCGAGCGGAGGCGGAGGGCTTGTACGAGCCCGACTGGCTGCAGCTCGGGATTCCCTTGCAGCGTCTGATCGCCTGGCGCGACGAAGAACGCCGGAACTCAGCGACGGTCGTGCCCGCGCCCGTGGTTCCTCGGCCAACGGAGTCGACCGCGCTGGTTCCCGTCGCTGTGCATGACAGCGAGCTCTTGCCCTTTGGACCCGGGCTCTCGTTCTCGGCGCCCGGGGGCTACACGATCGGGGGCCTCACTCTGGAACAGGCGATCGGCCTGCTGAGGCTGTTCGGATGATCCTCACGCCCAGCCGTGCCGTCCGTGTGTTCGCGTTCCCGGCCGCGGTGGATCTGCGCAAGGGCTACGACGGGCTGTACGGGCTCGTGCAGACCGGCCTCGAGCAGGATCCGATGACGGGCGATCTGTTCCTGTTCGTGAACGAGTCGCGGAAGATGTGTGCATCTTCCCGAAGCGACTGGAGCGCGGTTGCTTCGCGAAGCTGTGGCGTGACGACGGCCAAGTCGTCCGCCTGACGCAGAGCGAGCTCGCGCTCTTCATCGAAGGGTGCACGTTGCTCGATCGCCGGTCGCTGTCGCCGATCGTCGTCGACCGGAAACCTGTTGTTTCGGATCGCGCGTTGTGATCCAAGTGAAGCGTGGATCGCGGCGACCTCGAGCGCGAACAGGACATCGAGGAACTGCGGAAGATCGCGCTCGCACAGCACGCGCAGCTCCAGCTGCTGATGGAGCTCGTCGAGAAGCACCGCCGTGAGCTCGGTCGGTCGCGGAACAAGGGCGACTTCCAGCTCACGCTGAAGATGCTAGAGGAGCTCAAGGCGAAGGCGAAGCAGCACAAGACGCGCTGACGAACGCCGAGACGAGCGATTCGGGGGCCGGTCGTCGACCGCAAGAACCACTACGGCTCGAAGTCTCGTCGCGGAACGCAGGTCGCCGCCACCCTGTACTCGATCCTGGAGACGGCGAAGCTGCACGGCATCGACCCTTCTGCGTACCTGCTCGCCGCAGTGCGGGCCGCCGATCGCGGTGAAGCGCTCCTGCCGTGGCAGTACGCCGCGCAGATCTGACGTGCGCTAACCAGGTTTCGCGTTGCACCACACGACGGGGCGCGGCGAGGACTGACGGTGCGCCCGTCTGCGCACTGACCAGTAAATATCGGCGAAATCAAATGTCAGACCATTGCGATAGGGTCGTTGCATGGCGCGAGCTCGCAAACGACACGTCCAGCAATCCCTTTCCTATCCCGACAAGAACGGACAGCACCGCGGAGGCAAGCGTCCCGGCGCTGGCAGACCGCCCAAAGGCCCTCGCGCGAGCGAGCGCCACGAGCGACGCGCACCGCTCAAGCGGTACGAGGCAGTGCACGTGGTGCTCCGCCCCACGGCGCGCGTCGGACGGCTTCGCAACCGCGACATCTACCGGGCGCTGCGCAAGGCCCTCATCGCGACGCTGACGCGCACGGACTTCCGGATCGTGCACATCAGCCTTCAGGGCACGCACGTGCACCTGCTGGTCGAGGCCGACGATCAGCTCGCGCTCGCCCGCGGCATGAAGGCATTCGAGATCTCGGCGGCGAAGCGCATCAACGCGGCCTTGTCACGCAGCTCAACCGGCACTCGTCGACGTGGCACCGTGTTTCCCGACCGCTATCACGCGCAGATCATCAAGACGCCGCGTCAGGCGCGGCATGCCCTCGCGTACGTGCTGAACAACTGGCGAAAACACGGCGAGAGCCAGCTCGTCATCGCGAAGGACTGGCCGGTCGATCCGTTCTCGAGCGCACCGAGCTTCACGGGCTGGCGCGATCTCGATCCCACCGCCATCGCCTGGCCTCGCACGTACGAACCAATGCCGGTATGCGCGCCGACGACCTGGCTGCTTCGGGTCGGCTGGCGAAAGCACGGACTCATCGAGTCTCGCGAGGTACCGAGCCGCAACGAGACGGCGCGACGGTTCGCGCTCGCCGAGTAGCGACGTGATAACGCAGCTCCGTCGGTGATCGGTGCGAGAAGCGTCGCGTGTCTGCACGCGAACGTGCGCCAGATCCTTCCTTCGCATCATCGGGAAGGACCGGGCGAGCTTGTCGGCGTCGCCATTGCACAGCGCCAGCAGGAGCTCGAGTTGCTCGTCCTTGCCCGCCTCGCCGGTCGGCTGCCGCGTGGCAGCGGCACGCGCCGAGGCGATCGCGCCCGAGGCTACCGAGCAGCAGGCGCGACTGGCCGCTGGCTCTGTCCTGGGTAGCTCTTTGCGGGCGTTCTTGGCCGGCTCGGCCTCTGGGCGTTCGATCTGGGAGCTGCGCGCCTTGCGGTCGGGGCGGCTCGTCGCCTTCGACCGAAGTCGCCGCGCGCGCGGGCACCAACGCGGCGCGATAGCTCGAACCCGATCGCATCGAGGCCGTGCCTGTGAAGTCGGCCACTCGTCAGCTGGTCCCCGTCTGGACCGCTCGGAAGGACTGGCCCTCTGCGTTCCTTTCGGGAGCTGCACATCTCGCCTCGCGATAGCTCGACCCCGCGCTACGAAGTGCTACTTCACCGTCAGCTCGATATGCCGGGCACCGAGCAGCTGGCCGGTCGCGAGCGACAGCGCCGCCGACGCCTTCTTGTGGTCGAGCATCGCGGACAGCTCGGCGACCTGCGCACTCGCGAGCTCCTGCTGGTGCTGCGCGACGAGGAAGTTCGACGACTGGCCGTTCAGGAACTTGCGCTGCTCGATCTCGAGGCTCTTGGTCGCGAGCTCGCGGAACTTCGCGGCGGCGAGCACCTGGCGCGCTGCGCTGTGCTGGTTGCGCACGGCCTCGCGGACCGCGAGCCAGATCTGCTGCACGAGCTGGTCGCGCTGGGTTTCGGCGATCGCGTGGCGCGTGCGCTCGATCTCGGCGGCGGCCCTGGTCGCGCGGCGCAGCGGGGTCCACGTGAAGTTGAGGAGCACGTTCCAGCCGCGCGCGTCGAACCCGCCGAGCTGATCGAGCGAGCCGTTGTAGGAGTCGTCCTGGCCGACGAGCGAGCCGGTGAGACCGACGTCGATCTGCGGGAGCTTGTCGTTGTCGGCCTTGCGGACGGCGAGCGCGGACGCCTTGAGGTCGAGGTCGACCTGGAGCAGCTCCGGGCGATGGGCGAGCGCGCTCTTCATCGCTTCCTCGGCGGAGAGGGCTTCGGGCTCGAACGACGGCAGCTCGACGGGGAGGATCGGCTTCGTCCACTGGTCGCGCGGCAGGTGCATGATCGAACGGAGCTGATCGGACGCGGCCTCGATGCCTTCTTCGGCCTGGAGGAGCTGCAGCTGGAACTGGGCGAGCGTGCTCTCGGCAGCGATGACGTCGGAGGGCGGCAGGACACCCGAGTCGATCTGGCGCTTGGTCAGGGCGAGCTGCAGCTCGGCACGCGCGAGCGAGCGCTTCTCGAGGTCGTAGCGGTAGAGCGCGCGGACGACGTCCCAGTATGCGGCCTCGGTGCGCTCGACGACCTGCGAGATGACGACCTCGACCTGGTGCTTCTCGCGCTCGCTGCCGAGCCGCGCCTGGAGGACGGCGAGCTGGGGAATCTCGAGGTCGAGCGAGAAGCCGCGGAGGAGCGGCTGTGTGAGCGAGAGGGAGGCCTGCGAGCGGTAGGTGAGCTCGTTTGGTGCGACCGCGGTACCGAGCTCGGACTTGGAGCGATCGGTGACGAACGATGCCGAGAGCTGCATGCCGGTCGCGAGTCGCTTGCCGAGGGAGATGTTCCAGCGGTCCTCCTGGAACTTCAGGAGCTGGCCGGGCATGCCTTCCTGCGCGGAGCTCGGAGGTGCCTGCGAGCTGCCATGGATGTAGCCGGCCTCGAGCGTCGGCTCGAAGATGCCGTCGGCGACGGTGATGCCGAGCTCGGCGATCCTGGAGGATTGGCGCTCGAGCACGACGCCGAGGTTCTGGCGAACCGCGACGCGCAGCGCCTCCGCGAGATCGAGGCGCCACGCCGTGGCCGGATCGCGGTTCTCCGGCAACGGAGGGGTGGCCTGCAGGAAATCAGGAGGGACGTATGCAGTGTCGTCCGCACGCGCGACCGACGCGGACAATACGAGGGCGACTGCAACCCACCGAGGAAGCATGCGCGGAGCGTACTGCGTCTCTCGCGCTGGTGGCCATGGCTTGCGCCGACGACGACGAGCGCAACCAAGGTGTCATCGGCGTGTCGGGCGGCGTGACCAATTGGCACTCGCGCTCGTATGATCGTCACGATGGTCCAAGATGACGAGGGTGGGACCCGCGCCGCTGCCAACGCGACAACGGTCGACGCCGACACCGAGCTGACGGCGGCGGTCGCCGACGACGGCGAGAGCGCGGTTCCGTTCGAGTTGCCCGCGGCGGGGTATCAGCTCGGCGAGCTCATCGGCAAGGGCGGGATGGGCGAGGTGGTCGCCGCGCACGACCAGCGGATCGGTCGCGAGGTCGCGTTCAAGCGGATGCGCAAGGCGCACGCCAGCGGCGACGCGCTCGCGAGATTTCTTCGCGAGGCCCGCATCCAGGCGCGCCTCGATCATCCGGCGATCGTGCCGGTCTACGATCTGGGCAAGGACGAGCAGGGCAGGCCGTACTTCACGATGAAGCGGCTCGCCGGGCGGACGCTGACCGAGTACCTCACCGAGCCCGACGTGCCGCGGCAGCGGCTGCTTCGCGCGTTTGCCGAGGTGTGCCTCGCCGTCGAGCTCGCTCACCAGAAGGGCGTCGTGCACCGTGATCTGAAGCCGGCGAACATCATGCTCGGCGACTTCGGCGAGGTGTACGTGCTCGACTGGGGCGTCGCCCGCGTGATCGCGCGCAAGCGCCGGCAGACGGGCGGGCTCGTCTCCGACGACATCGATTCGATCGGCGGCGAGGGGACGGTCGACGGCGCGGTGCTCGGCACGCCGGGCTACATGGCGCCCGAGCAGGTGCGCGGCGAGCTCGACGTCGGACCGGCGGCGGACGTCTACGCGCTCGGCGCGATCCTGTTCGAGATCCTCGCGGCCGAGCCGCTCCATCCGCGCGGCCAGGCCGCGTTCGCCAGCACGCTGACGATGGAGGGGGCCGCGCCGGCGACGCGGCGGCCGGAGCGCGGCATCGGGCCGGAGCTCGATGTGGCGTGTGCGTCGGCGC
>JAEWJO010000559.1 GCA_023386455.1 Pseudomonadota bacterium | reverse complement strand
TCCTTCGCGAGCGCGAGATCCGACTCGGCCTGCGCACGCGCCTCCGGCGACAGCACGGCGATCTGGAGCGCAATGCCCTGGCGCTCGCGGAGGCGCTGCTCGGCAAGCGTGGCCTTGACGTGCGCGGCGATCGACAGCTGCGAGTAGATCTCCGTGCCGGTCATCCGCTCGAGCAGCTCGCTGCGGTCCTTGCCGTCGGCGCGCAGGAACGCGGCGAACTCGCCCTGCGCGAGCAGCGCCGAGCGACGGAACTGATCGAACGTGAGGCCGAGGCGCTGGTGGATCGCCTCGAGCGTCTCGGTCTTCGTGCCGCCGAGCTGCTCGGCGACGAGGCCGCTGCGGTCGAGCGCCGCGAGCGTGACCTGCTGGTTCTGGAATCGCCCGTCGGTCGCACCGCGCGCGCGGCGAACCGACCACCGAGCGCGGTAGCGACGCGCGTCGCCGCTCTCGAAGTCGACCTCGGCCCAGCCCGAGCTCGCGCCGCGGCGCAGCAGCGTGCGGACGTCCTGCGCACCGAGCGCGGTCGGATCGTCGTCGCCTCGACCGACGACGACGCGGCTGTGGTTGGTGAGGCGTGGCGTGCGATCGAACAGCGCGACGCACATCGCGTCGAGGAGCGTGCTCTTGCCCGCGCCCGTCGGACCGACGATCGCGAACACGCCGGCGCCGCCGAGCGCGCCCGACGCGAGATCGATCTCGAACTCGCCGGCGAGGCTCGCCAGGTTGCAGCCGCGGATCGCGAGGATCCTCATGACGACGCCGCCTCGCGGAGGCTCACCACCGACCGCTGCGTCGCGACGCGCACGCCGTCACGATCGACCGCGCGCGAGGCACGATCGAGGTCGAGCTCCCCGACGAACGCCGGGTGCCGGTCGCATGTCGCGAAGGTCATCATGACACCTTCGATGCGCGTTCCGGATCGTCCAGGTCGCCTTGCACCTCGGCGAGCAGGCGCTCGAACGCGCCGGTCACCGCGGCGCTCGGCGGGTCGGCATGGCTGCGCGCCCACAGCTGGCCGAAGACGTCGCGAGGGTCGAGCTCGGCGAGGCGTCGCGTCTGGACGCGATCGCCGAGCGCGGCACCGTCGCCGCTGAGCTCGACGTGGAGCTGGATCAGGCGCGCACGCTTGCCGTCGAGCGCGGTCTCGATCTGCGTGCGCAGCCGAGGCTCGGGCCGGTCGAGCGCGACGACGACCTCGAGGTACGGCCGCGCCGGATCGTCGCCGTCGAGGCGCGGTGGCAGCGCGGTGATCGCCGCGACGACCTCGGCGAGCGGGGCGGCGCCGCGCGCGGGGATGCGCACGATCTCGACGGTCTGCGGGATCTCGATCACGCGCTGCTCGCGGGCGCGTCCGCCCTCGAAGTCGATGATGACGATGCCGTGGTGATAGCCGGCCTCGTCGAGCGAGAGCGCGATCGGGGCGCCGGCGTAGCGGATGGTGTCGCGACCGACGCGCTGCGCGCGGTGCATGTGGCCGAGCGCGACGTAGTCGATGTCGTCGGGGAACAGGCGCAGCGATGCGGACTCCTGGCCACCGATCGAGATGCGCCGCTCGCTCAGGTACGAGGGATCGGCGCCGGTGACGTAGAGGTGACCGAGGACGATCAGGGCCTGATCGGGACGGCGTCGCTCGCGCGCGCCGGCGATGACCTCTGCGTAGACGGCGGCGAGCGGATCCTCGACGGGAACCGGGATGTCGATCGGACGCAGGAACGGCACGGCCGCGACGAGCCCGGCGCCGTTCGCGACCGGGATCAGCACGCGATCGAGATCGATGGCACCCGCCTCCGACGCTTCCGTGCGCGTGCCCGTGCCCGTGCCTGACTCTTCCTTGCCCTTGCTCGATCCGTTGCCAGCGTCCGTGCCCGATCCGCTTACGCTTACGCCTACGTGTCGAGGGAGGCCGCCGATCACGTGAACGTTCAGCTCGCGCAGGATCGCGGCGGGCGCACCGAGCTTTGCCGGCGAGTCGTGATTGCCGGCGATCGCGATGATGTCCATCGAAGGACGCGCGCGGCGGGCGGCGGCGAGGAACTCGAACCACATGCGCTCCGCGGTCGCCGGGGGAGTCCCGCTGTCGAACACGTCACCGGTGATCACCAGGACGTCGGGAGCCTCGCGCGCGCAGGTGTCCAGCAGCCACCGCAGGAAGGCAGCGTGCTCGTGGTCACGAGTCACCTCCTTCAGGGTGTGTCCGAGGTGCCAGTCGGACGTGTGCAGGAGCCGCATTTCGCCGTCGACGATCGCACGGGGGTCTGATGTCGATTGCACCCGGCCGGGCGGCGGGGATAGGTTCGGCGCCATGAAGCGATTCGCGTACCTGGCTCTCCTCATGGCAGGGGCCTGCACGAGCGGCATTGGCACCGGCACCGGCTCGGTCACGGGGATCGACCCCATGCCCAAGTCGGCAACCGCGACGGCGTTCGAGGGCGAGGACGGCAGCGGGACGAAGGTCCTCGGCTGGAAGATCGAGTTCTTCGAGGAGAGCCCGGGTGAGGACTGCTTCAGCGCCGAGCTGAACGTGCTCGCGAAGATCGGGATCTACACGAAGACGGCCGCGGGATCGGCCCCGCAGGCGCTGCTCCAGACGGGCGGGATCTCGATCGTGCTGGAGTCGCCGCCGGTCGTGGTCGCCGAGGCGGCCGCCGTGATGAGCGCCGAGGGCCTCGGCAGCATCCAGGGCATGCTGACGATCGACACGTTCCACCTGACGCCCGACGCGAAGCACGCCGATCGGATCATGGGCACGATCACCGCGGGCGCGTCGAGCGGCAGCGGTCCGGTGACGATCAGCGGCGAGTTCGATACGCCGGTCTGCGTCGAGGAGTAAGCGGTCACTTCGCGGCGTCGGGGTCCGGCTTGCCCTGGACCTCGCGCAGGAACGCCTCCTCGGTCGCCGAGAGCGGGCGGCCCTTGAGTCGCTCGAGCTCGTCGCGCGACAGACCGCCGACCTTCTGGCGGTGACGCGCCATCGCGACGTGGGCGCGCGCGATCGCCGCGAGCACGTCGTCGAACGTCTCGTAGCTGACGGGTGCGCGCTCGGGGTGCTCGCGGAGCAGCTCGGTGATGCGCGTCTCGTGGCGCGCGACGACGTCGAGGACGGAGGTCGAGAGCGGCAGGCGCTCGACCTTGGCCTCGGGGGGCGGCTCGAGACGATCGACGCCGTGGGTGTTGCTCGTGACGAGGAACGTGCCGGCCACCTCGCTCGACAGCTCGATCACGCGGAGGTGACGCGGGAACAGCTGCACGAGCTGCAGCATCGAGATCACGACGCCGCGCGGATGCAGGTGGTAGACGTTCGCGCGGATCATCCGGCCCGCGTCGATGAACAGGCGCATGAACGTGCGGTTGTGCGGGTAGATGCGCGTGAGCGTCGTGTCCTCGACGTCGGCGATGAACGTGTAGCCCTTGGCCTCGAGCTCCTTCTTCGCGCGGTCGTAGAACTCGAGGTCGGCCTCGGGGAAGCCCGCCGGGGACACGCGGACGAGCTCGTGCGGCTCGCCGTAGACCGCGTCGAGGCGGGCGCGCAGCGCGGCGCCGCCGAGCCCGTTCGGCCGGCGCATGCCGAGGGCGACCGCGACGACGAGCCAGAGGCCCATCATGAGGAAGAAGACCTCCACAGGGGCATTGTGCCGCTCGCGCCCGGCGATGGCGAGTCGGGTAGAGTCCATCCGTGACCTGGCCGATCACGTGGGACGACATCACCGAGGCGCGGCACCGGATCGCGCCCTACCTGCAGCCGACGCCCTTGCGGCACTACCGCGAGCTGGATGCGGTCGTCGGCAACGGGATCCGGGTGCTCGTGAAGCACGAGAATCATCAGCCGACGAACGCGTTCAAGGCGCGCAATGCGATCTCGTTCATGACCGCGCTCGAGCCGGCGCAGCGTACGCGTGGCGTCGTCGCGGCGACGCGCGGCAACCACGGCGCCGGCCTGGCGTGGGCGGGCGAGCAGCTCGGTGTGCCGGTCGTGATCTGCGTACCTCACGGTAACAACCCCGAGAAGAACGCGGCGATGCGCGGATATGGCGCAGAGCTCGTCGAGGCCGGCCGTGACTACGACGAAGCTGCAGAGGTCGCGAGCCGGCTCGTGCTCGACCGCGGCCTCGTGCTCGCCCATTCGACGAACGATCGTCACGTGATCGCCGGTGCGGGGACGCTCGGTGCGGAGATCTGCGAGCAAGCTCCGGATCTGGATGCGATGGTCGTCGCGGTCGGCGGTGGCTCGCAGGCCGTCGGCGCGCTCGCCGCGTCGCGCACGCTGCGACCGAGCGTCTCGGTGTTCGGGGTCCAGGCGAGCGGGGCCGCGGCGATCCACGACTCGTGGCATGCGCGCACGCGGCTCACGGTCGACGCCGCGACCACGTTCGCCGACGGCCTCGCGACTCGCGCGACGTACGACCTCACGTGGGACGCGCTGCGCGAGGGGCTCGCCGGGTTCGTGAAGGTGTCGGATGAGGCGATTGCCGAGGCGATTCGCGTGCTGATGCGCACGACGCACAACCTTGCCGAGGGTGCGGGCGCAGCGGGTCTCGCGGGGCTGCTGGCGCTCCGGGACGAGCTCGCCGGCAAGACGGTCGCGGTGATCCTGTCGGGCAGCAACATCGACGCGGCGACGCTGCGCCGGGTCGTCACCGGCGAGCTCTGAGCGCCGGCGCACTCGGGGCTTCGCGCATGCGCGAGGCACGCGGCTTGCCTCTCTTGTCGGCAAGGACAAAGGAGGAAACGTCATGACTTTCCGTAAACTCGTCGGACTCGCTGCGATCGGTGGACTCGTCTACGCGCACCGCAAGCGTGGCGGTCAGATGACTCTCGAGAGCTTCAAGCAGAGCGGCCGCGACCTGATCGACGGCCTGAAGGGCAAGGCGAACGACCTGCGGTCGGAGGCGGAGTCGCGCCTGCACGATGTTGCCGGCAAGGTCTCGGAGAAGACCGACAAGTCGTCGTTCGGCTCGTCGGGTTCCAAGCTCGGTGAAGATGTCACCGGCTACGGCAGCAGTGGTTACGGCTACAGCGGCAGCGACACGAACCGCCGCTAGTTCGTACGACGTTTGACCGCGACGATCACGTTGTCGCGAAGGAGCCGCTCGACGTTCGGCCGCATCGCCGCGATTTCTTCGCCGGCGAACGTGCGCTGTTCCACGGGCGGCTCCGATCTTTCGGCCTTGTTCATGATGCTGACGGCGAACGTCGAGTGCGGCAGGCCGAAGAAGTGGCCGAGCTCGTGCGCGAGCGTCCTCTCGAGCGCCTGCGCCGAGACGATCAGGTAGCGCCGCGTGTCCTTGGGCCGGCGCCACGTGACGCCGTAGGCGATGCCACCCTCGATATCGACGTCGTCGAGCTGCCCGACGACGAACACGTGGATGATCTTCGCGGTGAGCCGGCCCTTCGCGAGCGCGTCGCGATCCGCGCGGGTCTCGACGTGGACGGCGCTTGCGGGCAGCGAATCGACGCCGGCGAGCTGGAAGCCGACGTCGAGCGGCGAGAAGTGACGGTTCGCGCCGGCGAGCTGCCTGGCGATCCACTCGTGCTTCGCGACGAGGCCGTGGTCGTCACCGGCGATGTGCAGCTGGATCGCGAAGCACTGGGCGCGGGAAGCGTCGCACGCGGGGGCCGCATCGCGGATCGCGGTCAGCTCGGCATCGTCGCCGGCGTGAGCGAGCGAGGTCGCGACAACGAGGACGAGCGGCACGAGCGAGCGCATCGCGCAGATGATGATCGGTTCGACCGGGCCGCGCCAGAACGTCCGCTCACCCGGCGAGGTCCGCGCACCTCGGCGTGCGTCGCGGCCGCTACAGGATGCGCGCCATGATGTAGTCGTCGAGGTACGCGTCGCCCTCGCGGATGAACTGCTTGCGCGTGCCCTCGATCGCGAAGCCGAACTGCTGGTAGAGCCTCAGCGCCGGCTCGTTGCGCTCGTAGACGTACAGCTCGATCCGCTTGATGCCGGCCGTCGGCGCCCACTCGAGCGCGGCCGCCATCAGCTGGCGGCCAACGCTCTTGCCGCGCCAACCGTGCTTCACCGACATGCCGAGCGTCGCGACGTGCTGGACCGCGCGACGCGACGAGATCGCCTTGAGGCTCAGCTCGCCGACGATGCCCTCGTTCGGCGCGTCGGCGACGAGCATGATCGCGCGCGGCGACGCGTGGAAGTCGGCGAGGATCGCCTTCTCCTGGTCGACCGTCATCGTCACCTCGTCCGGCGCGAGCGGGATGTTGATGCCCGGCTCGGAGACGAGCGCCTTCAGGTGTGCGACCAGCGCCGCGGCATCCGCCTGGGTGGCCTCGCGGATGGTCACGTTCGCAACCTCGGGCGTCGTCGTCATGGCGCGACTCTAACCGACGACGCGCGTCGCTTCGAGGACCAGGGCACCGAGTGCGAACACGAGGCGTGCGCAGATCGGTGCGACGACGCTGCGGCCGCCCGCGACGTACATCGCGCCGAGCCCGATGCCGAAGACTCCCGCGCCGATCCGCGCCTCGAGCGTGCCGCCCGCGAGCAGCGCCTCGGCAAACGCGCCGACGAGGATCGCGAGCACGGCGTGGCCGCGGCCGAGCTCGAGCACGCGCTCGACGATCCAGCCGCGGAGCACGAGCTCCGATGCGAGCGCGCCGACTCCGACGACGATCGCGACGGTCACCGCGGTCGTCCCGCTGCCGCGCACCACCGGATACATCGACCAGTTCACCGCCTGATCGGTCAGACCCTCGACGAGCGGCGTGCCGATCGCGATGGCGACGCCGAGCGCGACGAGGCCGGCGACCGCGCCGATCGCGGCATGGAGTCCCGGGCCACGCATGCGGTCGGCCCAGCTCGTGCGGCGCAGGTACAGCGACAGCGACGCGACGACGAGCAGCGGCACGCTGCTCGGTACCGGCAACGCGACGAACGCCGCGGCCAGGACGGCCGCGACCTCGACGGGCACCAGGCCGCGCAGCTCGCGAGTCACGCCGGGCATGGTACCGGACCCGGCCGCGTCGCCACTCGGCGCGCGCCTGACCTTGGGTCGAATTGCGGCCGAAGTCGTGTCAAAGTCCGCGCAACAACAGGAGACCTGATGCTGTCTGCCGTTGCGATGAGGACCACCGCGATCGCCGCCCTCCTGGTTTTTGCCTTCGCCGCCGTCGCCCACGCCGAGCCGACCCAGAAGGAGCTCGAGGCGCGCGCGAAGGAGCTCGAGAAGAAGCTCGCGGGCCAGGGCTACACCGTGCTCGTCGAGCCGCCCTTCGTCGTGATCGGCGACTCGGCCGCGAAGGACGTCAAGCGCATCACGACCGGCTTTCTGCGCACGAAGGCGGCGCTGCTCGAGAAGGACTTCTTCACGAAGCGTCCGGACAAGCTGCTCGAGGTGTGGCTGTTCAAGAACGAGAAGTCGTTCCGCAAGGGCGTGAAGAAGTTCTTCGGCGACGCGCCCGACACGCCGTTTGGCTACTACTCGCCCGACGAGAACGCGCTGATCATGAACGCGTCGGGGCTCGGGACGCTGTCGCACGAGCTCGTCCATCCGTACATGGAGGCGAACTTCCCCGACGTGCCGTCGTGGTTCAACGAGGGCCTCGCGTCGCTGTTCGAGCAGCCGCGCGAGAAGAACGGCCACCTGACCGGCGGCGTCAACTGGCGCCTGCCGAACCTCCAGAAGGAGCTCCGGGCAAAGACGCTGCCGGCGATGTCGACGCTGCTCTCGACGACGCGCGATCAGTTCTACGAGGCCGAGTACGACGCGTACGCGTACGCGCGCTACATCGTGTTCTACCTGCAGGAGCAGGGGAAGCTCGTCGACTTCTACAAGAAGTTCCTCGCCGACAAGAAGGACCTGACCGGCGCCGCCGCACTCGAGGCCGTGCTCGGCGAGAAGCTCGACACGTTCGAGCCGAAGTGGCGCAAGTGGGTCGGCACGCTGCAGTACAAGCGCGGCGGCTAGGGCGCTCGCGTCACGGCTCCCCGGACAGGTCCGAGACGAATGCCGGATGGCCGAAGAAGTACGACGCGGCCGCGAGGCCCGCAGCCGCGAGCACGGCGAGCAGGACGAGCCAGAGCACGATGCGGCGGCTGCCGCTGCGCCGCTCGATCATCGCCGAGCCGACCCGCGGCGTCAGGAACGACCGCTTGCGCGGCACCGCGCGCTTCGTCGGATCGCGCTCGTCGGTCTCGCTCGGTTTCCGCGGCGGCGTCGCGTCGCGGCTCTTGCGCGAGCCTCGCTCGGCCTTCGTCGGATCACCGCGGCCCGGTGGGTCGAGCTTGCGCGTCAGGCGGTCCTCGAACGCCTCGTCGAGCTTGCGCGTCATCCGACCGGACGGCCGCTCGCCGACCTTGCCCGACGGCCGGCTCGGCGTCTCGAGCAGCTCGATCAGCTGCGACAGGTCGCTGCCCTCGTGCGGCGGCCGCTGCGAGAACGCGTAGTCGACCCACTGGATCAGCTGCTCGTTCGAGACGACGGTCTGCAGCTCCTTCGCGACATCGGCGAGCGCGGTGCGCATCGCGGCGGCGGATTGCCAGCGCCGCGCCGGATCGCGCTCGAGTGCGGTCATCACGACCGCGTCGAGCTCGCGCGGGACCTCCGGGTTGCGCCGCGACGGCGGGATGATCGCCGCCTTCTTGACCTGCTCGATCACCCGGAAGTCGTCGTCGGCATCGAACAGCTGGCGCGCGGTCAGGAGCTCGTGCGCCATCGCACCGACCGCCCACAGATCGACGCGCGCGTCCGGTCGCTTGCCCGACAGGTACTCGGGCGCCATGTAGCTGAACTTGCCCTTCACGGTGCCGACCTGCGTCTGATTCGACGAGCTCGCGGCCTTCGCGACGCCGAAGTCGATCAGCTTGACGATGCCGGTGTTCGAGATGATCGCGTTCGGCGGCGAGACGTCGCGATGAATGATCCCGAGCGGCTTGCCGTGCTCGTCGGCGAGGTTGTGCGCGTAGTCGAGCGCGTCGCAGATCTGGATGAGGAGGTTCATCGTGATCGGAAACGGGATCACGCCGAGCGTCGAGTTGCACTGCCGGATCAGCTGCGTCAGCGTCGGCCCGGGCACGAGCTCCATCGCCATGAAGTAGACGTCGCCGACTTTGCCGAAGTCGTACGTCTGGGCGATGTTGGCGTGCTTCAGGTAGCGAACGAGACGTGCCTCGTCGATGAACGACTGCACGAGCTCGGGATTCTCGGCGGCGTGGGCGAGCAGGCGCTTCAGCGCGACGCGCTTGCGAAAGCCGCCCATGCTGCGCGACTCGGCGACGTGGACGGATGCCATTCCACCGATGCCGAGCTGCTCGTAGACCAGGTACGAGCCGAACTCCTCGGGCTCGCTCACGACGACCATCGTAGCCGACCTTGGCAGGCGAAGGCGGTGCGACATGGGGTGTCGGTGTCTCGCCGCAGCAAGTCACACGGGGTCACGGCGCCAACCTCGACGCCCGTACGGAATTTGCCGTAGACCTGACCTGGTGAGAGTGCTCGCCGTGGTTGTCGTCGTCGCGGCCTGTAAAGCCGCCCCGCCTGCCCCACCGGCGCTCTCGAACGTCGTTCGCCGGGCGGTACCGGCCGAGCCATGCTCCGTCGCCGGTCTGCTGCGCGACGCCACCACCCACGAGCCGCTGGCCGGCGCGACGGTCGTGCTCGACGGGGCGCGCACCCAGAACGAGGTCGCGATCAGCGACGAGGACGGCCGGTTCTCGATCCGGTCGATCGGCACGCAGACGATGATGACCGTCTACTACGACGACACGACGTGGCAACGCCCGCTGGCCGGAGGTGGCTGCGGGCGTTCGGGGGAGGTCGCGATCTCGATCCGGCCCCACAGGGGCCCCATCATCGTGTGGTGACTACTGCGCGGGACGGAACGTGAACGGATAGTTCACGGTGACGCCACCCGCCGACTTCGGGAACTCGATGTTGCCGACGACACCTGCGACGCAGTTCGAGACGGTGGCGTCGAAGCCCTTGCCGGTCGAGCCGGTCACCGAGCCGGTCGGCGTGATGAAGAACTGCACCGTGATGTCACCCGCGATACCGGGGTGCGCGAGCAGCTCCTTCTCGTAGCAGTAGCCGATCTTCGCGATGCTGCGCTTGATGTAGCGGCGGATGGTCTGCTTGTCGAGACCGTCGCTGCCGGTCGGCTGACCCACCACCGGCTGCGGCACGGTCGGCGTGTGGCGCTTCATGCCCGGACGACCACCGCCGACGCCATCCCAGCCGCTGCCCGCGAACCGGCCCGTGCCGATCTTGCCGTAGCCGTCCGGCGTACCGATGAGGCCGCAGTCCGCGCCACCACAACCGCCGCCCGGGCCGAAGCCGTGGCGGCCGTAGCCGAACGTGCCCTGGCCTTCACCGTCGGCGCCGTAGATCGCGCCCCACACGTTCACGCCGTCGGGACCGCTCGACAGGCTGTCGGTCGAGGTCAGCGACGCGAACATGTCGCCGGAGACGAGCGCCGTCGAGCCGAGGACGCCCGCGGTGCGCGCTTCCTCGATCGCCTGGGCGCGAGCGAGCTGCGGCGGCAGGCCCTTGTCCTGGATGCGGATGTGACTGTCGCGGTTCGTCGACTTCGTCGTGCCGGCCGCGCCCTCGTCGAGCTCCATCGACTTCGCCGACGCCTCCGCGCCCGCGCCGCCGTTGTCCGCGAGCTCCTCGAGCTCCTTGACCGGATCCTCGGCCTCGGTGCCGTTCGACTCGATCGAGGTCGGCTCCTGCACCGTGAGGTCCCACGACGCCGTGCCCGCATCGACCGGCATCAGCTGCAGCAGCAGCACGATGCCGAGGTGCGCACCGAGCGAGCCCGCGAAGTACGCGAGCGTCCGGTTCTCGAGCGAGAACAGCGGCGCCGCGTGCGTGCGCGGCTTCGGGACACCGGCGACGAGGAACTGCGTCTGGCCGACCTTTGCGCGGATCCGCGCGTGGAGCGGGATCGGCAGCTCGAACGCACCGACCGTGGTCGTCGACGGACGCGCCTGGCCCGACGCCGCGAGCTCGGCGAGGCCGACGGTCTTGCCGTTGACGCTCATCTCGCCGGTGATGCCCGCGCCGAAGCTGAACACGAAGTCATCGCCGCGCGGTGCGACGAGCGGGAAGTCCTCGGTCGGAGCGCCGACGAGCGGCTGCTGCACGCCGGGCGCGGTACCGATGCGGTAGTACGGGTTTGCCTGCTCGCGGCGGATCCGCACGAGCGCCAGCGCGACCGTCACGAGACCGAGCGCGAAGCCGCCGAACGCGAGCCAGTCGTAACCGGCCGACAGCATCTCGGGGCGATACGCGTGTGCCGGCTTGTTCGCGACGTGCGTCCAGTAGTCGAGCGCGCCCTTGTTGAACGCGGCCGTGTGCACGGACATGTAGAACGCGATCGCCGAGACGAGCAGACACACCGCGCCCGCGGCGAGCATGCCCCACGTCCGCGGCGTGACCTTGCCAGTGTGAGGATCCATGCAGTGCTTGACGTCGACGACCGAGTCGCCGAGCAGGGTGGCAACCTCGATCGCCTTCGCACCGGTCATCTCGTCGGTGGTGGTGTCGGGTTGGGGGAGAGCAGATGCAGTGCGCAGGACAGACATGTGGATAGACCTCCGTCGAGCCGCGTCCACCGAGCGCTCCACTGGAGCGTCCTTTCGGTGAATCGTTGCGGTCAGGAATTGAGACAACGAGTCGTTCGCGCGGTTCCGCGATTCTGCGTTTTCCGCTTGACGGGGCGCCGCGCGGACTTGCGGGACGGCTGCAACCGCGGCGGTGTAGGCCTGTCTGATAGGGTTTCGGCGATGGGTGTCGATGCTGTGCGTCCGCTGGCCGTGCGCGGGTTGCGTGTCGCGCTGCCAGACGGTCGCGTGCTGATCGACGGGATCGATCTCGACATCGCGCCCGGCGAGGTCGTCGTGCTGCTCGGCGGATCGGGCGCCGGCAAGTCGACGTTCGCGCGCGTGCTGTTCGAGCGCGAGGAGCTCGACGACGCGGGCTTCGACGTGATGGCAGCGCAGCTCGATCTCGATCGCGGACAGCTCGGCCTCGTGCCGCAGCGAGGCGCGCTGTTCGATCACCTCGACGTGCGTGGCAACCTCGAGATCGCGCTGCGCCACGCGAGCGGGCCGGGAGCCGGCGATGCACCCGAGAGGTGGCTCGAGCGGGTCGGCCTCGATCCCGCGCTCGCCGAGCCGGGCACGCCGGTGACGAAGCTGTCGGGCGGCCAGGCCCAGCGCGTCGCCGTCGCGCGCGTCCTGGCGAGCCGGCGCAAGCTGCTGTTCCTCGACGAGCCGAGCGTCGGCCTCGATCCACATCGCGTGCGCGTGCTCGCGCGGCTCATCCGCGAGCAGGTGAAGGCGCTCGGGATCTCGGCGATCGTCGTCACGCACGACGTCGCGCTCGCGGCCGGCGTCGGCGATCGTCTGTTCCTGCTCTCGCTCGAGGATCGCAAGCTCGACCACCTGTTCGAGGGTCGCTGGCCGGGAGCACTCGAGGATCCGGGCCACAGCGCCGAAGAGCGCGGCCGCTGGCTCGTCGAGCTCGAGAAGGAGATGGTCGATCACCTCGAGGCGCACGGCGATCGCGCACCGCCCTCGGGCACGCCGAAGCCGAAGAGCGCCTTCCGCGCGCTCGCACGGGTCGCCGAGCCGCTGCTCGCGCCGTTCCGCGTCGCCGCGGTCGCCGCCGCGAAGGCGCCGGTGCAGCTCGTCCGGCGTCCTCGCGACTTCGCGATCGTCGCGCGGCGCGTGCTGATGCAGACGCTCGTCAGGCCGCTGCCGTTCTACGTCATCGTGTCGACGCTGATCGGCTACACGGTGCTGTTCGTCGTCAGCAAGGTCGGTGGCGCGGGCGTCCGCCCCGACGCGCTCCTGCGTCAGATCGGCGGCAGTCACGTGATCGCGCTCGCGCCTGCCCTGTCGGCGCTGCTGTTCGTCGCCGCGAGCGGCAGCGCGACGAATGCGTGGCTCGGCTCGATGGGCCTGACGAAGCAGACGCTCGCGCTCGACGCGCTCGGTGTCGACCGGCGCAGCTACCTGTGGGCGCCGGCGTGGCTGGCGGTCGCGCTGTCGTATCTCGCGGTCGCCGCGCTGTTCGCGCTCGGCATGATCCTCGGCGGCATGCTCGTGTGCGAGTCGTACGGGATCACGAACGCGTGGGAGCTGTTGACCGGCGACATCCTCGATCCGCGCCCGGAGCGCCTGCGCTACGCGGTGCGCGCCGCGTTCCTCGTGTGGATCTACGCGTGGGGCATCGCGAGCGATGTCGTCGCCAAGGGCGGCGCGCCGAAGCCCGAAGCCGATGCGGTCACGCGCGGCATGACCGCGAGCGTCGTCGCGTGCACGCTGTGGGTCGTCGGCTGGGAGCTCGTCACCGTGCTGGCGGTGTTCCGCCTGTGAAGCGCTGGGCCGCCCTCGCCGGCGTGCTGCTCGTCGCCGCCCACGGCGCGGGCTTCATGTGGCTCGCGCAGCACTCCGCGGGTGACGAGCTCGCGATCGACGTCTCGACCGTCACCGACTGGCCCGCGGGTCCGGGGCTCGTCCGGAAACACTGGTCGACCTCGTATCGCGGCGGCTTCACGCGCGACGTCGCGGCGACGAAGCTCCAGGGGCCGTTCCTCGATCCCGCCGCGCCGCCGTGCACCGGCCGGGTCGTGCTCGGCCAGCGCCTGCTCGACGACGGCAGCGGCGGCGCGCACACGATCGCGGGCCTCATGCAGCGCGAGATCGACGGCCAGCTACGCGGCATGGACGTGTTCCCGGTCGGCCGCTACAAGCGCATCAAGAGCCTGTCGCTCGAGTGGGCGCAGGTCGAGTCCAATCCCGCCGATCGCCGTCTCGTCGGCAAGGCGGGCGCACCCGACGGCTACGTCCGCGCATCCGCGCGAGTCGTGTTCGAGCGCGTCGAGGTTCCGATCACGCTCCTGCTCGTGCCGCAGCGCGATGCCCGGGCGCTGTCGTTCCGGATCGCCGCCGAGGCCGACCTCGACTTCGACAACCGCGTCCTGCAGTGGGTCTCCGACAAGCTCGGGGCCGATGCGATCGCGACCAGGATCGCGCGCGAGCAGATCGACGACGTGCTCGTCACGACGTTCGCGCCGCCACCGCCGTTCGAGCTGCCCGGGGGCCAGCAGCTCCGCTTCACGTACTGCGACGGTCCGATCGAGATCGCCGACAACGCCTACGGCGCGCTGCCGTTCGCGGTCGCGTTCGATCGCATGCCGGGCGCGCCGGCGATCCTGCCCGTCCACGTCGCGCTCGCCTCGCGGCCCTCCCCGCGGCCCGACACGACGCTCGCGCTCGACCTCGATATCGACGCGCTCAACACGCTGCTCTACGAGCTGTGGCGCACGGGCTGGCTCGACGATCGCCTCGCCGAGGCGGGCCTCGATCGGCGCTTCAACACCGACCCGATCGTGACCGACTACCTCTCGATCCGGATCTCTCCCGTGCGGCTCGCGCTCCCGCCGGTCATCTCTCCCGGCCCGAGCGGTGCGCTCCGCCTCGCCGCCGACGCGCGCGTCACGATCCAGGACGGCACGCGCGACACCACGGGCGAGGTCTACGGCGCGCTCGACTTCCGCTTCCTCGGTCCGTCGCCGTCCGAGCTCCCGCTCGCGGTCGACCTCGGCGCGCTCGAGCTCGCATGCGAGCGCAGCCCGACGGTGCTCGTGCCCTGCTACGGCGATCTCGTAGCCGCGGTGCGCGATCGTGGCGCCGAGTTTCACGGTGCACTCACGGACGCGTTCGCGAAGATCCTGGCCGACATCTTCGTCGACCGCCGCGTCGGAGGCGCAGGATTGCCGGCCGATCTCGTGATCGACCGCGCCGTGCCGGCCCTCACGGGCGCTGGAACGCTCCATCTCGACCTGTCCGCCACGCTTGTCCCTCCGCACTGATCGCGTACGATCAGCAGGTGGACCGAGAGGGTTTCAAGGAAGCGCTCCTCGCGATCATGGAGCGCAAGGTGCACTGGGCGTGGCCGCACTTCACGTCGGGACGCGTCGCCAAGGAGCGACTCCACGTGCACTTCGAGCAGGAGTACGCGACCTACGTGCGCGACTTCCCGGTGATGGTCGGCTGGGCCTACGTCCAGTGCCCCGTCGCCGAGGTCCGGCGCGACCTCGCCGAGAACCTCTACGAGGAGGAGACCGGTGGCGTGATCGCGGGTCGCCCGCATCCGGACCTGTTCCTCGAGTATCCCAAGGGCCTCGGCATGGACCTCTCGCGGTTCGAGCGGATCGAGCTCCTGCCCGCGTCGCGCGAGTACCGCACGGTCCTCGACGAGCACACGCAGCGCAACGGCTGGGCGCAGGCCGCGGCCGTCGCGACGATCTTCATCGAAGGCACCGACCACGAGCGCGGCGAGCTCGATCCGAACGCGGCGAAGCGCCCTGCACCGCCACTCGAGTCGCACCCGCTCGTCGTCCACTACGGCCTGCCGCTCGAGGGACTCGCGCTGACGAAGGCCCACCGGCGTGTCGAGGGCAGCCATCGCGAGGCCGCGTGGCGGATGATCCTCGATCACGTGCCGCCGGCGGAGTACGCCGGCGTGATCGCCGCGATGGAGCGCACGCTCGAGGCGTGGCGCGCGTATCGCGACGGTGTCGCTGCGGCCGTCGGCCTCTCCCGTTAGGCCGACTGGTGCATGACGGACGTGGCCTGGCCCCCAGGCCGGATCACGCGGACCATGCGCACGCGGCGCGGTGACGCGTCGATGACCTCGAGCTGCGTGCCGTCCGGCGCCGACAGCTTCTCGCCGACCGAGGGCACGGCGAGCGCGAGCGCGTTGCAGAGGCCGGCGATCGTCATGCTCTCGCGGCCGATCGGGAGCTCGGTGTGCAGCGTGCGGTTGACCTTGCGCGTCGGCAGCCAGCCGGGCACCAGCGCGCTGCCGTCGGCGTCGCACCGCAGGCTGGACTCCGGCGCGTCGTGCTCGCCCATGATATCGCCGACGAGCTCCTCCATGAGGTCCTCGATCGTCACGAGGCCGGCACTGCCGCCGTGCTCGTCGACGACGACCGCGATCTGCGTCCGCCGCGTCTGCAGCTCGCGCAACACCGAGCCGATCTTCGCCGACAGCGGCACGTAGACGAGCGGGCGGATGATGTCGGGCAACGCGATCAGGTTCTGCTCCCACGCGAGCGCGAGCACGTCGCGCGCGACGACGTAGCCGATCATGCGATCGAGGTCACCCTCGTAGACGGGCATGCGGCTGTGCCCCTCCTCGAGCAGGATCCGCTGCACCTCGTCGGGCGTCGCGTCGTGGCGGATCGCGACGACGCGATCGCGCCGGACCATCACCTCGGCGACGTGGACGTCGCCGAACTCGAGCGCGCGCGCCGCGATCTCGCTCGATTTCGGATCGACCGAGCCGACCTTTGCGGCTTCGTTGACGAGCTCGCGGATCTCGTCGCGCGACACCCGCGATTCGGTGAAGGACGTGCTGTCGCCGAACATGCGGAGCACGAGGTTCGAGCACTTCGTCAAGAACCACACGAGCGGCCTCATCACCTGCGAGAGCCGGAGGAGCGGCCAGCCGATCAAGAACGCGTAGCCATTCGAGTAGCGCAGCGCGAGCGACTTCGGCACGAGCTCGCCGAGCACGAGCGACAGGAACGACACGGCGGCGACGACAGCGACCATCGCGACCTCGTGGGCGCTGTTGCCGAGCAGCGGCTCGAGTCGCGGGGCGAGATCGCTGGCGATGCGCGCACCACCGAAGGCGGCGGCGGCGGCGCTGATGACCGTGATCCCGATCTGCACGGTCGCGAGGAACCGTTCCGGCTGCTCGCGCAGCGACTGCACCGCGAGGCCCTTGCGATCGCGCCTGGCGGCGCGCTGCTGGATTTTCGATTTCGAGGCAGTGAGGACGGCGATCTCGGCGCCGGCGAACAGACCGTTCGCGAGGACGAGCGCGAACAGGATCGTTAGCTCCGTGAGCATGTACTCATTAGTTCAGCACAGCGGCGACAGCACGGCACGCAACGCGCCCGGCACCGAGAAAACGCGATCGTGTACATTCGCGCCGTGAGCAATTCGCCTGCACGTGCGTTTCTCCTCGCTGGAGTTTTCGCGTGTGGCGGTAGCGATGCTCCTCGTTCGGTCAGCCCGATCTCGATGACCCCGGTCGTGCCCGTCGAACCTCCGAGGCCGGCGTGCATCCGACCTCCCGAGGAGACGGCGATCGTCAACAGTGCGACCGCCGATGACTCGCACGTCAGCTACTGCGTCGGCACCGCGGTCGATCAGTGCTTCTCGCTCGACCTCGCGACCGCGACGCTGAAGCCGCTCGACGACGCGCCGGAACCGCAGCCGCGGAGCCTCGATGTCGCCGGACGGATCGAGACGACGAACCCCGAGCTCAAGGTGTGCTCCGCCGAGGCGTGCAAGACGCTCACGCCACAGGTGTGGCCAGGCGCCGCACCTCTGCACGCGGCGACGAACGGCACGATCGCGGCGGTGATGCTCGGCGACGCACCGGCCGGCAGAGGCTACGTCGACGTCTACGACGTCGCGAAGGCGAAGAAGGTCTCGACGTTCCGCTACGCACGCGGCGAGTTCAAGTGCGGCGAGATCGCGATGCTCGGCAGCACGATCTATGTCGCGACGAACGTGTGCGAGGCGCCATCGGGCCGCGCGGCGCTGTACACGATCAAGGGCAAGAAGCTCGCGAACGTCGGCGGCCGCGCCGACTTCGGCACGTTCGGCACGGCGTTCACCCAGGTCGATGGCGCGAGCTGGGCGTTCCTCGGCGAGAACGGCAACAAGCTCGTGATCCAGGACGTCGTGAAGGGCAAGGTCACGAAGACGATCGATACGAGCGCGCTGTTCACGACCGTCGCGTCGGCGAACATGGGGAACCCCGGCGAGTCCGCGATCGTTCGCCTCGGCGCGGGCCGGCTCGCCGTCATCGGCGGAACCCCGGCGAACGGGAGCGTGGCCGTCGTCGATGTCGCGTCGGGCGATGTGAAGGTCGTACGCGCGACGCTCTGCAACTGAGCGCATGACGACTCACCGTGCGCCGGCGCACGCGCGGTGCGCCCGACGGCACACAGCGGCACACGGCTTACCAGCGCCCGCGATGGTCCTCGATCTTGCAGTGCTGGACCCCAATGCCCAGCGCCGCCACGTCGGTCGAACGTCATGGACGGACCGCGGTGGTGCGCGTACGTGGCGACGTCGTGATCTCGACCTCGCGGCACCTCTACAACACGCTGCGCGGCCTCAACAAACGCCGCGATGTCGCCAAGGTCGTCGTCGACTTCGGCGAGGTCGGCAGGCTCGACTCGTCGGGCGTCGCGGTGGTCGAGCTCGCACGGCGGTCGCTGAAGCACGCCGGCAAGGAGCTCGCGCTCGAGCAGCTGGACGACCATCACCGCGCGGCACTGGAGCTCGCGCCCGACCAGCGGTCGAAGCCGGCCGGCAACGATCCCGGCCCGACGTGGCTCGAGGCGATCGGCGAGCACGTGCTCGCGATCGGCGCGACGTTGCGCGAGCTCGGCCATCTCATCGGCCAGACCGTGACGCAGATGGGCTCGGTCCTCGCGCGACGGCGCCACCTGCCGAAGCAATCGGTCGGTCAACAGATCCTGCTGATGGGTGCCGACGCCGTGTTCATCGTCGGGCTCCTCAGCTTCCTGCTCGGCATGACGATCGCGTTCCAGGGCGCGGTCCAGCTCGACAAGTTCGGCGCCGGCGTGTTCGTCGCCGACATGGTCGGCTGGTCGATGGTGCGCGAGTTCGCGCCTCTCATGACGGCGGTCGTGCTGACCGGCCGTACCGGCGCCGCGATCGCCGCCGAGCTCGGCGCGATGCGCGTCGGTCTCGAGATCGATGCGCTCACCGCGATGGGGGTCAGCCCGGTGCGCTTCCTCGTCGTCCCGCGCGTCGCGGCGCTGACGTTCGTCCAGCCGGCGCTGACGCTGATGGCGATGTTCATCGGCATCACGGCAGGCATGCTCGTCTGCTCCCTGACGCTCGGCATGACGCCGACGACGTTCTGGCTGCGCATCGTCCAGCGCGTGACGATCGCCGACTTCGCGCAGGGCCTGGTCAAGAGCCTGATGTTCTCGTGGATCATCGCGTTCACCGGCAGCCACCTCGGTCTGCGGGCGAGCGGCGATGCCAGCAGCGTCGGGCGCGCGACGACGCGTGCCGTCGTCGTCAGCATCTTCCTCATCATCATCGTCGACGCGGTGTTCGCGACGATCATCACGCTCGCGGGGCCGACGGCATGAGGCCCGCGAACTGCAACCGGCGCGCGCCGCTGGTTCAATGCATCGACGTCGCGGTCGGCTACGCCAGGCCGGTGCTCCAGCACGTCGACCTCGAGATCCAGCAGGGCGAGATCGTCGCGCTACTCGGCGGATCGGGCTGCGGCAAGTCGACGCTCCTCCGCTCGCTCTCGGGCCTCGTGCCGCCGATCGCCGGCGACGTCCGCCTGTTCGGCGAGTCGATGTACGACCTCGATCCCGAGCGCCAGAACGAGCTCCGCAAGCGGCTCGGCGTCGCGTTCCAGCAGGAGGCGCTGTTCTCGTCGATGACGATCGAGGACAACGTCGCGCTGCCGCTGCGCGAGCTGACGAAGCTGCCGGGCGCGATCATCCGCGAGATGGTGCGGATGCGCCTCGAGCTCGTCGGCATCGGCAACCTCGCGCGCCGCATGCCCGCGAACATCTCGGGCGGCCAGCGCAAGCGCGCCGCGCTCGCCCGCGCGTCGATCCTCGACCCCGAGGTGATCTTCTGCGACGAGCCGACCGCCGGCCTCGATCCGGTTGTCGCCGCCGAGGTCGACGACACGCTCGTCCGTTTCCGCGAGGCGCTCGGCACCTCGATCGTCGTCGTGAGCCACGAGCTCGAGTCGATTCGCGCGACCGCCGACCGCGCGATCATGTTCGCGAAGGGCAGCGTCGTCGCGGAGGGCACGATCGACGAGCTCGCGCACAGCCGCAACGAGACCGTTCACCAATTCTTTCACGCGAGGACCGGATGACCACCACCAAGCAACAGAAGATCCGCGTCGGCCTGTTCGCCGTCGTCGCGGGCGCCTTGTCAGGCATCGTGCTCGTCGTGTTCGCGGGCCTCCATTTCTGGGAGGCGCAGACGCGCTACTACATCGTGTTCGACGACACGGTGTACGGCCTCGAGAAGGGCGCGGACGTGCACGTCAACGGCATCCGGGTCGGCACGGTCTCCGAGATCGGTATCGCGCCCGACGATCTGAAGAAGGTGCGGGTCGCGATCGAGATCCGCCAGGACGCGCCGGTCCGCGCCGACACGAAGGCGATCCTCCAGTACGCCGGGCTCACCGGCCTCAAGGTGATCGACCTGCGCGGCGGCTCGCTCTCCGCGCCACGCCTCGTCCCGGGCGGGATCATTCCCGTCGGCGAGACGACGCTCGACAAGCTGCAGCAGCGCGCCGAGCGCATGGTCGACGAGTCGACCGAGCTGATCGCGAACGCGAACGAGATCGTCGCGTCGACCCAGAAGGTCGTGACGAACCTGACGGAGCTGACCGACCCCAAGCACCTCGGCGAGATCGTCGAGCAGACCCGGGCCGCCGCCGCGAACCTCGCGCAGGTCGGCGTCGCGATGCGCGGCCTCATCGAGGACAACCGCGCCGGCCTCAAGTCATCGATCGCGTCGATCGAGACCGCCGCGAAGCGCACCGCCGAGCTCGTCGACCCGACGCAGGTCAAGGCCGCGGTCTCGGACCTCCGTCAGGCGAGCCGCTCGTTCAAGGAGCTCGCCCGCGAGGTCCGCCAGAAGCCCTCGCGCCTGTTCTTCTCGAACCCCGCCCCCGATCGGAAGCTGCCATGATTCGTTGCCTCGCCCTCGCTGTCCTCGTCACCGCCGCGTGTGGCGGCAAGCTGCCCGAGACGCGGTACTACCAGCTCGCGACGAAGGCCCCTGCCGCGGAGTCGCACGACAATGCCGGCGTCACGCTCGCGGTCACACCGCTCGACACCGATCAGGCCTACGACGACGAGCGCATCGTCTATCGCATCACACCGTACCGGCTCGACTACTACAACTACCATCGCTGGAGCGCGGCGCCCGGCATGATCGTCGCCGACTACCTCGAGCGCGCCTTCGAGCGCAGCGGCCGCTTTCGCTCGGTCGTCCGCGACGCGGGCACCGTCGCGCCGGTCGCGCTCGGCGGTCGGGTCGTCGCGATCGAGGAGGTCGATCAGTCGAGGACGAAGTGGCTCGGTCGCGTCGTGCTCGAGCTGACGCTGACCGATACGTCGTCGGGAGAGATCCTGTGGGCTCAGCAATACGAGGAGACCGAGCCGCTGCCGACGCAGAACCCCGAGGGACTCGCCCGCGCCCTCTCGGCGGCGCTTGGCCGGATCGCCGATCGCGCGCTTCCTGTCATCTCTGACCTCGCCGTCCAGCAGGCGCGCGCTCGCGACTCGGCGACGGCGACATCGAGCCGTTCAGCACGCCTCAAGCCGTAGCGCACCGTACGCACCAGCGGGAATCATGCCTCCCGTACTGCGCGATCGTGCGCGAGGGCGTAAGAAGAGATGATGGGCACGACAGGGACGTCCAGCGTCGGTGACGAGCTCGTCGCGAGCGAGAGCCGCCTGCGCGCGATCCTCGGCTGCATGAAGGGCATCGTGTTCGAGTTCGATCGCGACGCGCGCTACCTGAACCTCTGGACGCACGACGAGGCGCTGCTCGCCCGGCCGCGCAACGAGCTGATCGGCCACACGATCGTCGAGATCCTCGGCGAGGAAGCCGGCCGTCCGCTGACCGACGCCGTGCGCAACGTCTACGACACGGGTGTCGCCGTCACGCTCGAGTACGCGCTCCCCCTCCGTGGTGGCCGCCGCTGGTTCGTCGCCGATATCCTGGTCACGCCACCGACCGGCAGTCGCGAGCGCACCGTCGCGTTCCTCGTCCGCGACATCACCGGCCACAAGCAGCTCGAGGAGCAGCTTCGCCAGGCCCAGAAGATGGAGGCGATCGGCCAGCTCGTCGGCGGCATCGCGCACGACTTCGACAACATCCTCACGACGATCGTCGGCTACAGCGAGCTCCTCGTCGAGGGTCTCGAGAAGGGCACCGGCCAGCGCAAGCACGCGGCGCGGATCCGGCAGGCGGCCGAGCGCGCGTCTGGCCTCACGAAGCAGCTGCTCGCCTACGGCCGCAAGGAGCTGCTGATCCCCGAGATCCTCGACGTCAACATCGTGATCTCGAGCATGGCCGACATGCTGCGCCGCATGATCGGCGAGCACATCGAGCTGCGCCTCGAGCTCGATCCTCAGCTCGGCGGCGCCAAGTTCGATCGCTCCAAGCTCGAGCAGGTCATCATGAACCTCGCGGTCAACGCGCGCGATGCACTCGGCGCGGGCGGTCGTCTCACCCTGCGCACCGATTCGGTCGAGCTCGACGAGGACTTCTGCGCCCAGCGCGTCGAGTGCACGCCCGGCAGCTACGTCCTCATCACCGCCACCGATACCGGCATGGGCATGGATGCCGACACCCGGTCCCGCATCTTCGACCCGTTCTTCACGACGAAGGAGGTCGGCAAGGGCACCGGCCTCGGCCTCGCGACGGTGCAAGGCATCGTCAAGCAGAGCGGCGGCCACATCGAGGTCGACAGCGAGCCCGGCCACGGCGCGAGCTTTCGCGTCTACCTCCCGCGCGTCATCGCGCAGCCGACGCCCGCGGCGACCGCCGACCTGCGCCCGCCCGATGCGATCGCGGCCGGCCACACCGTCGCCGTCGTCGAGGACGATGTCGACGTGCGCCAGCTCCTCGAGAGCCACCTCCGCTCCGCCGGCTACAACGTCGTCGTCGTCGAAGATGCCGCATCCGCGCTCGAGCTCGCGCGCACGCTCCCGATCGACGTCCTCGTCACCGACGTCGTCATGCCCCGGATGGGTGGCGACGAGCTCGCCGCACGCATGCGCGACCTCCAGCCGAACATCCGCGTCCTCTACATCTCCGGTTATCCCGACGATCCTCGCGTCGCCCGCGTGCCGCGCGTCCCGCGCAGCATCTTCTTGTCCAAGCCGTTCACGCGCCAGCTGCTCATCAAGGAAGTCGGCGCTCTCGTCGACATGCGTTCGTGATACGCACGGTTCGTGACCCGAATCCTCGTCGCGCTCGCCGTCGTCGCCGCCTGCTCCAAGGAGCCCTCGTCCAGGTCCGTCGAGGCAAAGCCGCCCGAGCCCACGC
>JAEWJO010000376.1 GCA_023386455.1 Pseudomonadota bacterium | reverse complement strand
CACGGCTCGGGATCGAGATCCTTCGCCGGCCGGTCGGGCGCCGCGGCAGGCAGCGCGCTCGAGAAGCCGAGCGAGCGCACGATGAAGCCGTGGTCCTCGGCAACCGCGAGGCTGCCGGGCACGCGCGCCGGGATGCTCGTCGCGAGCGGTGGCACGATCGGCCGATCGGAGCGGAACACGACCCCGGTCTGCTGCTGCGTCAGGCCCGTCCACAGCGAGACCTCGACCGGCAGCGACACCGTCGGGAAGCCGACGTCGACGTCGAGGGCCAGGCCCGTCTTGCACAGCGCCGTCCAGTTCGGCAGGGTGCGCGCCGTCGACGCGGACAGACCATCGATCAGGACCACGCGGGTGCGCGCCGTCGAGGGAAGGCCGACGCCCGGGCCGCCGCGCAGCTCGACGGGCTCGCTCGGCACCGCATCCCACGTGATCACGTCGCGGATGAGCTCGCGGCGCACGCCCGGCGCGACGTACGCGTACGCGAGCAACGCCACGACCGCGGCGAGAGCGAGGATCCGCGCACGCATCTGCGGGCGAGTATACGTCCCCGGGCCGCGCGTGCCGTCGGTGAACCGCTTACGGACCGTCGACGCCGGCGTCCGAAGGCGCGTCGATCGCCGCGTCGGGAAAGGGCGGCAGCGCGCCGAGCGGCTGCGTCCACGGCGCCTCGCCGAGCAGCTCGACGGGCAACAGGCGCAGCAGCGCCGGCAGCACGATGCCTTCGGTGACGAGCGGCATGTGATAGTACTGCGCGCGCACGTAGACGACGCGCGCCGTCCGCGCCTGCGCCGGCCACGTGTCGTACGTCGGCGGCACGCGGTCGACGATGAACGTCTCGGGCATGTCGCGCATGAACTGCTCGTTGTACGGCAGCGTGTCCTCGGCGACCGTGATCAGCCGGTGCTGCGGCGACGCGCGCAGCCACGCCTCCATGATCTCCTCGTTGCCGTACATCGCGTCGATCATCACGACCTGATCGAGCAGCGGCTCGTCGAGCCAGGCGTTGATCGTCCGGTACGCGCCGCTGTGACCGACCGCCGCCGGCAGTGCCATGCCGCGCTGCACGCCGGTCTTGTCCTCGACGAGCCGCAGCACCTCCGACAGGCTCGGGTAGAGAACCGGCTTGCCCTGGCCGTTCGGCGCCTCGGGCATGATGAACATCGCGTTGACCGCCGACATCGCGAACTGCTCGGGCAGGCGATGGCCGATGTACGCGGTGTCGGTGTCGTCGTAGTAGCCGTGGATGTAGAGGATCGTCGCGCCGGTCTCCGGCCGATAGCCCGGCGGGATCCACACGTGGATCGCACCGCGTGGTCCGTCGATCCGGACGTGACGGCCGGCCTTCGCCGCGATCGTGAGCACGTGCGCGTCGGGCGTCGCCGGTGCGGGCGCATTGTCGGCGAGCGCGCCGCCGAGCCAGATCACGCCCCATGCGGCGGCCGCCGCGCACGCGGCGAGTACAGCGACGCGCTGCGCCCTCACCGCACGATCATAGCAAGCGAACTGCAGCGGCGCGCATCCTCGAGACGCGCGCCCCGATCGCGTGAGTTACTTCTTCGGCTCGGCGGGAGCCATCGTCGCCGCGCTGCCCGCGGCCGGGGCGGCGGGTGGCGACGGCACGAGGCCGAGCTGGATCGCCATCTGGAACACGTTCCGGAACCGCCACAGGTGGTCGATCTTGCCGTCCTTGAAGTGCATGACCTCGACGATGTCGACCGAGGCCTTCTTGCCGGTCTTCTTCATCGCGCCCATGTCACCGGTGTTCGTACCTTCGAACTTCGCGATCTGGACGACGTAGTCGCCGCCTGCCCACATCTCGGTGCCGGTGATCTTGCCATCGGGGAACCCGGCGAAGAACGCGGTCACGCCCTTCTCGATCGCCTTCTTGCCGACGACGTCCGCCGGGCTGGCCTGGTCGCTCTCGACCGCGTCGTCGGTCAACGTCGCCATCATGTCGGCGACCTTGTGCGCGTTGAACGCGTCGTTGCTCTTCTGGACCGTCTCGAGGTTCGCCTTCTCCTTCGCGTCGTCCGCGGTGACGACGAGCATCGGCGCGCCCTCGAGCCCCTTGTCCATCACGGGGCGGACCGGCGGCGAGCCCGGCGGCGCGAGCCCGAGCTGACCGAGCAGCGTCGTCGGGTCGACGATCGCCCACTCGTCGGTCGCCCGGTTCGCGTCGTCGAGCTTCAGGCGATGGAACATCAGCTGGCCGGTCTTCTTGTTCGTCGCCGGCATCTCGCCCATCGGCGTCTTCATCGGCCCGGTGTTCGTGCCGGTCGTCAGGTCGATCGCGAGGATGTTGCGGCCGCTGACCACGATCAGCTGCGGCTCGAGCTTCCAGTCCGGGAAGCCCGTCTTCATCGTCTTGAAGTAGTCGACCAGCGCGGCGGGGCCCTTCAGCTCCGGCGTGCCGCCGAACGAGTGGCTCGTGTAGCTCTCGGCGACGCAGTCCTTCTGGAACTGGTCCCACGTGCCGGCGTTGATGAGACCGGTGCACAGCTTGTACTTCTCGGCGAGGTCGGCGCCGCTCAGGGTCTTCACCTGCTCCTTGGACGGCTCCGGTGCCCTCGGCGCCACGTCGGTCTCCGTGGGCTTCTGGGCCGTCGCCTCTTCCTTCTTCTTGTTGCAGCCGGTGAACGCGACCAAACTGGCCGCGACCGCGAGGGTCGTACCGATCTTCGTCATGCGCGCAGACTGGCAGAGGGGCCAGCTGCGATCAACCAGCGCCGCCGCGCAGCAGGCGCAGCGAGCTCTTCACGCGGGCTCGCTCGGCGGGAGCGAGTGCGGCGCGGAGCAGGGGGCTCCCCGGGCAGCGATCGAGGCCGGCCTCGCACGCGGCAACCGCCGCCTCGTGGAGGCCGAGCGCGTCGAGGACCGTGACCTTCTCGTAGTAGAGATCTTCGAGCAGCCAGTGCTCGGCATCGGCGACGACGCGCAGCGCGGCCTCGATCGAGCGCAGCGCCTCGCGATGCCGGCCGAGATCACCGAGGATCGCGCCGCGCCAGTACAGGCCCTCGGCGCGATGCGGGGCGCGACGCAGCGCCATCTCGACCGACGCGAGCGCCGCCTGATCGTCGCCGAGCGCCGATGCGATCTGGCACTTCAGCAGCCAGGCCTCGACGCTGTCGGGGTTCAGCTGCAGCGCGTGGTTGACGGCGATGTTTGCCTCGACGAGCAACGCGTCGTCGCCGGCGCCGAGAAGATCGCGTGCTTGGTCGAGCACGCGCTCCAGCTCGGACTCGTACGCCGCCGGCATTGGCTCCACACTAACACGCAGATCGAGCCGTTCAAGAAAAGGCGGCCTACGTAGGTCGTGGAAGGTTCCTTCCCTTCACGCCTCGCTGCAGCCAGTTGTTGTTAGCCGCCGGTCAGCGGCCGATCAACCAAGGTAAGCGGCGAGCAGCGGCGATCGACGCTTGCCGAGCAGGCCGTCGATCATCGTCTGGATCTGCGTCCGGATCTGATCGGCGAGGCGATTCACGAGCAACCGATCCTCGGCGGCAGCGGGTCCATGCGCGGCGCCGAGATCGATCGGCGTGCCGAACTGCACGAACCACTTGCTCGGCAGCGGCAGGAGGCCCGCCGGACCGAGCCACGGGAACGTCGGCGTCACCGGGATCCACGGAATGCCGATGTTCTTGGCGAACCATGTCACCTTGCCGAGCATCGGCGCGGCTTCCTCGGCGCCGACGACGGCGACCGGGATGATCGGTGCACCGGTGCGGAGCGCGAGCTTGACGAAGCCGCCGCGGCCGAATCGCTGGAGGCGATAGCGGTCCTTCCACAGCTTGCCCATGCCCTTCTCGCCCTCGGGGAACACGGCGACGAGCTCGTCCTTCTGGAGGAGGCGCTCCGCGTTCGCCGGATCGGCGCGCACGCCGCCGATGCGATTCATGATCGGGCCGAGGAACGGCAGGTGGAACACCGTGTCCTCGACGAGGGGACGGACGTCGCGGCGCGCCGGGTGATCGCGACGCACGGCGTGCATCACCATCGCGCTGTCGTACGGCAGCGTGCCGGCGTGGTTCGCGACGAGCAGCGCCCGGCCGCGGGCCGGGATGTTGTCGAGGCCCGAGGCCTGGACGCGAAACCACCGCGAGTACAGGAACTCGAACAGCCACTCCCAGCGCGCCGTCGCCCGCGGATCGCGGCCGAAATCGTCGACGACGTCGCTGCGGCCCCACATCGCGAGCGAGCGCCAGCGCCGCCACACGGCCTCGAGCGGCAGGTGCTTGCGCACGTCGATCGGGAACACCGGCGTGCGGTTCTCCTCCATGCGCCGCTCGAGCTCGCGCAGCTCGGCCTCGCCCTCGCGCGGATCGCTCGGCACGTAGCTGCCGTTCTCGACCTCGGGCTGGACCGAGGCCTCGGCGCCGTAGTCGAGGAACGCTAGATCGCGATCGGGCCACGGCGAGGCATCGGGGACGCGAGGGTCGGCGTCGCCGTACCAGTCGTCGTCGGTGTCCGGCAGATCGTCGTCGGGATCGTCGGTCATCGGTTCAGGCCTGTGCTCTCGCGACATCGGTCGCGCCGTCCTCGGGTGCGACGCCGAGGAAGTCGAGGATCGTTCGCTTGATCGAGAGTCGCGGCGAGAAGCCGAGCTCGCGCTTGGCCTTCGCACCGTCGGCAACGCAGAGGTAGAGCAAGAAGTCGAGGAAGCTCGGCGGCGAGCCGACGAGCTGCGTCGCCCACAGCACCTTGGAGAGCTGGCGCGCGACGATCTGCGGCATCGGCACCGGGACGCGGCCGAGCAGCGCGAGCACGGTCGTGTAGGGCAGGACGCCCTTGCCGACGATGTTGAACGCGCCGGTCGCCTTGCTCTCGACCGCCTTCTGCAGCGCGAACGCGGCGTCCTGCTCGTGGACGAACTGCATCAGCGGTTCGTGGCCCATCATCACGGGCGCGACCGGCCGCGAGAAGAACCGCGTGTACATGTTCGACACCGTCGGGCCGATGATCGGCGCGAACCGCAGGATGCACACCTCGACGTTCGGGTGCTCCTTCGCGAACCGCTGCACCTGGCGCTCGGCGCGGACCTTGTCGTTGACGAAGCGCGAATCGCGGTGACCGCGCAGGTCGGCTTCCTCGGTGAGGAAGTTCGGGTTCTTCGCGTGGGCGCCGTAGACCAGCGTCGTCGAGATCATGACGAGGCGGCGCGGCTCGATACCGGCGCACGCGTTCAAGACGTGCATCGTACCGACGTCCTCGAGCTCGTGCGCCCACTCCGCGGCGTGCGTCGGATGCGAGAGGAAGGCGCCGTGGACGAACGTGTCCACCTGGTGGCGCTGGAGCAGCGTCGCGAGCTCGCCGTCGACGGTCGGCTGGGTCAGGTCGAGGTTGATGTACTCGATCTTGGTGCCGCGCACCGAGGGCTGCCGCACGTCGAGCGCGAGCACGCGGCTGATGCGCGCGTCCTCCTCGAGCCGGCGAAGCAGCTCGGTGCCCAGAAACGTGCACGCACCGGTCACCGCAACGACGCGGCCGGGCTTTGGCGTGCTCGACATGGCGGCCTTATAGCGCAAAACCACCCCTCGCGACCAACGGGGATCCGGCCTGGAAGGTGTTGAAATCTGCGCCGATCAGAGGCCCGTGTTACGCCAGGAGCCGTGGAGACCCTGATCGCCGTCCTGCCGACGACTGTCATCGATCAGATCGCGGCGGGCGAGGTCATCGAGCGGCCGGCGTCCGTCGTCAAGGAGCTGGTCGACAACGCGATCGACGCCGGCGCCCGCACGATCACGATCGAGACCACCGCGGGCGGCCGCGGGCTCGTCCGGATCGTCGACGATGGTCGCGGCATGAGCCCCCGCGACGCGGTGATCGCGTTCGAGCGCCACGCGACGAGCAAGCTGCGTGCGGTCGACGATCTGTGGTCGCTCACCACGATGGGCTTCCGCGGCGAGGCGCTGCCCTCGATCGCGAGCGTGTCGCGCCTCGTCCTGACGACCCGCCAGCAGGGCGACCTCGCCGCGACCCGCGTCGAGATCCACGGTGGCAAGCTGGTCGGCGTCACCGAGGTCGGTGCTCCGGTCGGCACGACCCTCGAGGTCGCGGACCTGCTCTACAACGTGCCCGCGCGGCTCAAGTTCCTGAAGGGCGAGGCGACCGAGGCGTCGCACATCACCGAGCTCGTCGCGAAGGTGGCGATGGTCCACCCCGACCTCCACCTGCGCCTGCGCCACAACGGTCGCGTCGCCCTCGAGGTCCCGCCCGATCGCGACGCGTTCGCCCGCGCGCAGTCGCTGCTCGGCACGCGCGTCGCCGCGCGCATGGTCCCCGTCTCCGGCGAGGAATCCGGCATCCGCGTCGCGGCATTTCTCGGCGCGCCCGAGCTCGCGCAGACCACCGCCCGCGGCGTCCAGCTGTTCGTCGGCAAGCGCCCGGTCCGCGACCGCGGCCTGCTCCACGCGCTCGCGATGGGCTACGGCGAGCTCATCCCGCGGGGCCGCTATCCGCTCGCGGTCGTGATGGTCGACGTGCCGTCGGGCGCGGTCGACATCAACGTCCATCCGCAGAAGCACGAGGTCCGGTTCTCCGACGCACCCGCGGTCGCCGCGGCCGTGCGCCACGTCGTGCAATCCGGCGTCGAGCGCGCGCCGTGGCGCGACGAGATCGGCGGCGCAGGTCCCGTCGTGATGACGGCGATCGCATCGGTCGCCCCGCCGCGCTTGCCGTTCGACGCCCCGGCGACGCCGCTCGCCCACACCTACGCCGCGCAGCTGCGCGAGCAGCGCGATCGACCGTGGGCGCGCGACAACGCGAACGCGCAGGCCCGCCTCGGGTTCGACGACGGACCCCGCGCCTGGGCTCGCTCGATCAAGGACAGCGTGCGCAGCGCGCGCGCCACGGAGGCCGGGTATGCGACGCGCGCGACGAACGCGGTTGCTCGCCTCGACGCCGAGCGCCGCAGCTACGCCGAGTCCGCCGACCTGCGCGCATCGATCGATCGCGTCGCCGCCGAGGTCGTCGGTGCGCTCGGTGCACGGAGCGCCGAAGGACTTCGCCTCGAGGCCGAGGCAGCGCCGCGCGGCGATGCTCCGAGCGCGCCGTGGGACGAGGCCGCGCTCGCCGAGGGCTCGTCGCCGACGACCGCGCCCGGCTTCTTCGGCTCGCTACGCTACCTCGGCCAGCTCGACCTGACGTACCTCGTGTGCGAGGCCGAGGGCGAGCTCGTGCTGATCGATCAGCATGTCGCGCACGAGCGCGTCGAGCTCGCGCGCCTGAAGGGGCAGGGCGATCGCGCGGTCGCGACCCAGCGCATGCTGTTCCCGACGACGATCGAGGTGAAGCCCGAGCTCGTCGAGCTCGCGACGCGGATGAGTGCCGTCCTCGCCCAGGTCGGCTACGAGGCCGAGGGCTTCGGCAAGACGACGCTCGCGGTGAAGGCCGTGCCGGCTGGCATTCGCCACGGCGATCCGTCGCAGCTCCTGCGCGAGCTACTCGCCGAGTGGGCCGACGACGGTGCACCGACCGAGGAGGAGCGCGTCGATCGCGTGCTCGCCGAGATCGCGTGTCACTCGGTCGTGCGCGCCGGCGATCGGTTGTCGCCGAGCGAGGCCGAGGCGCTGCTGCGCTCGATGGATGGCGCCGACTTCTCGACGCACGGCCCGCACGGTCGTCCCGTGCTGCTGCGCCTGCCGCTCGCCGAGATCGCGCGCCGCTTCGGCCGCTAGTGCGCCGCTGGTGCCTCGCCGCAGCCAATCTGCGGCGCTGATCCATCGCCGCAGCCGAAAGGCTGCCCAAGATGGAACGCCAAGATCCCAAGCCGGCCAAGAACTGCTTGTTGTCGAGGTAAGAGCGGTCGAAGAGGTGCGGCCGATCCATACCGCGCAGGTCCTCTCGTATCTGCGCACTGGCGAACGTGAGCTCGGGCTCCTGTTCAATTTCAACGTCTACGCGTTGCGCCAGGGGATCCGTAGGGTCGTCTGGTCCAGATAGCTGTTTGCCTGGCGTTCTTGGCCGGCTTGGCTCCTTCGCGTTTCATCTGGGAGCTGCGCCTCTCGCCTTGCTGCGGCCGGAGCGTCGTCCTTCATCGGTCATCGTCACTGCGTCGACGTAGCCGTACTCAACGCTTGTGCGCGGAGAGCCAGTCGAAGATCGCGGGGGCGGCAGTGCCGTTGAACACGGGGATGTGTCCCGAACCCTCCATCGTCCACAGATCGACGGCAACGCCCGACGGGCAGCCGGCGGTCGCCTCGCCGTGCGTCTCGTCGCCGGGGACGGCGGTGTCGAGATCGAGCGTCACGGTCGGCTCGCGCGTCGCGCCGCAGCCGTCGTGCGTCGCCCACTGCGTGACCGACGGGACCGCGCCGTAGTTCCCCTCGAGGAACGGCACGGTGTCGTCGGCGGTGCCGTGCATGTGGAGCACGCTGACCGGCTTGCTCGGGTTGCACGCCGACGCGGTCGTCGCGGCGTTGCCGGCGAGCGAGCCGATCGCGGCGATCAGGTCGGCGCGCTCGCACGCCATGCGATACGCCATGTAGCCGCCGTTCGAGTGACCGAGCACGTAGACCTGGTTCTTGTCGACCGGATACGCGGCGCTGATCTCCTCGATGAGGCTGCCGATGTAGCCGACGTCGTCGGGCTTGGTGCCATCGAAGTCGCAGCACGCGGGGTCGGCGTTCCAGAACTGCTTGCCGATCGAGCTCGTCGTGCCGTCGGGCGCGATCACGAGCGCCTTGTCCTCGGCGACGAGCGTGCCTGCCCCGAAGAACGCATACTGGGTGAAGCCGTTCGCGCCGTAGCCGTGCAGGACGACGACGAGCGGGTACTGCTTGCCCGCGGTGAGCGTCTCGGGCGCGTGGATGTCGGCCGGGCGATCGCCGCCGAACGTCCTGGGGCGAGGGCCGTCATCGGTGCCACCGCAACCGACGCCAAGGACGATAGCCGCGAGCAAGGCCGACCTACGCATGGCCGGACCCTATCAGGCCCACTACAATGGCGACAGTGCCGCCACGTCTCGTCGTCATCGTCGGACCGACCGGCGCCGGCAAGACGCGACTGTCGCTCGAGCTGGCGGCGCGGGTCGGTGGCGAGGTCATCTCGTGTGACTCGCAGCAGGTCTACATCGGGATGGACATCGGGACCGGCAAGGTGTCGGCCGACGAGCGTGCGCGCGTGCCGCATCACCTGCTCGATGTCGTGCTGCCGGATCAGGAGATGACGGCGGCTCGCTTCATCGAGCTGGCCGATCGCGCGATCGCGGACGTCTGGGCGAGAGGGAAGGCGGCGATCGTGTGCGGCGGGACCGGGCTGTACGTGCGCGCGCTGCTGCTCGGGCTGTTCGAGGGCCCGCCCGCGGATGCCGAGGTGCGCAAGGAGCTCGTCGGAATGGGGCTCGCTGCGCTGCGCGAGGAGCTCGAGCGCGTCGATCCGATCGCCGCGGCCAAGATCGATCGCAACGACGAGAAGCGGACGGTGCGCGCGCTCGAGGTCTACCGGCTGACCGGCGAGCCGATGAGCGCTCACCAGGCGCGCCACGATCACAAGTCGCTGCCGCGCCGCTACGACGCGAAGCTCGTCGGTCTGGCCCCCGAGCGCGAGGCGCTGTATCGCGCGATCGACGGCCGGGTCGACGAGATGCTCGCGGCGGGACTCGAGACCGAGATCGCCGAGCTCCGGGCGCGCGGCTACGTGCCGCCCCTGCGCAGCCAGCAGGCGATCGGCTACGCCGAGCTGCACGAAGTTGCCGCAGGAGCCGTCGAGCGTGGTCGGGCCATCGAGTTGATCAAACGGAATTCACGGCATTACGCACGGCGTCAACTCTCGTGGTACAGGCCTGATCAGACGATCACCTGGTACCCGTCTCCCGCCGACGTTGACCTCGACGGACTGGAGCGGTACCTAGCAGGGCTCTAGTGTCGACGACTGAACCGCCTCCGCTGACCGACCGCATGATCCTCGAGTTCGAGCGACCGATCATCGATCTCGAGCGCAAGATCAACGAGCTGCAGCGGCTCTCGACCGAGACCGTCGATTTCTCGGCCGAGATTCGCAAGCTCGAACAGAAGGCCAAGAAGCTCCAGAAGGAAGTCTTCGCGGAGCTCTCGGCGCAGCAGAAGGTGCAGCTCGCGCGGCACCCGGCGCGCCCGTACATGATGGATTACGTCGGGCTGCTCATGGACGACTTCGTCGAGCTGCACGGCGATCGCGGTTTCCGTGACGACCCGGCGATCATCGGCGGGCTCGCGATGTTCGACGAGTGGGAAGTCCTCGTGCTCGGCCACCAGAAGGGCCGCAACACGAAGGACAACATGCACCGTAACTTCGGCATGGCGCGGCCCGAGGGCTATCGCAAGGCGACGCGCCTCATGCGGATGGCGTCGCGGTTCCGCCGGCCGATCATCTGCTTCATCGACACGCCGGGCGCGTATCCGGGCCTCGGCGCCGAGGAGCGCGGTCAGGCCGAGGCGATCGCGAAGGCGCTGCAGGTGATGGCGAGCCTCGAGTGCCCGATGATCTCGATCGTGATCGGCGAGGGCGGCTCCGGTGGCGCGCTCGCGCTCGGTGTCACCGATCGCATCCTGATGCTCGAGTACTCGATCTACTCGGTGATCTCGCCCGAGGGCTGCGCGTCGATCCTGTGGCGCGACCCCGCGAAGATCAGCGAAGCCGCGACGCAGCTGAAGCTGACGGCACCCGACCTCGTCCAGCTCGGAGTCTGCGACGAGATCATCCCGGAGGCCGACGGCGGCGCGCACCGCAGCCCGGCGCTCACCGCGGCGAAGATGCGCATCGCGATCAAGAAGGCCCTGAAGGAGCTCGTCGAGCTCGCGCCGGCCGAGCTCGTCGAGCGTCGCTATCAGAAGTTCCGCAAGATGGGCGCGTTCGTCGAGACGCCGTCGTAGTCATGTACTTCGAGCTCGCGCTGATCTCGGTTCTGGTCGCGGGCGGATACTGGGGCTGGTACTTCGTTCGCCACGAAGGCACGCGCCTGTACGGCTTCTTGCAGCTCGTCGCCGGCGCGCTGTCGGGGCTCGGCCTGCTCGGGCGCAAGCTCGACGAGTCCTCGCTCGGCGTCGCCGGTGCGATCGGTGTCGGCACCGGTGCATGCCTGCTGCTCCTCGGCCCGCTCGCGCGCAGCACGGCGCGCCGGTTCGCGGCCGCCGAGCGGTTCGGCGCGGCCAAGCGCATGCTTGACATCGCCGAGGTGCTCGCGCCCGGCTCGGGCGTCGCCGACGAGAAGGCGCTGCTCGCCGCGATGCGCGAGATCCGCGACGGCAACATCGAGCGCACCGTCGAGGCCCTGAACCAGGCCAAGCGCGGTGCGACGGCGGACGCGCGCGTCGCGATCGACGAGCGCATCGCGATGCTGTACCTCGCGGCGTATCGCTGGGACGAGGCGGTCGCGCACGCCGAGGAGCACCTGTTCGGCGCGGTGCCGCCGCAGCAGGCGATGGGCGGACCGAGCTCGGTCGCGATCCGTCGCGCACTCGGCATCGCCCCGCCGGTGTGGGTCGAGCTGCTCGGCGCGTACGGCTACAAGGGCGATCTCGATCAGGCCGCGCGCATGCTCGTGCGCCTCGAGGACATCTGCGCCGGCCGCTCCGACGCGAACATCTGGCTGCACCGCGGCCGCCTGATCTTCCTCGCGCTCGCCGGCCGGGTCGGCGCGGTGCAGACGCTCGTCGAGCCGAGGAGCTCGCGGCACATGAAGAAGGGCGCGCGCGCGTACTGGATCGCGGTCGCGCACGAGCGCCGCGGCGATACCGCCGCCGCCCAGGCCGCGTACACGAAGGCGCGGTCGAAGTCGCGCGGCAGGCCTCGCGCGCTGATCGATCAAGCGCTCGCGCGGCTACCGGCAACCGCGATCGAGGTGCCGCCGCTCGCCGCCGAGGTCGTCGCGCGCGTCGAGTCCGAGCCGGTGCCCGCGATCGTCGAGCGCTCGCGGCCGCGTGGCCCGACGGCGACGCGGATCCTCGCGCTCTCGCTCGTCGCGGTGTCGGCGATCGCTTCGATCGCGTGGGGCTCGACCACGGACATCGGCGTGCTCGTCCGCGAGGGCGCGCTGGCCCGCGGCTTCGTCGACGACGGCCAGTGGTGGCGCATCGTCAGCAGCATGTTCGTCCACATCGGCGGCCTGCACCTGCTCGTCAACGCGACGGGTCTGTGGATGCTCGGCCGGATCGTCGAGGACCTGTTCGGGCCGTGGCGGACGACCGCGATCTACGCGCTCGCCGGCATCGGCGGCATGCTGGTCAGCCAGGTCGCGGTTGCCGGCGGCATCTCCGCGGGCGCCTCGGGCGCGCTGTTCGGCCTGCTCGGCGCGGTGTTCGTCGAGCTGACGCTCTATCGCAAGCGGCATCGCCTGCTGTGGTCGCGCGGCGTGTGGGGTGCGATCGCGGTCGTCACCGTCGCCCAGCTCGGCGTCGGGTTTCTCTATCCGGTCACCGATCAGTGGGCACACGGCGGTGGGCTCGCGGTCGGCGCGCTCGCCGGCGCGGTGTTCTCGCCGAACGCGCGCTGGCAGAACGTCGCGCATCACGTCGCGCGCGCGCTGACGTTCGGCTTCATCGCGCTCGTGATCGCGGTCGCCGTGCTCGTCGTGCAGACCTCGATCGCCGACACGCTGTACGCGCAGAACCGGGTGCTCCGATCGGTGCCGGGCGTCAACGTCGTGGTTCCCGAGCGCTGGCTGCGCGACAAGCAGACGCTGTTCGATCCCAACACGAACGCACAGCTGGTCGCGCTGCATGCGTCGATCGGGAGCCAGCCGCTGCCGGCCGTGCTCGACCAGGAGGTCGCGAACGAGCAGAAGCGCGCCGTCGACAATCAGAACCTGGCGGCGGTGAAGCCCGCGGACGAGCAGGTGTTCGAGCTGCCGCCGGGCTGGATCGGCGCGGAGCTGATGTCCACCACCGAGGATCCGCTCAGCACGCAGCGCATCCGCGTGCTCGTCGCGATCAAGCGGATCGACAGCGTCAACGTCCTGTACGCGGCGCTCTACGTCCCCGACACGATCGCGCGCGCGGCGCCGGGGTTCTTCACCCAGATCCTCGCGACGATGCAGGGGTCCTGAAAATTTGCCCGCCCCGGGCGCGTGGGCGACGCTTTGCGCCATGCGCGTCTTGCTCGCCATCGGCCTCGTCGCGATCGGTGTGGGCCAGGCGCGCGCCGACGCCTGCTACGACGAGCTCGACGCACGTCACGTCAGCTACAAGCGCACGAAGAAGCCGGGCATCGCGCTCGCCGTCGAGATCACCGGCCCGCTCGGCGGCGTCGAGGTCGCGAGCCACCAGCCGCTCGTGATCGACTGCTCGCTCGCGGTCTCGCTCGACGAGGCGGGCCGCTACTTCCGCGCGATGGGCGTCGTGAAGGCACTGTTCTCGTCGGCGTACTCGCGGCGCAACGTCCGCGGCACGAGCCGGCCGAGCAAGCACAGCTACGGCCTCGCGATCGATGTCCACTCGTTCGCCGGCGACGATTTCGGCACGCTGCGGATCGATCGCGACTACGAGCAGGGACTCGGCGATGCGATCGACTGCGTCGGCATGCCGCTCACGCAAGGCGGCGCCGTGCTCAAGGTGCTGCAGTGCCAGCTGGTCCGCTCGGGTCTGTTCCACCTGGTGCTGTCGCCGGACTACGACGATGCTCACCACGATCACTTTCATCTCGAGGCGAAGCCGTGGGCCGAGCGGACTGCGCTGCGAGCTTCGCAGCCCGCGATCCACTGATCCGCAGCGCGACGAACAGCACGGCGAGCGACCACACGAGCCAGATGATCGCCCACGTCCACACCGCCCACGTCGCGGTCGTGCCGAACGTCGACAGCGCCATGTTGTGGGCGTCGGACATGCCGGCGACCTTGCCGTCGACGACCTGCGAGGGACGGAGCAGCACGCGGATGTCGAGCAGCGCGTTGACGCACGCCTGCGCCGCGATGAAGTGAGCGCCGAGCACGCGCCACCGGTCGGGCAGCATCAGCGCGCACATCGCGATGCCGGCGCCGATCGCGGGCGTCACCCACTGGCCGAAGCGATCGCCGTCGGGAGCCGGCGCGACGACGAGGATCGTCGTCAGCACGAGCAGGCCGGCGAGCACGAGCAGCGCGTGGCGGGCAGCGCGTCCGGTCGGCGTGACGACGAGCAGTAGCGCGCCCCACAGCGGCGTTCCCATGTAGCCGGCCGCGGCGATGATCGAGGTCCCGAACGAGCCGACCGAGGTGTACGCGTACGCGAGGCCGCTCGTGTCGCGATAGATGATCACGTGATCGAAGCCGGCGCCGGTGATGATCATCGCGAGGCCGTGCGAGAGCTCGTGCAGCCACGTCGCGAGCAGCTTGAACGGGTAGAGCAGGACGCCGCCGAACGGCAGGTTCCACAGCAGCAGCGAGCCGAGGAGTGCGATCGCGAGCGTCCGCATCTCGTGGGTCTTCGCGCCGCGGTGAAAGCCACCCGCGAAGTCGAGGCTCGTCGCGGGATCGAACGCGTCGCCGTCCGGCGTCACCGCATCGTGCGAACCGCTCGCCATGTCACTCTCGCGGCGACTCGAGCGGCTTGGCCTCGGACGTGGTCGACTTGGCCTTCTCGGGCTCGGTCGGCGGCTTCTCGGCCGGCTCGAAGATGCCCTCGAACATCTGCGACGTCCGGTGGCGCACGGCCGCGCCGAGCTTGATCAGATCCTCCGGATCGAGCAGCGACCGCAGCGCCTCGCTCGGCTTGCGGATCGCGAGCGCCATGACGTCGCCGATCCGGACCGGGGCCGCGCCGCCGCAGACCGCGCCGATCGCCGCACCGCACACCGCGCCGATCGCCGCGCCGACGATCGGGATCAGCAGCCACAGCAGGCCGCGGTCGGGGAGGTTGCCGTGCGGGATCACGGCGATCAGGACCAGGCCCGCTCCCGCCGCCGCGTGGGCCCGGGCACCGACCACCATCGCTCGCCGCCGCCCGCCGCCCTTCTCGATCGAGGCGTACGCGGTCAGCCGGCCGACGCCGCCGGCGGTCAGGAGCGCCGCGACTCCCGCGAACACGGTCGTCAGCCGCATGATCCGCATGAACGGCACGGCGGGATCTCCCACCCCTAACCGCGCGAGAATCCACACGCCGGCGGCCAGCGCGGGCACCTCGATGACCAGGCCGCTCAGAAGACCCTTGAAGAATCCCCAACGCGGCGGAAATGCCGGGGGAAGCCGGGTGCTTACGGTGGGGAGCCTGGAATCAGCCATGGGCGCGCCGCGAGGAAGCCCGCACGCCTGTTAACCGTAGCATGCATACAGGTTGCGCCTCGCGGGACGTCCCGCCGGCCGTATACAATCCCAAAGGGCAGCTAATGGCCACTAACTCTTCCGCCGGCTCTCGCGCGTATGCAGCAGCGCACTTCGCGCTCGAGCTCGATGACGTCAAAGGCTCGGTCGGCCTGTTCCGTTCGATCGAGGGTGGCGGGGTGAAGGCCGACGTGATGACGCACCAGTTCGCCGCGAACGAGCAGGTGGGCTTCCAGCGCTATCGTCAGCTCGGCAAGCCGAAGTTCGAGGACATCAAGCTGCAGGTCGGCATGGCGATGTCCCAGCCGTTCTACGTGTGGATGACCGACTTCTTCGCCGGCAAGGGGACGCGCAAGAACGGCGCGATCGTCGCCGCCGATTTCTATTACGTCGAGCGCGCGCGCCGCACGTTCACCGAGGCGCTGATCAAGGAAGTCACGTTCCCCAAGCTCGACGCCGCCGACAAGAACGCCGTCTACATGACGATCGCGCTCGCGGTCGAGGACATCGCGTTCAAGAAGGGCGACGGCAAGAAGCTCGAGGCACCGAAGGGATTCGCCGCGCAGAAGAACTGGAGCTCGTGCAACTTCCGGTTCTCGATCGACGGCCTCGGTGACTCGTGCAAGCGCGTCACGAAGGTCGACTCGTTCACGGTCAAGCAGAACGTCGCCGAGTACCACATGGGTGGTCGCAAGGCGGCGGTGAAGACCCCGACCGTCGTCGAGTATCCGAACCTGACGTTCTACGTCCCCGAGGCGGACGCGCAGCCGTTCATCGATGCGATGGCGACGAGCGTCGGCTACGGCGGCATGGGCAACGGCACCGTCCGCGATCCGAAGAAGCTGAACGGCTACGTCGAGACGTACGACAACGACATGCGGCCGCTGTTCTACGTTCACTTCTACGGCGCCGACATTCTCAGCGTCACGCCGGATCGCTCGGACTCGACCTCCGAGGAGATCAAGCAGGTCAAGATCGAGGTCTACACCGAGCGGATGGAGTTCGACTATCCGGTGATGGATCTCGAGTAGGTTCTAGTTCGCGATCGATTCGGTCCTGAGCGAGAACCAGCGCTGGATCGCCTCTTCCTTCGCCGAGCCGAGCAGCTCGGTGACTGCCTCCAGCTCGTCCGGATCGTCGACGTGGGCGAAAGCCTCGACCGGGGTCAGCACGAACGCGAGCACGTCTCGGGCGCTCTTCGGATCGGGCTGATAGCTACTGCTAAAGAGGGTTTCTCCCACGTCGCCAGACTCGCCTTCGGGGATCGACGCCGCAAGTTTTCGGCGTTAGGGTCGCGGACATGGCTCGCTCGAAGGTGGCGGTGATCCGGGTCAGCCCGGACCGCGTTCTCGAAGATATCGACCGGCTCTACGATCTCGCCGACGTCCGCGCGGCGCTGCGCCCCGGTGCCCAGACGATCCTGAAGGACAACATCTCGTGGCACTTCCCGTTCCCCGGCGCGAACACGACGCCGTGGCAGCTCGAGGGCACCGTCCGCAGCCTGCGCGCGCGCGGCTACGACGATCTCGTCTGCGTCCAGAACAAGACCGTCGTCACCGACGCGTTCAAGGGCGAGGACCTGAACGGCTACGTCCCGATCTTCAAGCGGTACGACGTGCCGGTTCGCTACAACTTCAAGCCCGAGGACATGACCTGGTCGGTCTACCGGCCGAAGGCGAAGATGAACGTCCTCGACCAGATCTTCCCGGAGGGGATCCAGATCCCCGACGCCTTCCACGGCACGAACATCATCCAGTTGCCGACCGTGAAGTGCCACATCTACACGACGACGACCGGCGCGATGAAGAACGCGTTCGGTGGTCTGCTCAACACGAAGCGGCACTACACGCACTCGTGGATCCACGAGACGCTCGTCGACCTGCTCGCGATCCAGAAGGAGATCCACGCCGGTCTGTTCGCGGTCATGGACGGCACGACCGCGGGCGACGGCCCGGGGCCGCGCACGATGCGCCCGGTGATCAAGGACGTGATGCTCGCCTCCGAGGATCAGGTCGCGATCGATAGCGTCGCGGCGTCGATGATGGGCTTCGATCCGATGTCGCTGAAGTACATCTCGATGGCGGACGAGCAGGGCCTCGGCCACGGCCGCCGCGAGGACATCGAGGTCGTCGGCGACGTCGAGCTCGCGAACCAGCGCTGGGGCTTCTCCGTCGGCGACAACGGCGCGTCGATGGTCGGCGACGTCATGTGGTTCGGCCCGCTCAAGCGGTTCCAGAAGCTGTTCTTCCACACGCCGCTCGTGAACCTGTTCGTGATGGGCTCGGAGGCCTATCACGACTACTACCGGTGGCCGCTGCGCGACCGGAAGATCTTCGAGCAGTGGCGCGAGACGACGACGTGGGGACAGCTGTTCGACCACTACCAGACGCACGGCACGCTCGCGCCGTCCGACGTGGCGAAGGTCGGCTGACCGCCGATCAGTCGCGGTGTTCCGGCGGCGCGTTGGCGATGCGCGCCTCCGGGATCGGCGCGGCCGTCGACGAGGACCGATAGTTGTCGACGACCTGGTAGCGCCGCACGCACAGCTTGAACACGATCGCGATCACGAATGCGAACCCCGCGAAGAAGAACATGAGGAACGCGGGCTCGCTGAGGCCGGTGTCGGCGATCGCGGACTTCGCGGTGTTGTTGCGGATCGCTGCGTCGACGAGGAGCACCCAGAGGTTGCCGATCGTCGTCGTCAGGTTCCAGAACGACATGATCACGCCCTTCATTTCGAACGGCGCCTGGCTGTAAGCGAACTCGAGGCCGGTCGCGGAGACGAAGATCTCGGCGAAGGTCAGGACGACGTACGGTGCGATCTGCCAGAGGATCGAGACCGAGTTGCCGCCGTCGATCTGGAGCTGAAGGATCGCGACGATGATCCACGCCGCGCCGGCGACGCCGATGCCCCAGGTCATCCGACGCAGCGAGGTCGGCTCGTAGCCGAGCCGGCGCAGTAGCGGATACAGCACCAGGTTGTTGAACGGGATGAGGAGCATGACGAGCAGCGGGTTGAACAGCTGCATCTGCGCCGGCAAGAAGCGCATCTCCATGACGCCGAGATCGATCGTGAACCCCGGCGAGGCCATGTGCTTGGCCTGCTCGACCCACACCGTCGCCTTCTGATCGAACAGCGAGTGGAACGGCGTGACGAGCGCGAACACGATGAGGATGCGAAGCACCGCCTTGACGCCCTCGACGGCGGCGTCGCCGTGGACACCGCGCGCGCGGTCGAGCTGGAGCGACGCACCGACACCACCGAACGCGAGGACGAGGACGAGCGCGAGGCAGATCGTCGGCGCGGGCTGCAGCCAGCCGAGAGGCCACAGCACGAATGACGCGAGTGCGAGGACGCATCCCGCGATCGCGACGACGAGACCGATGCGGTCGCCGTTGCCTCGCGACACGAGCGCGGTGTGGACGACGCGCATGAACGAGTTCGGATTCGGCGGCGCGACCTCGATCTTCACGTAGCGCTTGCGGCCGATCCAGAACACGAGGGTCGCGACGAGCATCAGCAGGCCCGGCACGCCGAATGCGACCTCGGGACCGTAGTCCGCGAGCAGCACGGGCATGAGGAGCGACGCGAAGAACGAGCCGAAGTTGATGATCCAGTAGAAGGCGTCGAATACGACCTTCGCGAGGTGCTTGTTTCGTTCGTCGAACTGGTCGCCCATGAACGACGCGACGAGCGGCTTGATGCCGCCCGCGCCGAGCGCGATCAGGAACAGACCCGAGTAGAAGCCCATCGCGTTGTCGTCGAAGAGCGCGAGCAGACCGTGACCCGCGCAGTAGATCAGGCTGAACCAGAGGATCGTGTTGAACTTGCCGAAGAAGCGATCGGCGAGCCACCCGCCGAGGAGCGGGAAGAAGTAGACGCCCATCGCGAACGTGTGGAACACGTCCTTGGCGGCACCCGCACGCGCCGACTCCGGCAGGTGCAGCATCAACATCGAGACGGGCAGGAACTGGTACAGGATGTTGCGCATCCCGTAGTAGCTGAAGCGCTCGCACCCCTCGTTGCCGATGATGAACGGGATCTGGCGCGGCATCCGCGCTTTCGGATCGGGTCCTGTCACCGCACGGGGATACTACGAATCCCGTCGAGCGCGCGTGTAGAAGTGCTAAGTCTCGGCGTCGACGATCGACCGGAGCCTCTCGACGGCCTGCGCGTGCAGCCGGCTCGCCCACGACTTCGAGATCCCGAGCTCGGCGCCGGCCTCCAGGAGATTCTTACCCTCCCAGTAGTGCTTCGTCATGAGCGCGCGCTCCTTCTCGGGCAGCGCCTGGACCGCGTCGCGCAGCCTCGCGCCGAGGCGCTGCGTATCGAGGCCCGCGTCGGGACCGGGCGCGGCGTCGGCAGCGTCGAACCCGGTCTCGCGCAGACCCTCGAGCGACGTCACGTACATCGTCCGGATCGCAGACATCGCGGACTTCACGGCGGCGAGTGCGTCGGCGCCCTCGGCGGGCCTCGCGCCTTGCTTGGCGGCACCGAGGTCCCGCTCGGCGCGATTTTCGAGGTACTCGCTCGCGGCGCGCAGCGCGACGAGCTTGGCCCACACCCGGCGCGGCAGGTTCGACGAGCGCCGCAGGCCGTCGATGATCGAGCCCTGGACCCGGTACCACGCGAACGTCGAGAACGATGCGCCGCGATCGGGATCGAACCGGCTGGCCGCCTCGGCGAGGCCGGCGTTGCCGAGCGCGACCAGCTCGTCGAACTCGATGTGGTCGCGGACGCGCGGGAAGATCATCGCCGCCGCCTTCCTGGCCACCTCGAGGTGCGCCTCGACCAGTCGCGCGCGCTCCGCTGGGTCCACGGGAGGAACCTATCACTGAAGGCCGTATTCGGTGACGCGAGCATGACTGGAGGGCAGGGCGTCTTCTGCTAGTTTCCGCGCATGGGCACCTTCACGGTGCTCGGCGACGCCGAGCTGAGTCAGCTCGCCGAGGCCTTCGGGCTCGGCGCGGTGGAGCGCTACGCGTCGATCGCGGCGGGCACGATCAACTCGAACTTCGAGCTCGTCACCGAGAGCGGCCGCTACTTCGTCCGCGTCAACGAGGGCAAGGCCGAGGTCGATGTCGGCTGGGAGGCGCGGCTCGTCACCGCGCTCGCCGCTGCCGGCGTCGCCACGCCACCTTCGCTCGTCGCGCTCGACGGCCGGCCCTACGCGCCGCTCGCCAACCGCCACGCCAGGTGGGTCAGCGTGTTCCCGTGGCGCGCGGGATCGCACCTGCGTCCCGACGACGTCACGCCAGAGCTCGCGGGCCGGTTCGGCGAGGGCCTCGCGCAGCTCCACGTCGCGGGCCTCGCACTGCCGAGCGCCTGGCGGCGCGGCAGCATCTACGATCACGATCATCTCGTCGGGCGGTTCGAGAAGATCGCGAGGGTCAACGACCCGGCGCTCGCGAAGGCGACGCAGATCATCGAGGAGGAGCTGAACCTCGCCGCCGACGTCGCGATCATCCGCCGCCGCGCGACGACCGGGATCATCCACGGCGACCTGTTCCGCGACAACGTGCTGTGGGACGGCGGCCACATCAGCGCGATCCTCGACTTCGAGCAGGCCTCGGGCGGGAGCCTGGCGTACGACCTCGCGGTCTGCATCAACGACTGGTGCTGGACCGACGCGCCACGGCTCGACCTCGCACGGGCCCTGATCGCCGGCTACCAGCGCGTCCGCCCGCTCGCGGACGGCGATCGCGAGGCGCTTCCCTACGAGCTTCGCGCGGCCGCAATGCGGTTCACGATCACGCGCATCACCGATGTCTATTTGGCAAGGGTCGCGAACCCCGACAAGGACTTTCGTGCCTTTCTGGCGAGGGTCGAAGCTTGGCGGGGCCCGTCGCTTGGCCAACTTACGTCGACGTTGTAGCGTCCTGGGCGCTGGCGCAGGTTCTGCAATCGCCAGCCTCGACCTCGATGACCAAGTTGTCCTGTCTCCTGGCGATCACCGTGGTCGCCGCGTGTGCTCATCGCGCATCCACGGTGCCCGGCACTCGCATCCCGTACAC
>JAEWJO010000373.1 GCA_023386455.1 Pseudomonadota bacterium | reverse complement strand
GTACACGACCGCCGACAGCACCGACATGAACGTCGCGACCAGCGTGGTGAAGACGCCCAGCCAGATCTTCAGCGCCCATGGCTCGAGCGAGACCGCGACCATCGCGAACGGCACGGCGAGGACGCCGAGACACATCCCCAGGACGAACAGGTCTCCCTTGCGGCCCGACGTCAGCTCGCGGCTGCGCTTCATCGCCGCGTCGAGGCCGACGCGTTCGATCACCGTGACCGGCACGATCACGAAGAACATGAGCGCGACGATGATGCCCGGCACGACGAGCAGCATCGCGCCCGCGATGATCGCGAATGCCGAGAAGATCGAGACGCCGAGCACGGCCCAGAAGCGCGAGATGCCGTACGCGATGCATGCGCGGAGCGAGGGACGCGTACCGTTCATGTCCATGATCACGGCGTAGGAGACGAACGCGGTCGCGATCGCGCTCGCGACCGACTGGCACAGCATCGCGACGAGCGGCGTCGTGTACTGCGCGAGCAGGTTCGGGATGGTCATCACGGCGGCGAGGATCAGCACCAGCGGCAGGTTTCGCCGTGTCATGCGAAACGCGGTCGCGAGCACCGCCATCACCTTGAACGGGTACTGCTTCGGTTTGTCGGCGACCGGTGGAACGGCCGGGGTGGGCTCGACGTCGGGCGCGGACTCAACGCTCATCGCGCGCACGATACACCCGCGACCGTCGGCGACGAGTGCAACGATTTGTTGCGTGCGTTAGCGCTCACCCATCTGGGCGAGCATGAACGCCCACACGTCGGCCCTCTCGGCAAAACCCTGGTCACGGGTCGACCCGATACCGTGGCCGGCGTCACTGTCGACGCGGATCACGACCGGCTTGCCGCTCGTCGTCGAGGCGCGCAGGCGGGCGGCCATCTTCGCGGTCATCCAGGGTGCGACACGGTGATCGTTGAGCCCGACGGTGAAGATGACCGCGGGGTACGCGGTGCCGGCGCGGACGTGCGAGTACGGGTCCATCTCGAGGATCTGCTTGTAGCCGGCCTCGGTCGACGGATCGCCGAGCTCGGTCTTCTGGTTCGCGCCGTTCTCGGCGGCGAGGATGCGCAGCGGGTTGACGATACCGACGGCGAGCTGGACGACGGCGAACAGGTCCGGGCGCTCGGTGAGCACGCGGCCGATGAGGACGCCACCCATGCTGATGCCGTGCGCGGCGAGCTTCGTCGGCGCGGTGAGCTTCTGGTCGACGAGGTACTGCGCGCACGCGATGAAGTCGCGCACGCCGTTCATCTTCTTGTCGCGCGAGCCGTCGTCCTGCCACGCGCGGCCCTTCTCGCCGCCGCCGCGCACGTGCGCGATCGCGTAGACGCCGCCGCGCTCGACCCACGCGACGCGCGACGACGAGAACCCGGGATGCTCGACCGCGCCGTAGCCGCCGTACGCGTAGAGGATCGTCGGGTGCGAGCCATCGAGCGCGATGTCCTTGCGATGGATGATCGAGAGCGGGACCTTCGTGCCGTCGAACGACGTCGCCTCCACCTCGTCGGCGACGAGCTCCGACGTGTCGGCGGTCGTCGTCGAGGCGAGGCCGGTCGGCGAGAGCTTCTTCGTCTTCGGATCGTACGAGAAGTATGTTCCGGTGCGGAGCAAGCCCTCGACCTGGAACGTGATGCCGTCGGCAGAAGGGTCGGTCGCCAGGTCGGGAGTCCAGCCCTCGTACGGCAGTGCGATCGGCTCGAGCCTGCCGCCCCTCCACGGCATGCGCGAGAGGCGCGCGAGACCGTTCGCCTGGTGGAGGACGTAGAGGCCGTCGCGCGCCGCCGGAATCCAGCCGAGCCTCGCGGTCGGATCCTCGGGGATCTCCAGGCGCGCGGTCTTCAGATCTGGCTTCGCGAGCGCGACCGAGATGACCTTGCGGTTCGGCGCGTCCTTGTACGTCTCGAGGTAGAGGCGGTCACCGTGGACGACATAGCCTTCGATGCCGTCGGCGTAGTCGGCGACGGTGCGCCACGGCGTCTTGCCGCCGCCGGTCCTGTCGAGCTCGGAGAGCTTCGCGACACCGATGCGCTCCTCGCTGTGCGCGCCGCCGGCACTCGCGATCACCCACTGCGTGCCGGGCGGCGACCACAAGCCCGGCCACTCCTCGGGCGCGAGCTTCCAGGTGTTCGTCGCGGTGTGATCGAGGATCACGACATCGGTGGCGACGGGCGTGCCGAGCGTGTGCCAGCGCGCGGTCATGCCCGTCATCGGATCGACGCCGGGCTGCGGCACCGCCATCTGCGAGTAGAAGAAGCTCTTGCCGTCGGGCAGCCAGTTCGCGGCGCCCTCGCCCCAGATCCGATCGATCCGGTCGGGCAGATCCTTTCCGGTCGTCACGTCCATGATGTGGAGCGTGCCGACCTCGCCGCCACCCTCCGAGACGACGTAGGAGAGGAGCTTGCCGTCGCGCGACGCATTCCACGCGTGGAGCGAGACGTGCGTGTCGGCAGCGGAGAGCGTCTCGGGATCGACGAGGATCCGCGTCGTGCCGTCGGCCTCGCGCACCGCGAGCTTCGCGAGCTGCGCGTTCGCCGGCAAGGTCATGTGGAACATGCGCTTGCCCGCACGCTGGACGTCCCATACGGCGGAGACGCCGAGACCGAGCTCGCGAATACGCGCGTGGAGCTTTTCGCGCAGCGGTGTCGTCGCGAGCTGCGTCGCGGCGTGCTCGCCTTGCGCGCGAAGCCACGTCTGCAGCTCGGCGTTGCCTCCCTCCATCCAGCGATAGGGGTCGGCGACCTCGAGGCCGAACTGCCTGTCGACCGTACCGTCGGTGCGCGCGACCGGCGGACCGGAGGCAACCGGTGGCTCGCCGGAGGTCGGCGCGGTGGCGACCGCCGGCGTCGCGGTCGGCGCGGGAGCGGTCGCGGGCGTGGTCGCCTTGTCGGGGACCGGAGGACAGCATGCAGCGACGAGCAGGAGCCATCCGATTCGCATCCCGAAAGCATACGCGCGTTGGACCGCGATCGATCGCGGCTGTAACGTTACAGCGTGGTCACGCACGCCAGCGCGAGCAAGCCGACTCCCGGCGTCGTGTACACGCCGCGCGACGTGTGCGAGCCGATGGTGCGGCTGGCGCTCGAGCCGCTGCTCGCGGGCAAGAGTGCGGACGAGATCCTGCGGATGCGCGTCTGCGATCCGGCGATCGGGGAGGGCGCCTTCCTCGTCGAGATCGTGCGCGTGCGCGCCGAGGCGGGCGCGGGCACGCGCGGCCGCGGGCGCGGTGCGCGCAAGGTCGTCGCGGAGCGCTGCCTCGAGGGCATCGACGTCGATCGACGCGCGGTCGGCGTCGCCCGCGCCGCGGTGGAGGCATTCGTCGGCGAGCCGGTGCCAGCGCTGCGCGACAAGCTGCGCGTCGGCGATGCGCTCTCCGCGGTGTGGCCGGAGCGCTTCGATGCAGTCGTCGGCAACCCGCCGTACGTGCGCCAGGAGCTGATCGCGAACAAGCGCGCGCTGCGCACGTTCGCGGCGTACGACGGCGTCGCGGATCTCTACGTCTACTTCATCGAGCTCGCGCAGCGGATCGCGAAGCGGTGGTGCCTCGTCGTGCCGAACAAGTGGCTGACCGTCGCCTACGGCCGCAGGCTGCGTGCACTGCTCGCCGAGAACGCTTGCGTGGAGGGCATCGTCGACTTCGCGCGCGGCATCCCGCTGTTCGCCGAGGCCGATGCGTTTCCATGCATCGTGTGGGGCGGCCAGGATCGGCGGGAGGGCCTTCGCGTCGCGCGCGTGACCGACGCGGCGTCCGTCGCCACCGCGCTCGCTCGCGTCGCCGGCACCGTGCCCGCACGCGAGCGCACCCTCACCGACGAGCCGTGGCATCTCGACACGCGCGACGAGGACACGGCGCTGATCGATCGCCTCGCCGCGCAGCTGCCGCCGTTATCGGCCGTCGTGCCCGAGCGGCCGTCGCGCGGCATCGTCACCGGTCTCAATCGCGCGTTCGTGATCGATCGACCGACTCGCGACGCGATCGTCGCCGACGAGCCGGCGGCCGCGGCGATCATCCGGCCGTTCATCAAGGGTCGCGACCTCCGCCGCTGGAGCGCGGCGAGCACCGAGCGGTACGTGCTGCTCGTCGATCGCGGCACGTCGCTCGATTCGCTGCCGCGCGTTCGCGCGCATCTCGCCGGGTTCCGCGCCGCGCTCGAGCCCCGCCCGGTCGATCACCAGGGCGACTGGGGCGGCCGCAAGCCCGGCACGTATCGCTGGTACGAGCTGCAGGATCCCGTCGTGCCACTCGCGAAGTCGCGCGCGCCGCGCCTGTTCTACCAGGACATCCAGACCGCACCCGCGTGCTGCCTCGACGAGGCCGGTGAGCTCGTGCCGGATACGACGGTGTGGATCCTGCCGTCGACCGATCCGCTGCTGCTCGCGATCCTGAACTCACCGCTCTACGCGTGGTACGCGCAGAGGCGGTTTCCGCCGGCGCTCAACGGTGCGGTGCGGCCGAAGCTCGAGTACATGCGCGCGCTTCCGATCGCGCAGCCGCCGCGCGCGCTGCGCGATAAGATCGGCGCGCTCGTCGCGGCGCAGCTCCGCGAGCCCGATCCCGATCGCGATGCTCGGCTCGCCGAGCTCGTGCTCGACGCCTACGCGCTCACCTCTGCTGAACGCGCGCTGATCTAGGCAAGCGGCAGCGTCACGACAAAGCCATTCGGCTTGCACGCGAGCGCCCCGTCCTCGCGGCGTAGCATGAACGATGCGACCGCGAGCAGCTCGTTCGTCTGCGTCGACGGTGTTGGCTCCGCGCCGGTGAGCTCGAGCGCGACGCGCCCGCCGTCGCTGCGATGCGACACCTCCGCCGCGCGAGGTCCGGACACCGGACCCGCGACGAGATCGAAGATCAGCGCGAGCGCGTGCGTGATCGATGGTGCCGCGATCTGGACGTCGACCGCCGGAACCTCGCCGCGGACCTTCATGCCGGCCCGCATGCTCGCGGCCGTGACGACCTCTCGCAGCGGCGTGCGCTTGCGCTGCGGCACCTTCGTCAGCGCGCGGTTGGCCATCACGAGGTGGTGCAGCTCGCGCAGCGCGCCCTGCGCGGTCTCTGCCGCCTGGCGCACCTCGCCCTCGGCGACCTCGTTGATCTCGTCGAGCGACATCATCAGGCTCTGCAGCTTCGACGCGACGTCGTGGTGAAAGCTCGAGAGACGCGTGCCGGCCGCCGCGTGCGCGAGCAGCGTGTCGCTCGCGATCGGGACATGGCGCGAGCATGGCTCGCCCGTCTCGTCCGGATGTGGAATGCCGAGTCCTGGTCGCTCGCTCACTTCTGCTCCAGATCCGGGCTCAGCTCGCCGAGTCCCAGGGCCGCCGCCTCGCTCCACGGATCGGTCGTCACCATCAGGACGTCGTTGTCGCGCTCGACGAGCGAGATGCCGGGATACTCGGCCTCGAGTGCGTTGCGCAGCGCCTCGCGACGCTCGCGGCGCTGGCGATCGCCCGACAGCGCGAGGAGCTCCTCGTGGCGAGCGACGCCCTCGAGCACCGCCTGACGCAGGTGCTTGTCCTCGAATGGCTTGCCGAGGAAGCGGAAGATCTCGCCCTGGTTGATGCCGTCGATCGCGGTGTCGAGCGTGCGGCGTCCGGTGAGCAGGATGCGCACGGTCTCGGGGCGCACGCGCTTCACCATGCCGGCGAGCTGCGCACCGGTCATCTCGGGCATCTCGTAGTCCGAGACGAGCACGGCGACGTTCTCGCGCGCGATCCAGTCGAGGATCTGCTGCGCGCTCGTCGAGTGGCGCACCTCGAAGCTCGGCTCGCGCCGCAGGCAGCGAGCGACCGTGGCGAGCATTGCCTCGTCGTCGTCGACGCACAGGACCAGGTGCTTGCTCATGTCAGCTGCTCAACCACTTCCGCCAGCCGCGGCGATCGGTGACCTTCTCGATCTCGTCGAGCGCGGCGAGAAACGCGCGCATGCCGGGGAAACGCTGCTGCGGCGACTTCTGCAGCATCGTCGTGATCGCGTCGGCGAGCTTCGGCGGCAGCGGGCCGTGCGGGCTCTCGACGACGGGGATCGGGGCCTGCACGTGCATCATGCACAGCTCGCGGAGATCGTCGTGCTGGAACGGCGGCCGGCCGGCGAGCAGCTCGAACAGCACGCAGCCGAGGCCGTACTGGTCGCTGCGATCGGTCGCCGGGAGGCCGCGCAGCTGCTCCGGAGAGATATAGGCGGGCGTGCCGAGCACGAAGTCGCTGTCTTCCTCGTGGAACGACTCGCCGGCGAGCGACGCGAGCCCGAAGTCGACGAGCTTCACGTGGACCGGCTCCTGGCTCGTGACGAGCGCGTTCGACGGCGTGACGTCCGCATGGATCACGCCGCGATCGTGAACCGCGGCGAGCGCGGTCGCGATCTGGCGCGCGATCGCGACGACGTCGTGCGGCTGGAGCGGGCCCCGCGTGATGAGGTCGGTCAGGCTCTCGCCCTCGCACAGCTCCATCACGAAGTACGGCCGGCCATCGGGCAGGTGGCCGAAGTCGAACACGTCGACGATGTTCGGGTGACGCACGCGAGCCGCCGCCCGCGCCTCGCGCAGGAACCGCTGCGCCGCCGTCGCGTCGCGCTCGACGACCTTGCTGCGCAGCACCTTCAGCGCGTACTGCCGGCCGAGCACGACATGCTCGACCTTGAACACGGTGCCCATGCCGCCTTCACCGAGCGGCTCGAGGATCCGGTAGTTGCCGATGACGTCGCCGGCATCACCGATGCGCTGCTGCGTCGCCGCGACCTTCGCGGGCGCGTGCGGGCGCTGCTTCGGCACGACCATGAGGTCGGCGCGCAGGCCCTTGCCCGGGCGGATCGTGATGACGAAGTCGGCGGCGCGGTCACCGGAGCGGACGGGGACGACCGCGCTCGAGGTCGCGGAGCTCGCCAGGTCGAGCCCGGCGATGAACGCGAGGCGCGCGATCGTCGCGGCGCCGCTCAGGGCCTCGACGGTGAGGCTCGTGAGGACCTCCTGCGCCCGCTCGAGGACGATCATGTACAGCTCTTCCGTCGACGGCGACGGCTCGATGTAGACAGCGTCGGCACCGGCGCGCACCGCGGCCGCGAGCACGATATCGGCGAGGCGCGTCGGGTCGACGGTGCGTGGTTCGCTATGGACTGCGGTCGCCATCCCTACCGATACCTTGGCGCCATGTATCGTGAATGATACTAACACAAGCATGTCGTCGGAGATCGGGATGGTGTCGGAGACGAGCGTGCTGCCGGGCGCGGTACGACTGCTCGTCGTCGACGACGATCTCGCGATCTGTCGTCAGCTCGCATCCGGGCTCGCGAGCGCCGGCTATCAGGTCGTCACCGCGAACGACGCCGGTGGTGCGATCTGGCAGTCGGATCAGACTCCTCCCGATGTCGCGATCGTCGATCTCGGCCTGCCGGGTGTCGGTGGCTTCGACGTGATTCGCCACCTGAAGGCACAGCTCGGTACCAGCATCCACATCATCACGCTGACCGGCGCCGACGACGAATCGAGCCGCGCCGGCGCGTTCGAGGCCGGCACCGACGACTACGTGCTGAAGCCGATCGGGCTCTCCGAGATCAAGCGACGCGTCACCGCCGCGCTGCGCACCCAGCGCGCATTCGTCCAGGTTCGCCTCGAGAAGGAGGCCGCCGAGCGCCGCCTCGTCTATGGCCAGGAAGCCAGCGCGCTGCTCGCACACGACCTGAACAACGGCCTGTCGGTGTCGCTGTCGAACCTGTCGTACCTGCTCGAGGTGATCCAGGGTGACCCCGACACCAACGAGGCCCTCGCAGCGACGCTGCGCTCGGTCCGCCGGATGTCCGGTCTCGTCGCGAACTTCGTCGACATCGCGCGATTCGAGGACGCGGCGGTCAAGCCCATGGTCGCGCGCACCAAGGTGCACGCGCTGCTGCAGTCGGTCATCGAGGTCAACTCGTCGTCGATCACGAAGGGCGCGAGCCTCGAGATCGACTGCCCCGAGGGGCTCGAGGGCCGGTTCGACGGCGGCCTCGTCGAGCGCGTGCTCCACAACCTGTTCGGCAACGCGACCCGCTACTGCAATCCGAACGGCCGCATCATCCTCGGCGCGAAGCGCTGGATCGAAGGCGAGGAGGGGAGCGTCGAGATCTCGGTGACGAACACGGGTCCGCAAATCCCCGAGAAGATCCGCGCGAACCTGTTCGGCAAGTATCAAAAGGGAACCGGCGGCAAGCGAGGGATGGGCCTGTACTTCTGCCGGCTCGTCGCGGACGCGCACGGTGGCCAGATCGAGTGCGAGACCCGCCCCGACGGGCCGTGCTTCGCGCTCCGGCTCCCCGGACGCGCCTAACTCCGATCTACCCGAAGGCTACCCGTCCGCGGCGCCCCCGCCGCACAATGCTGCACTATCGATCGTGTAGATTGAAGTGGTGCCCAGGCTGGGACTACGTCGAGAAGAAGGGCGCCAAGGTCC
>JAEWJO010000280.1 GCA_023386455.1 Pseudomonadota bacterium | reverse complement strand
TGCTCGCGTACGGCCAGCACTTCAGCAACGAGCTCTACACCGCGGTCTCCCTGCTGCGAACGGTGATGAGCTTCGCGCTGCCGATCACCGTGTACTCGCTGATCGTCTACGTCGGGTACCTCGGGCTCGTGCTCGCGCTCGTGTCGCGGCGTGCCGAGCTCGTGTTCATCGCGATCGTGTCGTTCGCGCTGCTCGTCGGGCTGAGCGACGTGCCGTACCTCGGACTCGGCATGATGCCCAGCCCCGAGACCGCGCGCCTCGGCGTCGTGCGCATGATGCTGCTGCTCCGGCCGTTCGTGTTCGTCGGCGCGGCCTACATGTTCTCGCTCGCCGGCGCGCGCCTCGTCGAGTCGGTCCGCGCCGCGAATCCGCGCCAGAAGATCGTGTTCGCGGCGCTGCTCGGCGTCGTCTCCGGTGTGCTGCTCCGGACGCTGCCCGCGTACTGGCAAGACGAGCAGCAGCGTGCTTACGACGAGTCGCGCGTGGTCGCGTCCGATCCCGACGGCCGCAACCAGCTGACCTCGTGGGCGCGCGAGCAGGCGGCCGCGCTCGCCCCCGGCACGTGGGCGCGCGCGCTGTTCGAGCAGACGACGCACGAGCAGCAGCATCTCACCGCGATCACCGGGTTGCCGACGCTGCACATGGGGGCACTGCCGGATCTCTTGCTGCGCGAGCGGATCGAGGACACCTCGCCCGAGAGCCTCGCGCGCTTCAACGTACGCTGGGTCATCGGGGTCGGTGAGTCGCCGACGCTCGGTGATCCCGAGGGTGAGTTCCAGCTCGGCTCGTATCGCATCCGCGAGCTGCACGCGTGGGACGGCAAGTTCGCGCGGATCGAGCGAGGACCCGGTGATGCCGAGGTCACCGTCGCGCGCCTCGACGATCGCGCCGTCGAGATCGTCGTCACCGGCACGACCGAGCCCGTGCTCGTCGCGCTCGGCACCGGCTTCTACCCGCGCTGGCGCGCCCGCCACGAGAGCGGTGCATCCGAGCCGGTGTACGCGCTGCCGGCGACGCCGGGTGGTCAGCTGCATGTCGTCTCCGCGTGGGTCGCGCCGGGCCGGACGACGTTCACGCCGGATGGGCCGCTGCCGTCGGATGGCGACGGCCGCGCGCTCGCGCTCGCCGCGCTGGCGATCATCCTCGGCGGCGTCGTCGCGTGGTCGCGCGCGCGGTGGCGTGTTCGCGTGCTGCGCCGCCTCGCGCGGTTGCGGCGTCACGCGCGTGGTAGCGGCCGCTGGCTCGCCCGCGTCGCCGCACCGGTCGTCGTGATCTTCCTCGTGATCCGTGGCTGCAGCGCGGCGGTGAACCCGATCCGGGCATTCACGCTCGGTAGCGGCGTGCGCGCGACCGCGAAGGTCGAGGCGCGGATCGCCGACACCGGGTGGGTCGAGTGCGACTATCTCCGCACGCGCGGCGAGTACGACTGCGATGGCCTCGCCACCGTCGACGACGCGACCGCGAACATCATGACGGACGCGCCGCCGAGCTGGCCGTTCACCACGCCTGCCGTCGTCGCGCGCGCGTATGGCCCGGCGGTCGAGGTGCGCGTCACCCGCTCGCTCCGGCTCGCCGGCACGTACTGGGCGCAGGCCTCGAGCGGTGCGACGTCGCTCGTGCTCGACGGCCAGGAGCCGATCGATCTCGAGACGCGGCGCGTGCTCGACCTCTCCGATGCGACGCGCGTCGTCCAGATCACCGGCGTCGTGCCGTTCCCGCGCGAGCTCGCGGTGTCGATCGTCGCCGAGCGCGCGCTCGAGCCGCCGCGTCCATTCCTCGCGCCGCCGCCGGCCGAGCCGCCGCCGGCCGTCCGCGCGATCGGTCAGTAGGGCATCGTGAACTCGAGGCGGCCCATGCACGGGCACACGCCAGGGTGCCCCTGCGAGATGTAGCTGCAGAGCTCGACGTGCCAGTACAGCGCCGCGCACAGGAGCAGCCACAGCACGTAGACCGCGGTGTGCTTGCGCGCCATCACGCCGGCGCAGAAGAACGTCAGCGGCAGCAGCAGGAAGTAGCGGTTCAGGCCCCAGTACTGGAACCGATCGATCGCGAGCGGTGCGCACGCGAGCAGCACGGCGGCGACGACGAGGAAGATGCCGGCCGTGCGACCGAATCGCCGCCACACCTCGCGCCCGGTGAGCGCGATGATCGCGAACGTGCCGACGACGACGATGCTGTCGAGGTGCTGCGCCGTGAATCCGCGCAGGTAGAACTCGCCGTCGAACAGACGCCCGAACGCCCAGCCGCCGTCGCCCTGCGCCTCGGCGAACGCCGCCTGCGCGCGGAAGAATGCGAAGCCGTCGCCGACCGACAGCTTCAACACGATCACGTACACGACGAGTCCCCACATCACGAGCGGGATCGCGTAGAGCGGCTTCTTCCAGTCGGCCTTGCCGTCGCGATGGCGCTCCCACGCGGCGTACAGGAGCGCGCAGCCGAGCGCGACGCCGAATCCGCCGGCGGTCAGGCGCAGCGCCGTCGCCGCGCCGACGAGCAACGCCGACAACATCCACCGCTCGCGCAACAGGCACACGAAGCCCGCGATCACGAGCGCGAGCGTCGCGCCCTCGGTGTACGGCGTGACGATGTAGAACGCCGACGGGAACAGGTTGAACGCGAGGAGCGTCGCGTACGCCTCCAGCTGGCCGATGCGATCGGTGATCGGCTTGCTCGTCCACAGCAGGTTGAGGATCAGCGCCGCGAGGATCGCGAGCAGCAGGAGCGCCGCGTCGGCCGGGATGCCCGTCGTGTCGGCGACGATGCCGCCCGCCTTGCCGAACGTCGCGAACCAGTTGAGCCCGCAGTCGAGGTAGTCCATGTCGACCGCAGTCGCGCCGTCGGTCGGGCACGACGTCAGGCCGCGCACCGCGAACCCGATGTAGTGCTGCGCGTCCCACCGCGACACGAGCATGCGCGACCAGTAGTGCGGCTGCCGCGGATAGCCGCGCATCGTCGACACGTCGGGCTCGGAGTAGTACGGCGCGTGGCCGGGCGCCGCGTTGAACGGCAGGCCGAGCCGCGACTCGCCGGCGCGCGAGAACGCGATCAGATGACAGATGACGAGCAGGCTCGCGACGACGAGGCGGAACCACGGCGTCGCCGCGATCGGCGAGAGCCGGCGACCGACCTCGGTCAGCTGTGCGCGCAGGCTCGTCATCGGCGGGCTCATCGTCATCCCATCCGCAACAGCTCGAAGCCGTGGCGCGCGTCGGCGAGGTCGAGCCTCGCGAGCCCGCGCAGCGCGCGATAGAGCACGTGGAGTCGGGTCAGGTACCTGTGCTTCGCGACGGCGGCGCAGCGCGGCCAGCCGCGCGCCTCGGCGATCGCGGCCATCTCGCGATACAGCTCGATCTCCTCGGTGAACCGCGAGTGCGCGCGCGTCAGCTGCTCGGTCGCCGCACCTTCATGGGCGCGGTTGCGCAGCGCGTGCGCGGGCAAGCCGACGAGCGTGTGGCCGTCGAGCAGGATGCCGAGCGTCAGCTCCCAGTCGAGCACGAACCGGTAGCGCGCGACGAAGCGCCGGTCGCCGAGCACGCGCTTGCGGAAGCACAGGCTCGCGGCCGGGATGAAGTTGCCGCGGAGCAGCGCGCGAACGCCGGGCTCGCCGTCGTGGACGTGCTCGTGGCGATACGCGGGATCGAGCCGGCGCTTGACCGCATGGGGGAGCGAGAACGCCGGCTTGCCATCGGCGCCGATCACGTCGATGCCGCAGTAGAACGCGGCCGCATCGGGATGGCGCGCCGCCGCGTCGAGCATCAGCCGCGCGTAGTCGGGAGCGAGCTCGTCATCGGCGTGGAGCACGGTGACGAGCTCGGTCTGCCCGATGTCGATGCAGCGATTGAAGCTCGCCGCCATGCCGAGGTTCTTCTCGTTCGCCACGTAGCGGACGCGGCCGCCGCCGGCGCGAAGCGTCGTCTCGCGCGCCTCGGCGGTCGGGCTGTCGTCGCACACGACCGCGGTCCACGACGCCTCGGTCTGGGCGAGCACGCTCGCGATCGTCCGCTCGAGGAACGGTAGCCCGCTGTAGTACGGGATCGCGAACGTGATCATGTCGCGCTCCGCGATCGGATGGCGTCATCGATGATCGTCTCGAGCTCGCTGCGTGCCGGACGCCAGCCGAGCACGCGTGCGGCGAGCGCGTTGCTCGCGAGCAGCACCGCCGGATCGCCCTCGCGACGTGGACCGATCGAGTGTGGCACCGCGCGACCGAGCACGCGCTCGACGGCGGAGACGATCTCCTTGACCGACGTCCCGGTCGACGCGCCGAGGTTGATCACGCCGAGCGACGTGCCGGCGTCGAGCCTGTCGAGTGCCGCCAGGTGGGCGGCCGCGAGGTCGCAGACGTGGACGTAGTCGCGGATGCAGGTGCCGTCCGCGGTCGCGTAGTCGTCGCCGAAGATGACGAGCGGCGCACGCCGGCCGAGCGCGGCGTCGATCACGAGCGGGATCAGGTGCGTCTCGGGATCGTGGCTCTCGCGCAGCGTGCCGTCGGGATGCGCGCCGGACGCGTTGAAGTAGCGCAGCGCCGCCCAGCGAACGCCGTACGCCGCACCGTAGCCGGCGAGCGCGTGCTCGATCGCGAGCTTCGTCGCGCCGTACGGATTGATCGGCGCGAGCCGGTCCTGCTCGTCGATCGGGACGCGCTCGGGCGTGCCGTACACCGCCGCCGTCGACGAGAACAGCAGCGTGTTCGGGCCGTGCTCGCGGATCGTATCGAGCAGCGCGAGCGTGCGGACGACGTTGCGATCGAAATACAGCGCGGGCTCGCGCACCGACTCGCCGACCGCGATCTTGCCGGCGAAGTGAACCACCGACGTGACGCGATGCTCGGCGATCGCCCTGGCGCCGAGCGCGCGGTCGGCGATGTCGCCGCGGACGACGACCGCACCCGGCACGACGGCGGAGCCGCCGGAGAAGTCGTCGAGCACGATGACCTTGCTGCCGGCATCGAGCGCAGCGCGCACGAAGTGCGAGCCGACGAATCCAGCGCCGCCCGTGACGAGGATCGTGTCGCGCGCGGTCATTTGCGGCTGATCATCAGCACGCCGAGGAAGAACGCGGCGAGCATCACCTGGAACCCGAGGACGATCGCGGTCGCCGACGGGATCACGACGCGGAGGATCTGCGGATACACGAGGGCGCCGTAGCCGGTGCCCTTCCACTGGACGACCGCATAGATCGAGCCCGCGAGCCCGAGCAGGAACACGATCGCGCCGAGCACGAGCCCCTTTTCGAGCACGCCCGCGCCGGTGAACGTCTCGATGAACGCCCGCCGCGGCAGGAAGCCGTGCTGCATGCCGTACACGCGGGTCAACAGGCCGAACACGATCGCCTGGAAGCCGATGATCACCGCGGTGCCCGCGTAGATCAGCGTGTTGGTGTCGAACGTCGCGCCGAGCGCGTGCTTCGGGCCGTGGACGATCGCCGCGCCGAACACGATGCCGAGCGCCATGAGGACGAGGCCGGGCAACACGAACAGCCAGCGCGGGCTGTAGATCAGCAGGAACCGGAGGTGGCGCCAGCCGTCGCGCCACGTGCGCAGATGCGGTGGGCGCGACCGGCCGTCGGGCGCGAGCGTCGTCGGGACCTCGGCGATCTTCAGGTCGAACAGCGTCGCCTTGACGACCATCTCCGACGCGAGCTCCATGCCGGTCGTTTGTAGTCCAAGTACCTGAACGATGTCCTTGCGGAACCCGCGCAGGCCGCAGTGGAAGTCGCCGACCGGACTCTTGAAGAACAGCCGGCCGATGAACGAGAGCACCGGGTTGCCGAGGTACCTGTGCAGGAACGGCATCGCGCCGGGCTGGATCCCGCCCTGGAAGCGATTGCCCATCACGAGGTCCTCGCCCTCGCGCAGCTTCTCGACGAACAGGTCGAGGTTCGAGAAGTCGTAGCTGTCGTCGGAGTCGCCCATGATGACGAATCGGCCGCGCGCGGCGTCGATCGCGCCCATCAGCGCGGCACCGTAGCCCCGGCGCGGGACGTCGACGACGCGCGCCCCGCGCTTGCGCGCGAGCTCCTGCGAGCCGTAGGTCGAG
>JAEWJO010000279.1 GCA_023386455.1 Pseudomonadota bacterium | reverse complement strand
ACACTGCGGCGGGCCGCGCGAGCCGTGCACGGAGCGCGATCGTCTGCGCGGTGTGCTCGCTGACTCGCACCGGCGCGGTGGGCTCGAGGGCGGCGGCGGCGGCGACCGGCGCATCGAAGATCGCGAGCTGGCGCTCGAGCTCGTCGACCGAGGCGATGCGCGTTGCGGTATCGCGCGCCATCGCGTGCTGGATCACCGCCTCGACGCCCTCGGGAATCGATGGATCGAGCGAGCGCGGTCGCGCCGGCTCCTCGTGGAGGACGAGCGCGAACCGGCTCACGGCCGGCAGGTTGCCGTACGGCGGCTGGCCGACGAGCATGTGATAGAGGATCGCGCCGATCGAGTAGACGTCGGCGATCGGCCCCGCCTGGGAGGCGTTGCGTGCCTGCTCGGGGGACATGTACATGATGGTCCCCATCACCGCGCCGGTGCGCGTGAGCTTCTCGTCGTCCTCCATCTTGGCGACGCCGAAGTCGAAGATCTTGACGAGCGGCGCGCCGCCTGCCTGACACAGGAACACGTTCGACGGCTTGAGATCGCGATGCACGACGTTCGCCGCATGCGCCGCCGCGACGCCGCGACAGATCTGGCGTGCGATCGGGATCGCGTCGGCGACGGTGAGCTTGCCGGCCCGATCGAGCCGCGCCTGCAGGTCCTCGCCATCGAGCAGCTCGGTGACGATGCACGGCCGCTCGTCCTGCGTTCGCAGCACGTCGACCATGCGAACGACGTTGTCGGAGCGAATCCGCGCCGCCGCGTGCGCCTCGCGCTCGAACCGCGCCAGCATGCTCGGCTCGCGCGAGAGCTCGTCGTGGATGATCTTGACCGCGAACTGCGCGTCGATCCGCAGGTGGTCGGCGACGTACTGCCGCGCCATGCCGCCCTGCCCGAGCAGCCGCACGATCTTGTACGTCCGCGCGAGCACGGTCCCGATCTGCGGGTCGCCCGACTTCGAGACGTCGCTGCGCGGCGTCGCGTCGAGCGGGCACACGGCGAACTCCGCCGGGTACTCGCGGCCGCACGTGGGGCAGCTCCACGGCGCGACCGTCGGTACGTGCTGGGACGCCGCCATGGTGCCGCGAGAGTAGTCCGGATTGCGCGTTGCTTCGCGTCGCGCAGTTGCTGCGTTTACGAGCCGGGACGGCGTTCGTGAGTCTTGTTCGCGACCTGCTCGGGCCTGCGCGCGAGCTCCGCCCAGTACGGATTGTAGCGGTTGTTGCCGTGAACGAACGTCCACGACGTGTCGTTCAGCCGCGGTCTCGAGTCGATATGCAGGTATGCGCCGGTCGAGCCCTGGGGATACCAGCCGACGCCGACGTGCGAGTAGGTGCGCCAGACGTAGTCGCGCACGGCCTTGAGCGACGTTCCCTTGATGCGGAAGTCGAGCGCCGACGCGTGACGATGAGGCGACGTCGCCGATTCGTCGCGGCTGACGCGGTACGCCGAGACGTACTCGAACGTCTTGCCGGGATAGCGGTCCGCGAGGTCTGCGAGCATCGCGAGCGTCTGCTTCGCGATCATCTTCTGCTTGTGCGTCTTGCGGCAGCGGAACATCGTCGTGAGCGCCACCGTCGTCATCTCGTCGGTCGCGCCGTCGCGCCACACGGCGACGGTGCCTTCCTGGTGATCATTCTCGTCGTAGAGGTGGATCGATACCGGGGAGGCCATGTTCGCCGCGAACAGCGTTGCCATCGAATCTGCAGGAACCGGAACCGGCGACGCCGCGGCGGTCCAGCCCGCCATGGCAGTCGTCATCAGCTTCACTTTCAGGATGATGGGCAGCAATGAGATTTCCCTAGCGCGGAACTCCCGCGGGTCTAACGCTCACACGAGAGTCGCTTGTTGATCAAACGAAATTAAGCCGGCGAACGTGTACGAATTGCGGACAGTTAACTGAATTTCAGGTAGCCAGCGTACGGCTGACATTTCCTCACTGAACTCCTGTACCGTCGCGGCGATGCGATTCACCGAAGAACACAACCAGCTGCGTCGCACTGTCAGAGACTTCGTACAGAAAGAAATCAATCCGCACATCGATGCGTGGGAGCGCGATGGCGCGTTCCCGGCGCACGAGCTGATGAAGAAAGCGGCTCGCCTGGGCCTGCTCGGCATCAACAAGCCCGAGCAGTACGGCGGCCTCGGTCTCGACTACTCGTATCAGATGGTCGCCACCGAGGAGCTCGGCACGTGTGCGAGCGGCGCGATCCCGATGGCGTGGGGCGTGTTGACGGACATGGCGACGCCCGCACTCGCGCGCTGGGGCACGCACGAGCTCAAGCAGGAGTTCCTCGCGCCCGTGATCGCCGGCGAGCAGATCGCGTCGATCGCGGTCAGCGAAGCGTCGGGCGGTTCCGACGTCGCCGCGATCAAGACCGTCGCGAAGAAGGACGGCGACGACTACCTGATCACCGGCTCGAAGATGTGGATCACGAACGCCGCGCAAGCCGACTGGCTGTGCACGCTCGTCAACACGAGCGACGGCAAGCCGCACGCGAACAAGACGCTCGTCGTCGTTCCGACGAAGGCAAAGGGCGTCGAGATCGGCGCGAAGATCGACAAGCTCGGCATGCGCGCGAGCGATACCTGTCCCGTGTTCTTCGAGAACGTGCGCGTCCCTCAGCGCAATCGCATCGGCGAGGAGGGCATGGGCTTCATGATGCAGATGGTGCAGTTCCAGGAGGAGCGCCTGTGCGGTGCCGTCGGCACGCTGCGCGGGATGGAGGGCGTGATCGACGCGACGATCGCGTACTGCAAGGAGCGCACGACGTTCGGCCAGCCGCTGATCGACAACCAGGTCATTCACTTCCGCATGGCGGAGATGAAGACCGAGGTCGAGGCGCTGCGCTCGCTGGTCTATCGCGCCGTCGAGGAGTACATCGGCGGCAAGGACGTCACGATGCTCGCGTCGATGGCGAAGCTCAAGGCCGGCCGCCTCGTGCGCGAGGTCGCCGACAGTTGCCTGCAGTACTGGGGCGGCATGGGCTTCACGTGGGACAACGTCGCGGCGCGCGCTTATCGCGACACGCGCCTGCTGTCGATCGGCGGCGGCGCCGACGAGATCATGCTCGGCATCATCTGCAAGCTGATGAACATCCTGCCCGGCAAGAAGAAGCCGAGCTGAGCACTACTGCTCGGGGACGACGCCGTTCATCGGAACCCAGATCGTCTCGCCGCTGCCGCCGACCTCGAGCTCGTAGTAGCCCTGCAGGAGCTGGCGCACCGTCGCGGACTGCATGAGCCCGTTCGGACCCGGCACGAGCACGCGTCCGCCCGGCGGGATCTTGCCGTCATTCATCGCGGCGTTCGTGCTGCCCGACGATGCCGGCGACGGCGCGTGGCCGATGTGACCCATCCCGATGCCGAGGATCGCGCCATGCGACTCCTGCGTCGGCGTGTCGGGCGCCGTCTTCTTCTCGCTCGTCGCGGTGACCTTGCTGCCGCCGATCTCGCCACCGGCGGTCGCCGAGCGCGACGAGTTGATCTCGCCGGCAACCTTGCTGCTCGCAGGCCCGCGCATCTCGAGCCCGGGGTGCGTGATCTCGTCGGTCGACTGCGGCACCTCGATCGGCGCGGCTCGACGCGGCACCGGCGTCTGGATCACGCGGTGCGGGTTCGGTGTGCCCTCTGCGGCGACCGCCGCCGGCGCGACCGCATCGACGCCCGCGGGCGGCGTCGCCGTCGGTGCCTGCGCGTGACCGGGCGCGGTCGTCGTCTTCTCGCGCTTGCTGCCGATCTCGCCGGACACCTCGGAGCGACCGTCGGAGCTCGTCGATGGACGCGGCAGCTTCGGGATCGATGGAATCGGCGGCGGGTTCGTCGCGCCCTTGGGCCGCACGGCCGGCGCCGAGGCGGGCGGAATGATCGGGGGCGCCTGCAGCGTCGGCGTCTGCGGACGCGGCGCGCGCACCGTCTCGAGCAGCGAGGCCGGCGTGCGCGACTCGCCGTTCGACGGCGGCGGGCGATGACTGCCGGAGTAGTCGACGGCGGGCGTCATCTGCTGCCACGGCCGCGAGCCGTCGTCGGCGAGGATCGACAGGTGACCGAAGCGCACGAGCTCGACGCCGAACACCGCGCCGGCGGCCGGGTTGTACGCGACGAGCTCCTCGATGATCGACGACAGCATCTGCGGATCGGTGACCGCCTGCGGCGTGCCTGCCATCACCACGCGACGCGTGAGCAGGCGCGCGAGCATGCGCTCGATGCTGCGCGACACGCTGCGGAGCACGCCGTCGTTGACCGCGTCGAACGGCAGACCGACGAACTGCGCGACGAGCAGCGCCGGATCCATGCAGCGAACCTGGAGCGAGCCGTTCGCGCGCAGGCGCACCGGCTGACCGGTCATCGGGATCACGAACTGCGTGATCACGTCGAAGCTCACCTCGACCGGCGCGGTCAGCACGAAGTACGCGCTCGACGGCCGCGACGGATCCGGCGTGCGCCAGCGATGGCGTCCCGGACCGAGCCGGTCGCCGACGAGCCACGCGGGACACATCACCACGAGCTCGTCCTCCGCGCAGGCCACCTCGTGTTCTTCCGGACCGATCGGAAACGGCCAGGCGTAGACGAGATGGTCAGACGCGACAGAATCGCGCGCGATGACCGGCATCACCGCAATAGTACAGGATCTCGACGAGGGAAGGTTGAGACGACAGCTGCCGTATCACGCGGCAAGAACGTCCAACGGGGAGTGACGCTCTCAGTCGCTGGCGGACTCGGACAGCTCGTCCGAGCCCTCATCAGCCACGGGATGGATGCGCACTCTGCGCACGCGCCGCGGTGATGCCTCGATCACTTCGAGGACCGTCCCGTTGTCGGTCGTCAGGCGTTCACCCGCCTGGGGAATGGCCTGGGCGAGCGACATGCAGAGACCGGCGATGGTCGTCCGGTCCTTGCCGACGGGGAGGTCCAGGTGGAGGTCGCGGTTGACCTTGCGGACGGCGGCGAAGCCCTGAACCAGAATCGTTCCGGACGGCTCGCGGACGAAGTACTGCTCCGGGACATCGTCCTCGCTCATGATGTCGCCGACGAGCTCCTCGATCAGGTCCTCGGCAGTGACGAGGCCCGACAGACCGCCGTTGTCGTCGACCACGACGGCCATCTGGGTGCGCCGGCGCTGCAGCTCGCGGAGCAGATCGAGCGCGCGCGTCGACTCGGGCACCTTGTGCGGCGGGCGCAGGATGTCCTCGAGCACGACGAGGCCCTTCTCCCACGCGAGCGCGAGGACGTCGCGCGCGACGACGTAGCCGACGATGTTGTCGATCGACGTGTCGTAGACCGGCATGCGGCTGTGACCCTCCTCGAGGAGCAGGCGCTGGACCTCCTCGGGCGGCGCGCCACGGCGGATCGCGACGACGCGATTGCGCGGCACCATCACCTCGGCGACGGTGACCTCGCCAAAGCCGAGCGCGCGCGACGCGATCTCGCTCGCCCGCGGATCGACCGAGCCGGTCTTCGCCGCTTCCTCGACGAGCTGCTGCAGCTCGTCCTTCGACAGGCGCGCCTCGGAGAACGTCGTCTTGTCGCCGAAGAACCGCAGGATCAGGTTCGACGATGCGGTGAGCAACCAGACGACCGGGCGGAACACCTGCGCGATGAACTGCAGCGGCCGCGCGGTGAGAAACGAGTAGCGGTCGCTGTAGCGCAGCGCGAGTGACTTCGGCACGAGCTCGCCGATCACGAGCTCGAAGTAGACGATCATCATCACGACGAGCACGAGGGCGGTCGTGTGGCCGAGGCCGAAGCTGTGCAGCCAGTGCGCGATCGCCGGCTCGAGCGTCGCGCCGCCGTACACCGACGCGAACGTGCCGAACGTCGTGATGCACACCTGGACGGTCGCGAGGAATCGCTCCGGCTGGTCGCGCAGGTTCTTGATCGCGACGGCGCGCTTGTCGCGGCGACGGATGAACTCGCGCAGCCGCGTCGTGCGAACGCTGAGGATCGCGATCTCCGACCCCGCGAACAACCCGTTGCCGACCATGAAGGCCAGCACGATCACGATCTCGATGCCCATTCGTGTCGGCGCGCAGCATACGCTATAAGGTGCAGGCGATGTCGACGCGGGATCGTCCGCCGCCGCCCGCGGGCAAGAAGAGCTACATCACGCCCGAAGGTGCCCGGCGTCTTCGCGCGGAGCTCGAGCAACTGTGGACGATCGAACGACCTCGCGTGACGCAGGAGGTCGCCGATGCCGCCGCCCAGGGCGATCGCTCCGAGAACGCGGAGTACATCTACGGCAAGCGCCGCCTGCGCGAGATCGATCGCCGCGTGCGCTTCCTGTCGAAGCGCCTCGACGGCGTGACGGTCGTCAGCGAGCCGCCGAGCGATCCGAAGCGCGTGTTCTTCGGCGCGTGGGTGACGCTCGAGGATGACGACGGCACCGAGGTCACGTACCGGATCGTCGGCCCCGACGAGTCCGACGTCGACAAGGGCTGGATCAGCATGGAGGCGCCGGTCGCGAAGGCGCTGCTCGGCAAGCGCGATGGCGACGAGGTCACGGTCCGCCGCCCCAAGGGCGACATCAGCTATACGATCACCGCGATCACGTACGTGCCGCCCACGTCATGACCGCAGCCCCTGCCCAGCGCCCCGAAGCGGTTCCCGAGCGGATCGAGGATCAGCCGTCGCGCGCGCTCGCGGTCCAGCTCCCGCCGGCGCTCGCGCCGTACGCGCGCTCGTTCATGAAGTGGCGCGTCGGTAACGAGGTGACCGTGCTGTACGACGGCGGCCAGACATATCGCGCAATGCTCGACGCGATCGTCGCCGCGAAGCGCACGATCTGCCTGGAGACGTACATCCTCGCGTCGGACTCGACCGGCGATCGGTTCAAGCTCGCGCTGGTCGAGCGCGCCCGCGCGGGCGTCTCCATACGGTTGATCTACGACGCGGTCGGCTCGTTCGGACTGTCGGGTGCGTGGGTCGACGACCTGCGCGCCGCCGGGATCGAGGTGATCGACTTCAATCCGATCGCGCCGTGGCGCCGCAGGTTTCGCCTGTCGCACCGCGATCACCGGAAAATTCTCGTCGTCGACGACGAGGTCGGCTTCACCGGCGGGCTCAACATCGCGAACGACTACGCATCGGTCGACGATGGCGGCGTCGGCTGGCACGACATGCACTGCCGCGTCACCGGCCCGATCGTGAAGGACATGGCGCGCCTGTTCCGGCGCAACTGGATCCGTTCCGGCGGCAAGGTCTATCCGCCGACGCAGCGCGCGGATCGCGAGCCCGGCCGCGGCCCGAGCTTCGTGCGCCTGCTCGAGAACACGCGGCGGCGCAGTCGCGCGACGTTTCGCCGTACGTACCTCCACGTCATCCGCGCCGCGCGCACGTTCGTGCGGATCGAGAACGCCTACTTCTTGCCCGATCGCGGGCTGCGCCGCGCGCTCGCACGTGCGGCCGCGCGCGGTGTCGACATCCAGGTGATCGTTCCTGGCCGCTCCGACGTGCGTGTGATCGAGTGGGCGAGCCTGTACGCGCTGCGCAACCTCGCGAAGCGCGGCATCAAGGTGTGGCGCTGGCGCGGCGCGATGATGCATGCCAAGACGGCGACCGTCGACGGCGTGTGGTCGACGATCGGCAGCTACAACTTCGACGCGCAGAGCCGGTTCAACAACCTCGAGGTCAGCGCGGAGATTCTCGACCCCGCGGTCGGCGACAAGCTCGTCGAGGTGTTCGACAAGGACGTCGTGAACTGCGAGCGCTACGACCTCGCGAGCTGGAAGAAGCTCCCGTTCTGGACGAAGGCGCTCGCCTGGTTCGGCTTCCGGTTGCGCCGCTGGCTGTAGCGCCACCGCACGGTCATCGAATCACGCGCGCCGGCACGCGGACTGCACGGGTGCTTGGCGCAACGATGTCACTGGCACACAAGGCAGCACGCGGCGCACTGTGGACGGTGATCTCGAGCATGGGGGGCCGTGCGGTGGGCGTGATCGGCACGCTCGTGATCACCCGGTTCCTCGACCCCGAGGTCATCGGCGAGGTGTCTGACGCCGCCATCCTCACGATGACGGCGAGCTGGCTCACCACGTGGGGCTTTGGCCAGTACAGCGTCGTGAAGGGGCGCGGCGAGGACCGGCGCGAGGTCGTGTGGCACGCGACGTTCTTCTACGTCGTGCTCGGCCTGGTCTCGTTCCTGTTCTGCCTCGCCTTCGCCGGACACCTGACCGTGTTCTTCGACGCACCGGCCGCCGCGGCGTTCGTGCCCGGCATGGCGCTCTCGGTGTTCATTCGCCGGCTCGGCGCGATGCCCGAGCGCATCCTGACCCAGCAGATGAACTTCCGGCCGTCGGGCATGGCGCTCGCGTTCGGCGAGGCAGCGTTCACCGCGACCGCGCTACCGCTCGCCGCGCTCGGCTACGGCGGCTGGTCGATGGTCTGGGCGAACATCGTGAAGTCGATCGTCGCGGTCATGATCCTCGTCAACGCTTCCGGCTTCCGCAGCTGGTGGTGCCCGACGAAGCTGCGCCTCGCGCGCGTGAAGGACATGCTGTCGTTCGGCATGCCACTCGGCATCCAGGGCATCGCGCACATGGCGTCGCGCTACTGGGACAACCTCGCCGTCTCGTACTACTTCGGCACCGGTCCGCTCGGCGCGTACAACATGGCCTACAACCTCGCCGACATTCCTGCGGTGCAGGTCGGCGAGCAGATCGCGCTCGTGCTCTTGCCCTCGATGGCGGAGCTGCCGAAGGAGAGGCGCGCGCGTGCGCTCGAGCGATCGACCGCGCTGCTGTCGCTCGTCATCTTCCCGCTCGCGGTCGGCCTCGGGCTCGTCGCGTATCCGCTGATCGCGTGGATCCTGCCGAAGAACGACTGGCAGGACGTCGCGCCGCTGCTGACGATCCTCGCGTGCCTCTCGGTGTTCCGGCCGATCACGTGGGTCCTGTCGGCGTACATGGAGGCCGAGCAGAAGACCGGCCGCCTGATGTTCCTCGAGATCGCGAAGGTCGCGTTCATCGTCGGCGGCATCGCGCTCATGGCGCCGTACGGCATCCACGTCGCCGCCGGCGCGGTCGGACTCGCGTTCGGTCTCAACGCGGTCGCCGGGATCGCGATGGTCGTTCGCCACGGTCCGTCGCCCGCGCGCCTCGCGATCGGATTCATCCAGCCGCTCGCCGCGTGCGCGGTGATGGCCGCGGCGGTGTGGATCACCCACCACGCGCTCGTCGCCGTCGGCGTGCACCACCCCGCGTACTTCGTGCTCGTCGAGGTCATCGTCGGCGCAGTTGCCTACGTCTGCGCCGCGCTCGTGTTCTGTCGCGAGGCCTCGAAGGACCTCCTCCAGCTGCTCGTGAAGGCGCTGCGCCGGAACAGCTAGCTGCTCCATTTTGAAGCAGCCTGCATCGTTCCAGAGCACCAGTTCCTAGCGGTCTCGCGTACTTGGGCTGGCATCGAAGCTGCTGTTACCCCCGTCCGAAGAGACGAGGAGGTAACGCATGACGAACCACGACCTGACCGTTCGCTTTCTGGGTGTCCGCGGCTCGATCGCCGTCCCCGGTCTCGCCGCGGGTGGCAACACCGCCTGCGTCGAGGTGGTCGCGGGCGATACGCGGATCATCCTCGATGCCGGCACGGGTCTGCGCACGCTCGGCAACGAGCGCATGGCGCAGGGCATTCGCCACTCGACGATCCTGCTCTCGCACCTGCACTGGGATCACGTCGCCGGTCTGCAGTTCTTCACGCCGGTCTACGTGCCGGGGCATCGCGTCGAGATCGCGAGCGGCCCGAACGGCGTGATGAGCCACGACGCGGCGATCCGCTCGCTGTTCCGCGCGCCGTTCTTCCCGGTCGAGTTCGATGACCTCGGTGGCACGGTGACGACGCGCGAGCTGCGCGGCAACGATCGCTTCGAGATCGGCGGCATCACCGTGACGATGGCGCGCCTGAACCATCCCGATCCGGTCTACGGCTATCGCCTCGAGCACGCGGGTCAGTCGATCGTCTACGCGACCGACACCGAGCACTTCTCGTGCGTCGATCCGACGCTGAAGAAGCTCGCGGCGGGAGCAGACATCCTGATCTACGACTCGCAGTACTCGCCCGAGGAGTATCCGAGCAAGGTCGGCTGGGGCCACTCGACGTGGCAGGCGGGCGCCGAGCTCGCGCGCGCCGCGGGTGTGCCGCAGCTCGTGATGTTCCACCACGACCCGGGTCGCACCGACGACCAGCTCGCTGCACTCGAGGCGCAGGCGCAGGCCGCGCTGCCCGGCACCGTCGCCGCGCGCGAGGGCATGACGCTCAGCGCGCGCGACGCGGAGAAGGCCGCGGCGGCATGAACAGGAGCGTCGCGGGGGGCGGCATGAACAGGAGCGTCGCGGGGGGATCCGGGGGCAGAGCCCCCGGATGTGCGATGCTGGAACGCAGCATGGTGCTCGACCAGCACGAGCAGCGCTTCGAGCTCCTCGCCGATCTCGGTGCCATGATCGCGGGCGAGGTCGAGCTCGACGACATGCTCGCGACGTTCGCCGCGCGGGTCGCTCGCGCGCTCGGCGCCGATCGCGCGACGCTGTGGCTCATCGACGGCGCCACCGGCGAGATCCGCTCGCGCGTCGCGACGCTGCCCGAGCTGCCCGAGCTGCGCGTGCCGCAAGGCTACGGCGTCGTCGGCGAGGTCGCGCAGAGCGGCGCGCTCGTCAACATCGGGGACGCGGCCTCCGATCCACGCTGGGGCGGCGAGCGACTCGCGCAGCAGATCGGCTACCACACGACCTCGATCCTCACCGCGCCGATCGTGCGCCGCGGCCAGATCCGCGGCGTGCTCCAGGTCCTCAACAAGGCCGACGGCTCGTTCACCGCGCGCGACGAGGAGTTCGCACGCGTGCTCGCCGAGCAGATCGGCCGCGCGCTCGACTACACGACGCTGCGCGGCGACGACAGCTCGCGCGGCCTCACCGTCCGCGGCCGCTTCAACCACGTGATCGGTCGCTCGCCCGCGATGGCCGCGGTCTACGAGATGATCGTCCGCGCCGCGCAGACCGATGCGACGGTGCTGCTTCACGGCGAGACCGGCACGGGCAAGGGCCTGCTCGCGCGCGCGATCCACGTCAACTCCGAGCGCCGTGGCGCGCCGTTCGTCCACGTCGACTGCACGACGCTCCCCGCCGCGCTCGTCGAGAGCGAGCTGTTCGGTCACGAGCGCGGTGCGTACACCGGCGCCGACTCGCGCGTGATCGGCAAGGTCGAGGCCGCGAACGGCGGCACGCTGTTTCTCGACGAGATCGGCGAGCTCCCTCTCCCGCTGCAGGGCAAGCTCCTGCGCTTTGTCCAGGAGCGTCAGTTCGAGCGCGTCGGTGGCCGCGAGACGCTGACCGCCGACGTCCGCCTCGTCGCCGCGACGAACCGCGACCTCGCCGGCATGTCCGCGCTCGGCCAGTTCCGCAGCGACCTCTACTTCCGCCTGCGCGTCGTCGAGATCGAGATCCCGCCGCTGCGCGCACGCGGCGGCGACGACATCAGCGATCTCGCGGAGCACTTCGTCCAGCAGTTCTCGCGCCGCTATCGCAAGGGTCCGCTGCGCCTCGACGACATGGTGCGCCCCGCCCTGCTCGCCTATCCGTGGCCGGGCAACGTGCGCGAGCTCGAGAACACGATCGAGCGCGCGATCGTGCTCGCGGCCGGTCCGACGATCGGCATCAAGGATCTCGGCCTCGATCGCCGCGCGCCGACCGCGGGCGACTCGCAGGTCGGCATGCGCGCGGTCTCCGACTCGCAGGTCGGCATCGCCGTGCTGCCGCCCGCTGCGCCCGACGGTGTCGTGATCCCGCCCGGCCTCTCGCTCGAGGACGCCGAGCGTCGCTACGCGAGGGCGATCCTCGATCGCGAAGGCGGCAACCAGTCCGCCGCGGCGCGCGCGCTCGGCATCAGCCGCAACAAGCTCGCGCGGCTACTGAAGACCGACCGCGAGAGCTGAGCTCAGAACGTGATGAGGCACTTGCCGTGCGCGGCGCTGCCTCCAAGCTCCTGCTTGCTCTTGTCGCCGGTCGCCGTCCAGGCGAGCCACGTCAGCACCTGCGCGTCGTCGGAGTACGTGCCCTTCGACGCCTTCTGCTTGTTGTCGTGCCACGTCTCCCAGCAGCCGTTCTTCTTGCCGCCGACGTAGTCGCCTTCCGCGCGCTTCTTGCCGTTGAAGTGCCAGCCCTTGTACGAGCCCTCGGCGAGGCCGTTGCGATACGTCACCTCGGCCCACTTCTCGTCGTTCGCGTACCAGGACTCGAAGTCACCGTCGAGCAGGCCGCTCTTGAACGACGCCTTCCAGACGACCGCGCCGTTGTCGTACCAGGCCTTCCAGTCGCCGGCCATCACACCGCCCTTGCACTCGCCCTTCACGCGATCCTCGCCGTTGCGGTACGTCAGCTTGATCTTCCCCTCGCCGTTGTTCGACGGACAGCGCGCGACGCTCGTCGAGAACTCGGGGATGCCCATCGGGCCGAGGATGATGTCGTTGCCGTGCGGCTGGAGCAGCGTGCCGTGGTGGCTGTGGCAGCCGGCGAGGAGCGCGAGAGGAAGCAAGCAGCGAAGGTTCATGCGAGTCGACATGATCACATCAACGCGGCGCGCGCGAGCGCTTACGCGCCCGTCTCACGCGCGGCGTGCGAGATCACGGCGACTGGCAGGATCTGGTCTCAGCGGCGGCGAACGCGCGCACCGGGCTCGGCGAACGTCGCGTCCTCGTACTGGAACGGCGCGCTGCGCTGGAACGTCGCCGTGTCGACGACGTGCTTGAACGGCGACGTATCGGCCGCGGTGTGCTCGACGTCGAACGTCGACTGCGCGTGGATCCGCGAGCTCGATCCCTGGGCATGGACGGGGTGCGGCGCCTCGGATCCACGAGCGGCGCGCCGGGGCGGCAGCGGCGGTGGATTCCCGGGACGGCGCAGGCGCAGCGGGGCGACCGGTTCGGCAGCGGCGACCGCGCGGCGCTTCTCGACGGTCAGCGGGATCAGCGACGGCGTGCCGTCGGCCTTCGGCGCCGGGCGATCGAAGTCGGGCTCGCGCGTCGT
>JAEWJO010000269.1 GCA_023386455.1 Pseudomonadota bacterium | reverse complement strand
GCTTCCGGGCGCGCTGCCGGAGGCCGCCCCGTCGCGCGATCGCACCGCCGAGATCCGCGCGCTCGTCCGCGCGGTTCGCGCGCGCATCACGCCCGACCTCGGCGCGCGGTCGACCTCGGTGCGCGACGCGACGTCGGCGACCGCCGGGGACTGCACGACGTTCGCGCTCGCCTACGCCGCGCTCTCGGCACAGCGCGCGATCCCGACACGCGTCGTGACCGGCCTTCGCGTCGACGGCGATCGCCTGATCCGGCATCGCTGGGCGGTCAGCTGGACCGGCTCGCGGTGGATCGCGATCGACGCGGCGTTCGGCGCGGTGCCGGCCGGCGGCAACCTGATCGGGCTCGCCGTTCACGATGCGGACGATGCCGGGCTCGTCGCGGGCGAAGCCGCGCTGACGCAGGTGCGCAGCGCCGCGTGGGTGAACTAGCGGCGGCGGCGGCGGCGCAGCAGCAGCACGCCGACGACGAACGCCCAGGTCGCGGTCAGCGGGCCACCGGCGCCTGCATCGCAGCAGCCGCCGGGCTTCTTCGGCGGCGTCGTCACCGGAGGATCGCCGGTCGCGCCGCACATCGGTCCCTTCGCGCCGAGCTGCCGCTTGAGATCGGTCATGCACTCCGGGCAGTCCCAGAGCGAGACGTCGCACGTGTCGTGCTGGACGGTGCCCTCGGCACACTGCAGCGCGCCGGCGATCTCGGAGAACCGCCACACCTTGTCCCAGGTCGCGCCGCCATCGGCCGAGCGCGCGACCGCCTTGAAGTCGGGCTCCCAGTTCGCGCCGCAGCCGAGCAGTCCGCCGTCGGGCTTGCGCACGAGGCACGCGAGCAGCGGCATGCCGGTCGTCTCCTCGAACGACGTCCCGCCGTTCGTCGACTGGTACGAGGGGCCGCCCTTCACCGACTGCGGCGTGATGATCTGCGTGACGACGATGATCTTCTGCGGATCGACGATGACGACGTCGTGGATGCTCGCCGCCGACGCGAGCACCTCGGTCCAGGTCTCGCCGGCATCGGTCGAGCGATAGAGCCGATCGCCCATCGGCGGGTTCGCGCCGACGGACGTCATGTAGAGGATGTTCTCGTTCGCCGGATCGATCGCCTTCACGAGCACGACCGGTGTCGACGCGTACTGGATGCCGGCGAGCGGCGACGGCGTCCATGCACCGCCGGCATTCTCGCTGCGATAGAAGTACGAGGTCGGATCGTTCGCGATCTGGTAGCCCGTGATGTAGACGCGCTGCGCGTCGCTCGGCGCGACCTTGACGCTCTTCCACCAGATCTCCGGCGACAGCATCCCCTTCGACGTGAACGTCACGCCGTTGTCGGTCGACATGAAGATGTCGTTCGTGTGGCCGGTCTCGGCGGTGCCGACCCAGACGTGGCCGTCGGGACCGATGTCGAGCGCGTCGATCCAGATGTCGGCGATCCGGTTCGGGTCGCTCTTCTTCAGCTCGGAGGTCGCGGTGGCGAACGTGCAGCCGCCGTCGTGGCTGACGCGCAGGCCCTCGAATGTCGTCGCGAAGATCGTCCCGTCCTCGGCGACCGCGTACTTCGGATCCCAGATGCCGCCGTAGCCGAGGTTCTGCTCGCAGATCCAGCGAAACGTGCAGCCCTCGTCGTGGCTGATCAGCAGGCCGAACGTCGTCTGCAGGTAGATCGACGACGGGTCGCCGGGGCGCAGGTAGACGCCGTTCGTCACCACACCGCGGCCGTTCGCGCTCGCGTGCGGCATCGCCGCGAGCGTGGCGACGATCGAGGCGACGACGAGACCCAGCCAGCGCATGGGGGCGACTATAGACCTGCGAGGTACGTGAAGGCGCCGAAACGGTCGAGCGCGACCATCAGTGCCATGCCGATCACGCCGGCGGCGACGTCGTCGAGCACGACGCCCCAGCCACCGGGCAGATTCTCGTCGAGCCACCGCACCGGCGGCGGCTTGATGATGTCGAGCGCGCGGAACACGACGAACCCGACCGCGAGCGGCGCCCAGTGTCCGCGCGACACGAGCGTCATCGTCACGAGGTAGCCGGCGACCTCGTCGATGACGATCCGGCCGCTGTCGTGGGTGCCCCACGCGCGATCGGCGACGGCGGCGGCCCACACCGCGACCAGCGTGATCGCCAGCGTGACCGCGACAAACGGTCCGACCGGAAGGCCTCTCAGCGCCCATGCGAGCGGGACCGCAACGAGAGTCCCGCACGTACCGGGAGCGACGGGCGAGTAACCCGCTCCTAACGCGGTCGCGAGTGTCTTGGCGATCGCGTTCAAGGTTCGAAACATACTCCGGTTCCGTGTTTTTTCGACGTGTTGGGGGATCGATGCCACCCTTTGACCCTCGCCGAGTCAGGGATTGCGTGATAACTCAGCCTTATAGGCTGCTGACTCGGCTTTTTCCTTAAGGCAAACGTGGATAGGTTTTATCTCCTCGCGCCCGCGCTCCTGCTCGCGGCGGCCTTTTTCCTCGCATTCACCGTGTATTGCGGCCTCCATCTCGCGGGCCGCCCGCCCCGGATGGTCGGGGTCAAGCACAACCAGTTCTTTGGCCCGTTCATGGCGGGCTTCATCGTCTGGCTGATCGGCCCGATCGAGCGGCTGCTGGTCGGCCGGGTCTCGCCGAACTTCATCACCGCGGTCTCGCTGCTGCTGTGCATCGGCGCGGGCGTCGCGGCTGGCACGCACCACCTCGGCACCGCCGTGTGGCTCTACGTCTTCGGCGGCATCCTCGACATCCTCGACGGCCGACTCGCCCGGCTCGCCGGCATGCAGACCAAGTCGGGCGCGCTGTTCGACTCGGTCAGCGATCGCTGGGGCGAGCTGTTCGTGTTCGGCGGCTACACGTGGTTTCTGCACGACTCGCCATGGATGCTCGCGGTGATCGCCGCGATCGGCGCGTCGCAGATGGTCAGCTACACCCGTGCGCGCGCCGAAGGGCTCGACATCCAGCTCTCGGGCGGGATGATGCAGCGCGCAGAGCGCATCGTGCTCGTCACCGGCGGCGCACTGCTCGCCGCGTGGTACGCGGCCGACCCCGAGAGCGCGTCGGCGGCGACTCCGATTCTCGGCGGCACGATGGTCCTCTGCGCGGTCACGTCGGGCGCGACCGCGCTGTCACGCTGGCTCACCGCGTACCGCATGCTCGCGGCGCGCGAGGCGGCGGCACTCCAGCCCGAGCCGGCGCAGCTGCCGGTGCGGCTGCCCGCGTCCGCGATGACGACGTCGGATCTGCACAAGATCCGGCCGCTCGAGCAGCACTGACTAGGTGAACGTCGCGATCACGGGCGCGTGATCCGACGCGTCCTGGCCCTTGCGCGCGTTGCGATCGATCACGCAGGCGAGGCAGGTCTCGGCGACGATCGGCGTCGCGAAGATGTAGTCGATCCGCAGGCCCTGGTTCTTGAAGAAGCTGACGCCGCGGTAGTCCCACCACGAGTACACGCCACCGTCGGGGTGATGCTGGCGAAACAGGTCGACGAGGCCGAAGCCGACGACGCTCGCGAGCGCCTCGCGCTCCTTGGGGCTGCAATGAATCTTGCCGGCCCACGCCTCGGGCGACCACACATCGCGATCGTCGGCGGTGACGTTGGTATCGCCGCACACGACGAGACGATCACCGAGCTTCGCCGTGCGATCGAGGTAGCCGCGCAGGCGCTTGTACCAGCCGAGCTTGTAGACAAACTTGTCTGACTCGAGATCCTGGCCGTTCGGGATGTAGACGCAGACGACGCGAAGATCGCCGACCTTCGCCGAGATCAGCCGCGCCTCGTCGTCGGGCTCGCCGTCGCCGAACCCGCGCGACACCTCGGTGATCGGCGTCCGCGACAGGATCGCGACGCCGTTGTAGCTGCGCTGGCCGTAGATCGCGACCTCGTAGCCGGCGGCCTTCAGCACGTCGACGGGAAATCCCGCGTCCTCGACCTTCGTCTCCTGCAGGCAGAGCACGTCGGGGGCCTCCGCACGCAGCCAGGCGAGCAGGCGCTCGGTGCGGGCGCGAATCGAGTTGATGTTCCACGTCGCGAGCTTCACGAGGCCGAACCTACATCTTCCCACCAGCACGCGGGGCGGTGCCGTGCAACCAGGAAACCGCTGACGAGTCCTAAGGAATGAGGGACGAGTCACTGCTGTTAGACCAACACCCACCCCTCGTACGTGAGGAGAGAACATGAAGGCACAGAACGACCTCTCCGTGTGGAGCATCATCGAACGCCTGCAGCGCCGTCTCGAGCGCCAGGGCCTGTCGCCGGCGGCCGCGGATCGCGCCGTCGCGATCGCGCTGCGCTCGCTCGCCGCTGCCCGCTAGCCCGTAGGTAATGTCGATGCCTCGGCCTTCGGGTCGAGGTACTTCGCGAGCTTCCCCTGGATGTAGTCCTTGGCGCGGCTACGCCACAGGAACCCTGGATCTTCGCCCCGGAACTGGGCGCGCCCGTTGCCGAGCGTGAGCTCCCCGTCGATCTTGACGACGAGGTACTTGCCCGAGAACTTCGCGCGCTGACCATCCACCCACGTCACCTTGATGCCGTGACGGTTACCGAGATACGTGCCGAGAATCTCGAGTCGCGACTTCGCGTCGTTATCGGAGAGCGCGTACGGAAAGTCGATCTCCATCGCTTTGGTCCGGACTATGTAGCACGGTCAATGCGACGACGTCTCGCCGCGAGCGGCAAGGTCGAGCGCACGGCGCTGCTCGTCGGTGAGCTGCTGCTGGCAGATCTGCAGCGCGGCGTGGTCCGCGGCGCTGACCATGCAATTACGCACCTGCGTAGACCATTTCCCATCTGTACAGATCTGCGTGAGCGAATCGCGCATTGCAGGTAGCTGGTCGGCCACTGCACGGCGCGTCACGGGGTCGACCGTCGCCTTCGCGAGATCCTCGCGGGCCAGCGTGAACAGCCGGCTCGCGACCGCGCCGCACGGGGCGTCTGACGTCGCCTTGCGGCACGCCGGGCCGGCGAGGGTCGCCAGCGCGAGCACGAACAGGGCACGGCGCATGGCGAGGTTTTCGTCCCGCTGGACACCCCTGTCAAGATCGCGACCTTCTATAGTCGCCCCGTGTCGGCGCCACGATCGCTGCTGCTGATCGTGCTCGTACTCGCGACCGTCGTCCTCGTGGCCGAGGCGCGGGTCGTGCTCGGCGGCAAGACCTGGGACGACGCGCGCTATCACGTCGAGGTGGCGCCGAGCCGGATCGCGGCGGCCGAGGCCGTGCTCGGCGGCGAGCTGCCGGCGTGGTGGGAGGGAACCGGCTTCGGCGTGCCGCTCGCGGCGGAGCCGAGTCACGGCGCCGCGTACCCGCTCGCGTGGCTCGCGCCGACGCCGCACGCGCTCGACCTCGTGTGGATCCTTCACCTGCTGTGGCTCGCGATCGGGGTCGCGCTGTGGGCCCGCGCGCGAGGCGCGAGCGAGATCGCGGCGGTGACCGCGGGCGTGCTGATCGCGACGAGCGGCATCGTCGCGAGTGCGGCGATCCGCGGCGCGCTACCGGCGCTCGCGCACGTGCCGTGGATCGCGTGGGCGGTGACGCAGCGGCGCTACGCGATGATGGGACTGTTCGTCGGGCTCGCCGCGCTCGGCGGACAGCTCGGCGTCCTGATCGACGCGGTCGTGCTCGCGCTCCTGCTCGCCGCGCTACCGGAGAAGGAAGCCGTGCCGGGACAACGTCCGGTGCGCGGACCGCTCCTCTGGACCGGTGTCGCGATCGTCATGGGCCTCGCGATCGGCGCGCTCCAGTGGGTGCCCGCGAGCGTCTCGATCCCGGCGTCGGCTGGCGTGCCGATGCACGGGCTTCCCGTCGCACGCTGGCTCGAGCTGTTCGTGCCGGCGCAGCTCGGATCGATTCACGCGCTCGGTGGGGCCGACGCCTGGTTCCCCGGGCTCTACGTCGGTGCGCCGCTGCTCGCGCTCGCGGTCGTCGGACGGCCCGGGAAGGCGATCGCGGGCTCTGCGATCACGCTCGTCGTGCTCGCGTTCGTCGCCGGCCGCGGCGGCTGGCCGTGGTGGCTCGGTGCGCCCGAGCTGCACCTCGCGGTCCTCGCGATCCTGTGCGCGCCGCATGCGGCGGTCGGGCTCGACACGTTGCTCGCTTCCGGGCGCGAGCCCGACGACGAGGTCTCGACGGAGCAACGCCGCGCGTTCATCGCGCTCGGTGCCGGCGCAGCGCTGACGGCACTCGCGCTCGGCGCGCTCGGTGCGTTGCGCTCGAGGGTCGACCTCGACGTGCAGAGCGACGCGCTCCGCCGCGCGCTGCTCGATGGTGGCATCGGGGTCGCGTGTGCCGCCGCGGCGGTGATCGCGGCCTGGCGCGCGAAGCAGCCGCTGCGCACGCTGCTCGTCGCCGTCCTGCTCGTCGCACCAGCCGTGGGCGCGCAGGGCGGAATCGCGCCGATGACGAAGCGCGGAATCGTCGACGAGATGCCGGCGTGGGCGCGCGCCGCGCAATCGCCGCCGGCACCGCGACCGAGCGG